>DAIDJG010000534.1 GCA_027451445.1 Singulisphaera sp.
AAAACACAGAAGCATCAGAACTCCCTCCCCCCTTGTGGGGGAGGGTTGGGGTGGGGGGTTCCGGGCAACCAGTAACCGTGCGACGGCCCCCCCACCCCAGCCCTCCCCCACGATGGGGGGAGGGAGGATGCTTTACCCACGCCCGTAACGTTAAGGCGCGTCCAGAAGTTTGGGATGATGTAGAGCCGGGACCGTCGGTGGCTGATCGTGTGCAACCCAACCGTTAAGCGCTCTAGGTTAACGCTTATGGCCATCCGCCTCCACGTTCACTCGCCCTTGGCCACGCCGATCACGGCGCACGCGACGCGACCGCCAGCGTCGCCGGTGGGCTGGGTCTTGAGGTCGTCGGCCTTCTCATGGACGATCAGGCCGCGGCCGATGATCGAAGTCGCGCCGGAAAAGCTAATCAGCTTGTCGACAGCCTCGTAATCCACGTTCCCATCGGCATCGGCTTCGATGTTGCCCAGGTCCCCGACGTGACGCTTGGCCGAATGCGGGTCGCCGTGGTCGAGCTTCTGCGGGTTGAAGTGACCACCGGCCGACTTGGCGTCAGGCGAGCTGCAATCGCCGAACTCGTGGACGTGGAAGCCGTGCTTGCCGGGTGTCAGCCCGGCGATCTTGGCGTGAATCTTGACCCCGCCCTCCACCTTCGTAAAGGTGACGGTGCCGTGCGCATGGCTCCCCTTGGTCGAGTGCAGCACCGCGATCGCCTTGGTGATGCTGCCCGCCGGCATGGCATGCTTCGGCTCCTGGGCGCTCGCCCAGAAGCCCATCGAGGCGAATGTGAAGAGAGTGCCCACCGCGAGTGTCGGAATGAACTTCTTGAACGACATTCAGTCTCTCCTGTGTTCGAGGGTCTGGGAAATCCCAGGTGAAGAGCCGACCCATTGAGCACCCGGGCGGTGCCCAAAGCCCGTTGCAAGTTAGCCAGCACCAACTCGGCTCACAAGAGGCTGCCGCCGAGAGCGGATGGCGATTGGGTTGCACGCGACCGGCCCGCTCTGCACGCAAGGGCGGATTATATAACCCCCCCCTTGGGAAGGGAGGGTAGGGGTGGGAAGTTGAAGAGTCCCGATGGGTGTCGTTGCGAGTTCCGTCATTTCTGTTGCGCCCTTGGCCCTGAAAGGGCCAAAAAAGGCACCGTCGCGCCACGTTTTTCGCGCAGAAGAGGGCGAGAAAACCGTGACGCGACGCCGACTTTTCAACTCCCCAGGGTAGGGGGGGTGGACAGTGGCCTCCGCTCTCGGTTCTTCGCTTTGCCATCGCAAGTGAGTCGTTTGTCCGGAAATGATGTCGCTCTATGCGTGCGCTCGAATCGAGGATGACAAAGGTTTCCGTCATGATGTCTGTCTGCCGTGGCGTTTCGCCGTAAAGCGAGGCTTCATCTTTACCGGTAGTAGGAGGGTGCCCGGAGCGGAACGGGGCGCCGGTGGCGGAGGCCAACACCGCTCCCCGGGGGCTTTAAACGCATGCGGTTCGTGGCGGAATTGCACTCGTCGGACGGCCACTGTCCACCCCCCTTCCCAAGGGGGGAGTTATATGTTTTCCTCACGTGAGGGATTGGGCGTAGCGTTAAGTTAACGCGTATGCCTCCCCTTCCCATGGATGGGGATTCACATATTTTATTCGTGCATAGAACCGCCGATCGCCGAAGCGCGGGAGCCCTGATTTGCACGCAATGAGCGTGCCGTTATTGCCCGCTGAACCCTCGGCGCTCGAGCGTACTGCGGCCGGGGAGACGTCCGCGAGGCTTCGAGCGCGTGGGTGGCGCGGGCTTCGGGGGATCAACCGGCGTGGGGCGGACACCCGTCTTGGCGTCGATGAGTGCGATATCCTTGGGATCGACGACCTCGGCGGCCCCGGTCTTGTTGTTGAGCCAGGCGGCCCGGGCGCGGTTCGTCGAGGCCGGTTGGCCCACGCCGTGGTACTGCTGCATCACGACGTCGCGGCCGTCATTGCCATAGGCGTAGTAGAGGTTCTTTTCGGAGTCGAAGGTGACGACGTCGGCGTGAATACCCGAATCCAGGCGCCGAACGTACGCGTTGTCGAAGGCTTTCAAGAACGTCCGGCTGGGCGTTCCCTTGGCGGCGTCGACGGGCGGCGGTTCAGTGATGGCACGCATCGATTGGGCTGTGAGGTAAGAGAAGCCGGTCGGTGGCTTATCGGCGTTGAACCGAACATAAGTGTTCTTCACAGGAGCATGCAGGGCCTCGACGTCTCCGAAGAAGTGGGCCGTACGCGGCTCGTGCTCGCCTTCCTTGCCGATCAGAAACCGGCCGTTCATTTGCTTGCGGAACGTGATCTGGGTCATCTCCAGCGGCAGCCGTTCTTCGGACTCGCCAGCATTCGGATTCGTGGTACGCCCCACCGGCTTCGAACCATTGGTGTTGCGGCTGACGACGGGTGTGCCCCTTGTCGGATTGGAAGCGCGCGTCACCGGTGCAGGACGCGACGCGCCTGGCGGAGGATCACCCGGCGCGCTTCGGGCAGGCTCGGCGCCCGGTCCCGGACCCATCGTCGGACCTTCACCCGCACGGTTCCAGTACCAAACCTGGCCCTTACCGGGGACGACGAACTCGCCGGTAACCTTGTTGTAGATCAGCTTGCTGCCCTCGATCCGTTCCTGCTGAAGCAGCGTGTGGGTGTCCGGATCGACCTTGCGGGCCGCCGCTGTGACGTTGGCGAAGCACTCGATCAGGTGCACGTCGTGCTTCGGCTCGGCCTCCACCGGGCCAGCCTTCGCATCGGGGCCAGTAGGCCCGACGTTTGCGCCGGGCATCGCCTTCAATCGCGCGAGCTTGATCGGTCGGTCGAAGTAGACCTTCATGGCTTCACTATAGAGCACACCGTCGTCGCCGTTCTTCGCCAGTACGCCATCAAAGAACTCGGCTCGTGCCGTGGGGCGGCCGCTCGGGTCGGTCGACTGGCCGAAGAATTTCATCTGATCGCGCCAGGTGATTGTCAAAGGAACCTTCTTGGCGGCAGGTTTGGCCTTGTCTCTCGCTTCGCCCTTGGTGTCTTTTTGGACCACGGTCTGACCCTGAACCGGTTTCGCCGCGTTCCGGGTCTGGGCGCCCTTCGGATCGCCGCCCGGATTGGGCGCGACCGGCGTGGCGCCATCTTCGGTCAGCAGCCCCCGCTCCGTCTCCATTTCGAGCTGGCCCGGTCCCCAAACCCAGGCTTTGTCCGTGGATTGCTCGATGCCAATCTCCGGCCCTTCGACGGTCATTTCCTTGGTCACCACACGCGCAGGGATCAAGGGGCGGAGCAAGTCGCCGATCGGCGTGCTCAGCGGGTCGAGGCCCCTGGGCCGTGTGGGATCGTCGTCGAAGACCTGGAACCGCCACAGGCCATTGCCTTCGTGATCGCCCCGGCACGCTTCGCCTGTGACGTCCGTGCCCCTCGACTCACCGGGGGCAGGATCCTGGTGGAACTTGACCTGGCCGGTCAGAAAGAGCTCCTGGACCTCGCTCTTCGTCCCCTTCGCACCGCCCAGACCCATTTTCGCGTTGCCAGGCGCGGGGCCCTGGGCCACTTTCGTGTCGCTCTTGGACTTCGTGTCGGGCGCGTCGACCGGTCGCTGCACGATCTTGGCCCAGACGCGATTCGCCTGCACAAACACGTCGGGGTCCGCGGGTTTCGGCTCCTGGTTGGGATCCTTCGCAGGCGCCTTCGCATCCTCCGCGAACGGATCACTCGCCACGACGAACTTGGACTTCGGCGGCGGGGAGGCGGGAGCCGCGGCTGGGGCGGCTGGCACCGCCGTTGCGGTGGGCGGAGTGTGCTCGAATGTGGCGTCGAGCCGCTCATTGGCCGTCACGTACCGCCCGGGTGCATTCAGGTGCACGTCCCGCGTCGCGAGCAACTGATCGAGCTGGAGCCCCTGCGGCTTGGGAGTCAGGTAGGCCACGATCTTTTCGCGGGCGTCGAGCGTCGTCTGCTCGGGGATGTCGTGCAGTTTCGGGAAGCTGGTGAGCGTGATCTGCTTGAGCAGCTCGCCTTTCGCGTTGTGGACCGGATGGAACACCAACCCATCATTCCAGACCGCCGTGCGCTCAACCGGCTTGTCGAGCCCCGGCCGGGTCTCGAGGATCCCTGGGCCCCGCGCGATCACATCCGACTCGTTTTTCCCCTTCTCCGTCTCGAAGATCGTGGCGTCCACGCACCGGATGTGCATGACGTTGACAACCTTGCCTTTGTCCGGTCCTTGAGCCGGGATGTCGAGCTTCTCGACGAACAGCTTGGAGGTCGAGTCGCTCCGCATGTAGGTCTCGTCCGCCGCATACGGGAGCAGTTTCTTATAGATGAGCTCGTTGCAGTGACTGACCTTTGCGTTCTGGGACGGGGAAATCAAGACCACCGAGTGGCCGGTGGCGTTTGCCTGTCGAAGGGCGAGATCGGCAAGCGCTCCGCCTGCACCTTCGTCTGCAGCTTCCTCGTCGTCCGCCTCAGTTCCCGTGCGGGGCGCCTTCGGCGTCTCGACAGGCGCCGTCTTCGCGACCGCCACCGCCGAACCCTGGGCCGGCGCCACGGGTTGCTTGTCGCTGGGCATCAACATGAGCCTAAGGTGGTCGCAGAAGAGACGATCCGGCTGTTCGTTGAGCTTCCCGCGCACGACCTCCACGTTCCGGCCGAACTCGGCAAACGTGGGCGCCGGCGGAGCAGGGGGGCCGACGGCCACGGGCAGCCGGGGCGTGGGAAGATCGATCCGCATCATGCCGTCGCATCGCAGGTCGAGCGGGGTCTTGCCCTTGGGTGCGGTTGGGCTCGGGGCGGCCGTACCCGGCATGATGCCGGAACGCCCCACATCCTTGATGACGATGTGCACGTTCTTTTGCAGGAACATCGTCTGCGCACCATCGAATCCGCCCGGTTTGCCCGGCACCGGCGACCCCTTGGGCCGGAGCACGATGTCCATGATCTCGCCGGAAACCCGCATGTCGCGGTCTTCAATCGTGACATACGAGTCGTACGCGATTCGTTCCTTCTTCTCGTCGAACTCAATATAGCGGAGTCCCTGGTTCTCACGGCCAAAGATCCGCAGGTCGTCGTCGCGAGTGGGCGTCCCCTTGTCGTCGCGGAGGAATACATTTCTTTCCAATCGCGCGTTGACGACGTGCATCTCGCCACTGCCGCCTGGCTTCATCGCCCCGTCGATCGGTTGATCGAGCAGGAGGATCGCCTTGTCGCTGGTCGCGACCTTCACGCTCTTCTTGTCGCGCGACTGCCAGATGAGCGCGAACGGCGTGAGAATCAGGCGCTTGCCCTCGTTCTCACGCTCCACGTTTTCCGCAAAGATCCACCATCCGCGCTCAGCATTGTAAATCCGGAACATGCTCGCCGAGTCACTCGAGGCCCAGTAATCCGGGCCAAGGCTGCGGACCGCGAGATCGATCGCTCCCTGCAAGTTCACCGACCGCTTCTTAGCCTGAATGAGAACCGGACGCTGCTGCGACGCCTGAAGCGTCGCTGCCACGAACGCGAACGCACGGTCGTAGCTGACGTATCCCGCCAGCAACAGGCCGAAGGTCATCGCGACTCGGAGGGCTCTGTTAAACACTCGTGCGTCCGTGAGGGCCTTGGAAATCCCACATTACTCGGCTATGAGCATTCTAGCGGGCGGTCAAGGTCGAGGGGCGAATCGGGAGGTAAGACGGCAGTTGCGAGATGACCTGCAGCAAATCCCGGAGCGCAGACGACGAATCAGGGAATGGCATAAGAAACATAACACCAATAAGCGGCGAATCACGCACGACCGGGGGCATTTTGTAAAGATTTCCTCGGCACCTCAAGCGGGAACCTGGTAACTGGCGACAAGGTTTTCCCAAACCCCCTGGCATTTCAAAATGAGTTCCACGACCTCGCGAATGACGCCTCGGCCACCATGCGAATCGGTGATGAAGTGGGACGCGGCGCGGACTTCCGCAGCAGCGTCGCCGGGGCAGGCGGCGAGGCCGACCGCGCCGAGCACAGGGAGGTCGGGCAGGTCGTCGCCGACGTAGCAGACCTGGCGTGCCTCGAGGCCCAGATCTCGGATCAACGCACGGAACGGCTCCCCTTTTTGCGCCGCGCCCTGAATGACCGGGCTGATACCAAGCTCCGCCGCACGGCGGTTGACCACAGGTGCCCAGCGGCCTGAGAGGATTGCGACGCGTTTCCCGGCCTTCCGCCACAGGCTGATCGCGCTGCCGTCCCGGACGTGGAAGTGCTTCGTTTCCACCCCCCGGTCGTCGAGCGCAATGACGCCGTCGGTGAGCACACCGTCCACGTCGACCAGCAAGAGCTCGATCGGCCCGCAGCGCGCGGGCAGGTCGGGGCTTGTCGGCATCGGCGGTCACTCCTCGACTTCAAAATCCGCAGGGACCAGGCCGATCAGGTCGGTCAGGTCGATCAGGCCGACCAGCCGCCCGCCTCGGTCGACGATCGGCAACTCACTGATCTTCCGCGACTTGAGGGCCTCAACCGCTTCGCTCAGCGTCGCGCCCACGGTGATCTGAACGGGGTTACGCGTCATCACCTCGCTGATCGGCCGGTCGAGCTCGACCTCCCTGCGCCGTTCGAACAACCGTGCGAGGTCGCTATCGGTAAAAATTCCGAGGAGCATCTCGTCCTCGTCCTCGATCAGGATCGCCCCGGTGCGCCGGCGTGGACCGGCGAGATTGACGAACACCTCCCGCACGCTCATATCGGGCCGTGCCCGGCGGATCTGATTGCCGGTCCGCATCACATCCTCGACGCGGGTCAGCTTCCGGCCGAGACTGCCCGCGGGATGGTACAGGGCGAAGTCCTCGGCGCGGAAGTCACGCATCCGGCTCACGAGCAGTGCCAACGCGTCACCGACGGCCATCAGGACCGTCGTACTGGCCGAGGGTGCCAGGCCAAGCGGGCAGGCCTCCTCGATCGGCCCGAGGGCGATGCAGAGGTCCGCGGCCGAGCCCAACGTGCTCGAAGCCCGCTCCGTGATGGCGATCAGGCCCGCCCCCAGTTTCCGGAGCGCGGGGAGGAGACGGGTGACCTCTTCGGTCTCGCCGCTCTGCGAGAGTGCGATCACAACGTCGTCGGCCCGGATCCGGCCGAGGTCGCCGTGGACGGCTTCCGCCGGGTGCAGCGGGAACGCCCGGGTACCGGTCGACGCGAGGGTCGCGGCAAGCTTCTGGCCGACCAGGCCCGCTTTCCCCATCCCGGTGACGATCACTCCGCCGGGACAGCGATAGATCAGGTCGGCGGCCCTCGCGATCGAGAACCCGAGCCGCTCGCGCACGCGTTCCACCGCCTGCGCCTCGATCCGCAAGACCTCACGCGCGAAGGCCAAACTATCGGCCTCCGACTCCAGCGCAAGGGACGCATCCGTGATCATGGCCATACGACTGGGCCTCCATGCCCTCGGCGACCCCATACCCTGCGAGTCGCCGCCCCGCCGAGAGAGAGTTGGAACGGCACCATAGCCCATCCCCCGCCCCCCGTCAACGCGGACCAGCACACCTCTTTGCCAAACCCTTTGAGGTTTCAACCCCGCACTCTACATCTTCGGCATTTCGCTTGTGGGTAATTGGTGAGTTTGCGCGATCTCGGCAGGAATGTCGACGACGAGCGACCGTTGCGACATGCACCTTCAAAGCGATGCGGCTCGGCCAAACCGTGGGAAATCCTTCCATGGAACACGAACTCTGGCCACAAGCAGCAAACCGCCTCACCCAGCGCTACAGTTGGCGTGATCGAACCAACTGCGCTGGCCGCGACGAAGAATTCATATCCGTTTCAGGGAATCCCATTTCATGAGCGTGAGTTGTGACCTGCGACAGTCTCTTCGATGGTCAAGCGCGCGCCCATCTCCTTGTAGCGCTGGGCCTTACGGCTAGAAGACTGCACGCTCCCGGCGTCCTGAGCGGACAGATAGGCAGATGGTTTGGCCGTTGCAAAGCGGCGGCGGGTGTTTCCGCGCGGCAACATCTCGCAGACTGTTTCTCAATCGCGATCTACGGTTCCCTTGGTACACATCGGGACCGCGGGCGCGCGGGCTCCTTTTGAGATAGAGATCCCTCGGATTTGGAATGTGAGGCGTATCATGTTGGTTCCTCAAAAAAAGTCCCGCCGACGTTCCGGCACAAGTGCCCTGGAAATGGCCCTGGTCACCCCCGTGTTTGTCGCGATGATCCTTGGGCAGCTCGAGACCTCACGGCTCGGCATGGTGGCCCAGATCCTGACGACGGCGGCCCGCGAGGGGTGCCGCGTCGCGGTGCTGCAAGGCGCCACGCAGAGTGGCGTCCAGACCCGAATCAATACGGTGCTCAGTGGGTCGGGAATCTCGGTCGGCACGATCACGCCGACGTGCCCTTCACCCTACACCTGGAACACGGCGCCGGGCGGGACGCCGATCACGGTCAGCATGAGTGTCCCCTACAGCCAGGTGAGCTGGCTCGGTACCCCGTTCTTCCTGACGAGTGCGAACATCAACGCGTCGGCCACGATGAGCAGCGAGAACCCCTGAGGTCCAAGTTCATCGGATTTCTGGCTCGCTCCGCTTCTGCGTGAATCAGATCCTAGTCCTGGGCGATCCCGCAACACGACAGACCGCAAGCAAGGTTTTTCTCCCATGCGATACCACTCCGGGAATTCCCATCGTCCCGCCCGTAAGGGTTATACGATCACGATGTTCGCTCTGTTGCTCCCAGTCACCGTTGGCTTCGTCGCGCTGTGCGTCGATACGGCGATGGTCGGGGTGGCACAGGGGAATCTCCAGACGGCTGCCGATGGTGGCGCGCTGGCGGGCGCGCAGCAGTTGGCCGATGATTACCGGCTCCAGGGGATCTCCGACTTGACCAACGAGGTCGCCGCTGCGAACGCGAAAGCCCAATCGATCGGCCAGGCCAATTACGTGCTCGGCCAGGCCCCCATGATCAAGCAAGACACGACCAACTCGGGCCAGGGCGATATCCTCGTCGGCTACCTCGATCCCAACGACCCAAGCTCAACGCTCAACACGAGTTCGGCCACGGAAGCGAACTGGAACTCGGTCCAGGTGACCGTGGCACGGTCGGCGGACCGCGTTGGCATTGTGCCGACCTATTTCGCCCAGGTCTTCGGATTCATGGGCACGACGGTCACCACACAGACCACAGCCACGGCGTGGCCGTACTCGATCAAAGGCTACCAGGGAAATGGTAGCAACAGCGCCAACCTGCTGCCGATCGTGCTCGACGTCACGACTTACAACGCCATGATGGCGGGGACGACGCAGGACCAGTACACCTGGAACCCATCCACCCAAACCGTGACGAGCGGGCCGGACGGGATCGCGGAGTCGGTCTTGTTCCCCGTCGGCAGCGGCTCACCAGGTAACTGGGGGACGATCAAAGTGGGGGTCTCGAACAACAGCACGTCAATCCTCGTCTCCCAGATTGAGAACGGAATCAGCCCGTCCCAGCTTGCAACATTCCCGAATAGCACGATCGCCCTCGATTACACACAAACTCCGCCCCAGATTACGTTCAGCGGCAACCCCGGCATCAGCGCCGGCATCAAGAGTGCGCTCGAATCGATCATCGGCAATCCGGTCACGATCCCGATCTACGACCAGAACGGTGGCAACGGCAATAACGCCTGGTATCGGGTGATCAAGTTCGCGGGAGTCCGGATCCTGGCCGTGAACTTCCAGGGGAACCCGAAGTACGTCATCGTCCAGCCCGCGATCGTGCGCGACCCAACGGCGATCCCGGGCACACCCCAATCGTCCTGGACCCAGGGCGGTCTGGTCGAACTTTACATTTCACGCTGACTCTTTTTTGAGCGAGGACTGCTCCCATGAGACTCATCAAACGCGTCGCTCTGCTGTCTGTCGCGCTCTTGTCGGCGTCGCTCGCCAGCGTTACGGCCCAGTCGACAGGCCCGGTTCCCGACACGGTGCAGGAAGACTGGCAACTTGTCGTCAACACACCCGACATCCCCGGCGTCGGCCCGCAGATCACGACCTGCATGCGCCCCGGCGGCCCCGCCGGAACGGCGTTCGTAGCGTTCGATCTGAACTACAAGGAGTATCCGGACTTCTCGCCTGGCGGCATGCAGGTTCAGGTCTGGTCGAACAACCAGATCATCAACGCCGCATCGCAGAAGTCCAAGCAGCTTCAGTACCCCAACGAGACGATCACCTGGACCCAGCAGATGAGCGTCGATACCAGCGGCAACGTCTGGTATGAGATCCTGAACGGGAACTCAACCACCTGGGGTCAGTTCGGTCAAGGGTACTACCTCAACCTCGGATACTCATCAAACTTCTCCAACATGTCGGGCTACAGCCCCGACACGTCCGTGGCCAACTCCGGCGTGACCTGGGAGAAGAACCTCGCGGGTAGCTTAATCTTGGTCCAGGTCCGTTACTACGCCAATGGCACCCTGATCTCGACCGACACCAACCCGCGTTCGATCAACCTGAGCAACTGACGCGGGCTTCCTCAATTTCAAAGACGAAACCGCCACGGTCGGGGAGGAGCCCGCCCGTGGCGGTTTCGTGCATTTCATCGTGCAGAATTGGGCCGGTCGGAATGTGCACGGCGGTGGCCGTTGCACAGCTCGACCCGCATACGTTGCCCGAGATTAACCCTCGACTCGTGGGGGCAGATGAACTTTGGAATACCCGGATAGGGATGAGGATGAGGATGAAGATTAGGAGGGAGATTAATCGTAGTCGACCCCTATCCTCATCCTCATCCTCATCCTCATCTTCATCCTCATCCTCATCCTCGTCTTCGTCTTCGTCTTCGTCCCATCAGCCGTTCCTAATCCGTCGTTCGAGTCCTCACTTCACGGCACGAGGAAAAACCGCGCGTCAATCAATCGCGATCCGGTCGAACCGCATCCCGAAAGCTTGGATGTCGACCCACAAATCACTCCGGCTTCGTCCGGATCTTGGCCCGGGGCGGGGGTTTCATGCCATTACCCAGGTAATAGCTCACCTGGGTTGGCATGTTGTAGCCGACGTTCTGCGTCGCCACGCTGAGACGATACTGGGGATCGTGCATCAACGTGGGAATCCGGTAGGTGGTGGGAATGGTCGTGGTGTAGATCCGCAGCTCCTTGTTGTTGGACGACCGCCAGATGACCTCCTCGCGCCAGTCGCCGAACAGGTCGGCGCAAAGGCAAGGGGTGCCCTTGGAACCATTGTTTGACGAGCAGTCCTCGGCCCGCAGGAGCACCGATTCCTCGCCGTTCTCCCAGTCCCACTTGCTGATCGTAATCCGGTCCAGCAACTCGCGCATGAGGTCGCCGTCCCACCACACGCCGAAGTTACAGGACCGGGGGTGAGTGGGCGAGATCGTTTCTCCCTTGGCGTTCCAGAGCCCCTCGAGCCCGTCGCCCAGGGCCCATGACTCGTAGCCCCGGTGGCGGGGGTCGAGGTCCATGGTCATACCGCGCACGACATCGTCGGACGGTTTGCCCCAGATCACCTGTCCCGAATGGGCAACGTGGAGCTCCGCTCCGTTCGGGTGCTCGGCACGCTCGTGGATGTCGAAGACCTCCAGGCCGGGTCGGTCGGGATCGATATCCGCGAGATGAATGGCGTCGCCGTGCCCCAGGCGCGTTGAGTAGAGACCGCGGCCGTCGTCGTCGATGCAACAGGCTCCGTAGACGATTTCATCCTTGCCGTCATTGTCCACGTCCCCGACCGCCAGGTTGTGGTTCCCTTGCCCCCGATAAGCGCGGTGGCCCCGGCCTCCATCGTCACTGTCGAAAAGCCACGCCCTGGTAAGCACCCCCTTATGCCAGTTCCAGGCGGCGAGCACCGTGCGCGTGTAGTAGCCGCGGCACATCACGAGCGTGGGACGGCGGCCGTCGAAGTAGCCCACCGCGGCGAGGAACCGGTCGACCCGGTTGCCGTAGTCGTCACCCCAGTCGGCCGGGCGGCCGCGCGCGGGCACGTAATCGCCGGTGACCAGCGCTCGGCCAGTCTGACCATCAAAGATGGTCATGAATTCCGGCCCGTCGAGCACGTAGCCCACCGAATTGCGATGATCGGCATTGGGGTCGCCGATGACTTTGCCCTCCCCATCAACCGTGCCGTCCGCCGTGCGGCAAGCGACCTCAGCCTTGCCATCACCGTCCAGGTCGTAAACGATGAACGGCGTGTAGTGTGCCCCTTCCCGGATGTTCTTTCCGAGGTTAATTCGCCAGAGCATCGTGCCGTCAAGTTTGTAGGCTTCGAGCTTGGTCTCTCCGGTGGCGCCACGTTGAGAATTGTCCCGCGGACGCATCTCTTGCTTGAGGATGATCTCATATTCACCGTCTCCGTCGAGGTCACCCACCGAGGCATCATTGGGCGTGTGTCCCGGCAGGGTCTGGAGCGGGACCCTCAAGTACGAGCGAATGGGGGGGTTCGCGCGGAGTTTGAATGGCTCGCTCGGGGGCTGTTCGACCCCGCCCACGACCGCCCGGACGAAGTACGCCGACGGGCGGTCCAGGTTCGCAAGCTCGTCCACGAAGCATGTCTCGTAGCCCAGAGGCCTCTCATTGAGCCTGATTGCGGCCTTCTCTCCTTCTTTGCGGTAGACGTTGAAGGCCGTTTTGACCGGATCGTCGCCGAGCAGCCGCCAGGAGACAAAAACCGAGCCATTGTCCTTCGGGATCGCCACGACGCCCCGGCCGAGCCGTTCCATGAATCGCCCTTCGGTGTCCGTATCCACCTTGGGCGCGGCCGGCGCTGGCTTGGGCTCGGCCGGCACCTGGGCGACGGCCCCCATCCGCGCCACGAGCAACGCAGACCAGAGCACGAGTAGGAAGAGCGGGAGCCGGTACATCAGCAATGCCTCGTTCTTTCGTTGCAAACCCATGCAAGTGAGCCATGGATATTATGAGTCATGACGAGCGAAATTGGGAGCCGCGACCAAAACGTATCTTCGGCGGGTTTCCCTCGAGCAAATCGCTCCGGTGAGAAATTCCCTCGACTCGTTGGCGCTCGGAACGCTCCGGAACAATGTTTCAGTCGCTCGCGCTCGCCGCAGTTCCCGCCAAGCGCTACACAGGAAAGCCGATTCCCACGCAAAAACCGTCACCAAAAGTGCATTGCTCGCTGGTCACCAACTCCCTTTCGTCCTCGACGAGACGGAGCTCGGCCGCGCGATCAACGTTCGGAGTTGTCCGTGTGGATCGAAGTTGGCGTGCCTGGCGAGGTTGCGCAAGTAGGCACGGTATGTTGAACGGTCCGGAATCGCGGGTGTCCGTGGGACAACCCGCGATTCTCAGCCATCATGCAGCGCGGTAGGATAAACTTAAAGAGCGGTAGAAGCCCGCAGCCTGACCGATCTCGACTTTCGGGTTCTCGTCCGCCCCCACGAACACCGCCCATCGAGTCACCATGAGCACCGTCCGACTGATACCGCTCGGCGTCGGGGAAGCCTTCACCGCGAAGCACTATACCACGTGCCTGGTCCTGGGTGTTGACGACGATTGGCTGCTGATCGAATGCCCCCACCCGATCCGCAAGATGCTGCGCGAGGCGACGACGACCGCCGGAGTGCCGTTCGACCTCGATCGCGTCCGGGGCGTGGCGATCAGCCATCTGCACGCTGATCATGTCTGCGGTTTGGAGGACTTCGGCTTCTACTCCTACTTCGCCCTGGGGCGCCGCGCAACGGTGCTGGCGCATCCCAGCGTTTCGGCAAAAATGTGGGATGGGGTGTTGTCGGGCGGGATGGGCGAAACGTGGGAACAGGCAGGCGGACCCGCGGTGGAGAAGCGGTTCGAGGACTATTTTGACCTGATCGCTTTGCAGGACTCGGCCCCCGTGGCATTTGGCCCCTTTGAGATCGAGTGCCGGAGAACGCTGCACCCAATCCCCACGACCGCCTTCCGCATCCGCGCGGGCGAACGAACCCTGGGCTTCAGCGCCGACTCCGCGTTCGACCCCACCCTCGTCACGTGGCTCAGGTCCGCCGACCTGATCGTCCACGAGGTGACCACCCACGAGGCTTCGATCGTCCACACCCCCTACGCGAAACTCGCCGCCCTGCCCGAAGACCTTCAGCGGAAACTGCGACTCATCCATTATCCCGACGGCTTCGAAGACGAAGCGCGGTCGATCGAGGTGTTGCGCCAGGGGCAGTGCTATTTGGTTTGACGGGTAGCAAATGCAAGATGGCGAATGGCAGATGAAAAAGCATCTATGCTTTGGCATTCTGGCAACGCCCATCCAGCTTCTGCCATCTGCCATCCGTCATCTGCCATCCGTCATCCTTGGAACAAGTCCAACCGCGGGAACGGCTTGCCCAACGTCGGCTTCGACGGGCAACCCAGCCACCGCTCGAGCACGCTCGCGTAGACCGATCGGAAGTCGGTGTGATAAATCAGGTCCCCTTCGCCCAGCTTCTCGAGGCTCGGGTACTCACCGATGAGTCCCCCTTTGACCTTCGCGCCGACGAGAAACATGCACGACGCGGCACCATGGTCCGTACCGCCACTGGCGTTTTCGTCGACCCGACGGCCAAATTCACTGAACACGAGGACCGTGACGCGATCGGCCAGCTTCTGTTCGACCAGGTCGCGCTGGAATGCCGACAGCGCGTTCGCCAATGTTTCGAGCAATCCGCCATGCGCATCGGCCTGTCCTGCGTGGGTGTCGTAGCCGTCCTGCGACACGAACAAAACGCGCACGCCAAGCCCCGCCTTGAGGATCTGAGACGCCCGGCGCAGTTTCTGGGCCAGCTCGTCGCCCGGATACTCGACCGACGACTTGTAGGACTGTGTGCTCTGGCCGAGCTTGTCCGCTGTGCGGTAGAGCGTGTCCGCCTGGCGGCTGAGGAAACCGGCCGGTCCCGTCTCCGTACCGGCACCGGACGCCGCGCTCAGCTTGCGCCGGAGCGCCGAGGCGGGATTGCCGCTCGTTTCGCTGAATGAGGTGAGCTGCGCTTCGACGGGAACAACCACCTTCGCAGCCTGGAGTGCCTGCGGAATCGATCCCGTCAGCGAGAGTCCCCGCGGAAAAGCCTCGCCGTCGGGGGCCGAGGCATCGAGGAAACGACCGAGCCATCCGGTGCTCGGGGGCGCAGGTTCGGTGCTGGCCGAATGCCAGATCTCCATCGACCGGAAATGCGAGCGATCCGGCTGGGGATAGCCAACCCCTTGCACAATCGCCACGCGCCCTTCCTTGAAAAGTTCACCGAGCGCCGCCATCCTTGGGTGGAGGCCGATCTGGTCGTTCAGTCGCACGACGTTCTTCTTGGGAATACCGAGCGTGCGCCGGTTGCGGTAGTAAAGCGGGTTCTCGTACGGGATGACGGTGTTCAGCCCGTCGTTACCGCCGGCCAGTTCCAGCACCACGAGCGCGTGGTCGTTCCGGTCCGCCCTGGCCGACTCCTCAGCGGCCCTCGCGAACAGCTCCGGCACGCCTCCCGCCAGCGACACGAATGCCACGCTGCTCGCCAAGAATTCGCGTCTGCGCATCAGAGGTCTCCCTGAGTGGAGTCAGCGGTGTCCACGCTACGCACTGATGAAATCTTTTTCGCTTAACAGGCATGATATTCCGGGAGGCCGAGAACGAGCTCGATCGCTCCCCGCAGTCGGTTCTGCCGGAAGTCGTCGTCATCGCGAAAGCTTTCGAGGTTCCGGCTGCCGTCGTCGGTCGTGACCAGGAATTCCGTCAACTCGCGGCGCGTCGCGTCGGGCAACTCACCCTGGAGGAGGACCGAAACGATGGCGTCGATGGCCTTGGCGGGCTCACGCGTCTCGGCCGGCACAATTCGGTCGAGGTGCAGCGTCGCCCCGAAGGCGCTGTTGTCGTTGAGCTCGGCGATGATCTTCGCAAATTCGAGGCGGGAGGCCCACCGACTCGAGTTGATCCAGGCGCGCTCGCCGTCCCATCCCTTGACGTTCGGCGGCGCCAGGAGCGTCTGGCCCATCGCCTCGATCTGGTTTCCCGCCTCGTTGGCCGGCCAGCGCACGCCCAGCGTGCGCAAGGTGCCCACTACGTATTCCACAGGACTGCTGATCCGCGTTCGACGGCAGTCGTCCGAGTAGAACCAGCGCGACTGGAAGAGCTCGCGCAGGAACCACTTCACATCCAGCCGCGTGCGCTCCAGCAACTCGGCGGCCTCCGCGACCACGGCGGCGGAAGGCTCCGGCGCGGCGAAGAAGCGAAGTAGCTTGCGCGCGAGAAACGTGAGAGTGGCGGGCTGCTGCATCAGGATGTCGATGATGTCGCCGCCGTTGAACTTTCCCGCACGTCCGAGGAACTGCTTGCGGCCCGAGTCGTGCGCATCGGCCACGAAATTGAACTTCGCCCCGTCGCGATGCCAGCCTGTAAAGGCGCGCGCGGCCTCCTGCACGTCGGTCTCGGTGTAGTGGCCGATACCACAGGTAAACAATTCCATCAGTTCACGGGCGAAATTCTCATTCGGGTGCTCCTTCGTGCTCGACTCCCCATCGAGCCAAACGAGCATCGCCGGGTCGCGCGCAATGGCCTGCGTGAGGTCGCGGATGTTCCCCCAGGCGTGCTTGCGAAGTGTGGCGATCTGCTGGTGCATCAGCTCCAGCTCTTCGACCTTCGCGGCACTCGTTGCAAAGTGCCCATGCCAGAAGAGCGTGAGTTTCTCGCGCAGCGGCGCCCTCGTGCGCAGCATCCGGTAGACCCACCAGCCTCGCAGTTGTGAGGGATCGGCGAAGTTGACGAGGTCCTGGTTCACCGCGTCGAACGTGGTCTGAAAGCGTTCTTCTTCGTCCTCGGCCTCATCGAAGAGCCCCTCGACGGTGGCCTCCAGGCCCTCGGTCACGGCCTTGCCGACGTCGGCTGCGGGAGCGCCGAAGCCGGCGCGCCGTAGGAGGTGTGCGGCCTTGTGCGGGTCAAACGGGTCCGTGGGGCCCGGAACGTAAGGGGCCAAGGCGGCGAGGACCATGACAGGAATTGCCCTCGGATTGGAGACTGGCGGTCACCGAGAACCACCAATTTCCATTAGACCCTGTGCAGGCGGGAAATTCCGCAACGTTTTCCCGAAACGGCCAGGAACACGGCCGGCCCGCTCCGCAAACGCGTGTCAGGGCAAACCGCGCTTGATCGTATCCACCACCCGGCGCACCGTCCGCTCGTTCAGTCCCACCCGGGTTGCAATCTCTTCGAACGTCAGCCCTTGCCGCCGCAATTCGAGGATCTCCCCCGCGCGCGGATGTTGACCCGCCAGGAGTTTTGCGAGCCGATCCTGCGCCTCAGCATTCTCCATCGGCGAAGCATCCCGAGACGGCACGTCGCGGGGAACCTCGCGGTCCCCCCGGCGAATGTACAGCGGCTCCTGGCGCCCGAGGTCGTACTTCCGTGTCTTGGTCTGGCGCCGATGCTCCTCAAAGACCTTGTTCCGCGCCACGCCGGCGAGAAAGCCGCGCAAATGCTGTACGTTGCGGAGCCGTTCGGGATCTTCATGGAAGACCCGAAAGAAGCTCTGCCAGACGTCCTGAACAAAATCCATCGAATCGAACTGGGTGCGCAACTCCTGGGGCAGTCGCACGCGCACCATCATCCGAATCTCTTGCTCAAGACCTTGAAGGCAATCAATCGCCTCCGTGTCACCGGACTGTGCCCGCTCGATGAGGCTCGACAGATCGACCGGGTCTCTCGCTTCCTCCATGGTGCCACCTCGCTGTAGGGCTGTCGCGACACCGCAAACCATCTTTTGAGCAATATTAAAGATTTCTCCGCGTCGGGAACAGTTGTGCGGCAAAAAAGGAACACCAATCGGCGCGACAATAACCGAGCGCGCTTCCCTCGAGCACGAGGACCCGGTTCATTCGAGGACGAGAGGTTGAGGAAGTGCGCGTGGCTCGTTGGATGTAGGGCCAGCCAGGTTTTAGAGCGGTTTTCACTCGCGTTGCGCACACCCGCTCGACCCGACATCATTTTATGTTTGGCGCCTGCATGTTTTTGGGAGGGCGCGACGCGACCATAAACCGCTGTAATGGAGACGACCTCGTCCGTGGTCAATCCGCGCGAGGAATCGCGAAAACGCGCAAGGCGGCAGACCCGAGCACGCCGGACCTGCCGCCATACGTTGTGAGAGCCATCAACAGCCAATGCGATCGGAGAACCAAACTCAGTACGCGTCGGCGCTGACCACCTCGCCACCCGCGCGGGTGCCGAGTTGCCAGATGACGAGTTGATTGACGGAGTTCTTGAGGAATCGCACGGAGCCGTCGCCGAACATGGCATTGGCGCCGCCGGAGTGGTAACTGCTGAAACCAATCGCGCCCCAGGTTCCGTCGGAATCGCCGCCCCAATTGACGATCACGCAACTGGGATAGGCGGAATTCGGTGCGAGCAACGTGTTACCGAGGGTGCGCGTGATCAGGCCCTGGCACCACATCTGGCCGACGAAGCTGCGCTGGCTCCCGCCACCCGCGGCCGCACATCCCGTGATCCACGTGTTGAACGGCCCGCCGCCATACGGCATGTTGCAGCCCACGGTGTTCCAACTCGTCGCATCCGATGGCGTGCTGGACGTGACGACCAGGTCGCCCGGGTTCGTGAAGATGTTGTTGTTGTTGTCGCCCACCCGCCACTCGCCAAAGACGATGGTGTTGGAGGTCCCGTCAGTGAAATCGCGCTGGCCATATGCGGTGCCGCCGACCTCGAAGGCTCCGTTTGGGCGCGCGTTGGTGTTGTACGCGTACTGGTTCATGCTCGAACCAAGCGACGCCCAGTAGTTCGTGTAGGGCGAGGGTTTCCCGCTCAGCCAGTTGCCTGGATAGGGAAGCGACGACGGGCACTGGAATACCGTGAGCTGTGATGTCGTGGCGGTGCTGTTCATCGCCTGGCCGATGCCTTCGTCCGCATTCGGCACGTTGAAGTTCGCCGCGTTATAAACGGACTGCTGTTCGAGGTATCCGAGCAGCAGCGCCTGGGCGCTCCAGTTTCCCCACCCGTTTCGCGGAGCCGTGGGTTTCGCAGGTGGCGTGGTGGGGCAACTGCCCATCGGGAACGCTCCGGTGGTTGAATGGTAATTGTGCAACCCCAGCCCGATTTGCTTCAGGTTGTTGACACACTGCGACCGACGCGCAGCCTCGCGAGCGGCCTGAACCGCCGGAAGCAACAAGGCAATCAGAACCGCGATAATGGCAATGACGACCAGCAGCTCGATGAGCGTGAAGCCGTGCCGACGATGCTTGATCCGCCGAATAGCCATAAGATCACACCTCGTTTTGAAAGTCGGACGATGAAAGGAAAAAACGCTGATTCCGAAATAGACTCGCCACCTTGGTGCGAGCGAGCCGTTGAGACTCAATCGAAAGTTCTTCGCGCGCGCGGCTCAATAATGTTCGGTGAAAAGACTTGGCTCGGCGAAATCCGCCCAGCGTTACGATGAGATCGCGCGACGCACGACCTGACTTCGGGATGACCCACGTCCCTCGCGCATTCGGGTTGGTCGCATGACGCGCGAAAACCGTTCTCAACTCGGGTCGGAGGGCTTTGCCAGACTCGCTGAGCGGACGGCTCACTGGGGCAGGACGTCCGGACTGCTACCGGTGGGAGCCTTCAGGTTGGTCTTGTCCTGAGCGGGAAGTTTCGGCGGATCGGGGACCTTCGCCAAGGGAATGTCCTGGGACTGATTGCAACCTGTAGCCAACCCGGCGAACGGGCCAAGCGCGATGGCCAAAGCCAACGCCCGCCTCACCATCCGCCTTGAGCGCCCCACGCTACCGCGGGCCGCATTCACATTCTCCGCCATATGGTTCTCCTCGACACGGACTCGCCCACGCAGAGTGCTGTCCCTGTCCGCATGGGCCTTTTCTCTTGCGCAGCGACCGAGGACGACCGACGGCCAAGAGTCGCTTGCGTCCACCCGGGGGTAAGATCCGTGGGACGAACGGGCGCGGATCCCGCGCCATCGTCAACATCCCCGATCTTTGGACAAGGTTCAACAAACCATCTTACTCGTCGATAGCAAATCACGTCAACTGACCAAAAGGGCGGTTTGCTATTCTTAGGCGTTTTTTTGGAGCTTGAATTTCTGCACACTATCACAGTTACGATTTATCGTATCTCAGATTTATTATGGATAATTATATTTTATGTATAACTGAAATATCACGCAATTCACGGCACTCTTTACCGTGGCCCGTGCCCGGCGTGCGGTACTCCTTCCACCACCCGACCACCCACTCCTTTTAACAGCCACTTTGCCGCGCACTCGACCAAACACGACGCAGCGCAGCCGAGGGCAGGAGCGTCTTGCATTGGGACCAGGGGCGCGGAACACTACGCCGGAACGAGAGGGACTGTCTGTTCGAGGCGTCTCCCCATGTTGCCCACAACCGGCCCGCTGGCCCTGAGCGCGCTTCCGTATCACCGGCAGGAGCTACGACCGTCCCGACTCGGACTCTCGGAACCGCGTCGAAGTCAATCGAGGACCTTTCATGAAAACGTTTGTGACGACGCTCATCATTCTAACGTCCTTCGCTGTCGCGAAGGGGGACGACAATGCGCTGAGCCCCGAGGAGAAAGCCGCAGGCTGGATCTTGCTTTTCGACGGCAAAACATTCGACGGCTGGAAGAACGACGCGGGAGGGCCGAGCAAGACACCGATCGAGCAAGGTGCGATCAATCCGCACAAGGCTGGCGGCTACATGATGGTCCACGAGCGCGACTGGTCAGATTTCGTCCTGGCACTCGACTTCAAAATTAGCAAAGGGTGCAACAGCGGCGTCTTCATCCGCACCTTCCCGCTCAAGGCACGCCCCGGCAAGGACGTGGGTTTCAACGGTCTCGAGATCGCCATCGACGATACCACTGGGGCCGGTTTTCACGACACCGGCGCGCTCTACGATCTCGTGAAGCCGTCGAAGAACGCAATGAAGCCCGTCGGCGAGTGGAACCACCTCGAGGTGACGTGCGACGGTCCGAAAATCCAGGTCGTCGTCAACGGCGAGACCGTGACGCGCATGAACCTCGACGAATGGACGGCTCCCAATCGCCGGCCGGACGGCTCAGGTCATAAGTTCGACATCGCCTACAAGGACCACCCGCGCCACGGTTACATCGGTCTCCAGGATCACGGCGCCCCGTGTTGGTACAAGAACATCAAGCTCTTGCCGTTGAAGCCCAAATGAGGCCGCGGGAAACGCAAAGAGACCCGGGAGCGCTCGGAGCGTTCCCGGGTCTTTCGTCTGGTCACGGTCGGATCAGACGTGGTTGGACTCAAGGACGGCGACCATGCCGGAAGGAATGGACTTGTGCGGTCAGGCGGTCGCCGATTCCTACGATGTGACCGTGCTTGATCGTGTCAGCCGGATTGTGCGTTGACTTGTGACCGTGGTGATGACCCGCGGTGTCCGACTGCGAGCCGCCGCCCTGGTCCGGCTGGTTGAGGACGGTGGTGTTCGGCGGAGCGACGGGCGTGAGCGTGCCGCTGCCGAGGTTCACAAGGAGTGCGAACCCCCCTGCGCTGCCGATGGTGGTGGACGCCGACGAGGCCCGGATATAGTAGGTCTGACCGGGCGTCACGCCGCTGTAAGTCAAGGTGGCCGTGCCACCTCCCAATGTCGTGTTGGAGACGAGCTTCAGCCCGGTTCCTCCCGAGTTGTAGAGCGTGACCCTCGGCTCCAGGGAGCTGAGGTTGGTCGTTTGCATCTGGATGGTCAGGGTTCCGTTGGTGTCGGCAGGAACGACCACCGAGTACCACTGGGCGTCGGTCGGACCGGACAGATTGAGGCCGGTGAGGATCGCCTGGTCGTTGCTGCCGAGCGTGAGCGGCGTGGCCGTGGCTTTGCTCTTGTCAGTGGTCGGGTCGGTTTGTGCGCCATAGATGGCCTGGATGCCACTGACATCGTCGCTGGTAAGCGACTGCTTGGTGCCATTGTAATACGCATACATAACCGCCGTGGTGAGGGCCGAGTGGTCCAGGCCCAGGGCGTGCCCAAACTCGTGGATCGCCACGGTCTCCAGGTCGTAACCGGTCGATGGGTTCCAATTCACGGCGCTGTCGGTGTTGAACATGATGTCGCCCGCGACAGGGCCGCCATTCAGCGGCGGGGGCATGAAGGCGTAGGCGAGCGTGCCTCCGTTCCCCTGGTCGTAGCCGCCGATGCGAATATCCCCGAAGTTGGAAGCACCCTGTTGATCGGGTCCCGAGCCGATCGCCGAACCGTCGTCGGAAACCTGGACGAGGTTAATATGAGCGGCCCCCTCCCAGAGCGCGGCCGCCTTCTCAATGTCGGCTTGCCAGGTGGCTTGCGACATGATGTTGTTGAACGTCGAGAATAAGTTGGTGGGGGTGCCACCCATGCTCGTGCCGTCGGGAACGAAGCTGTAAGTAACCCGGACCGGATACGCCCATGCGCCGCCTGAGGTGGCGAACAGCAAGAGACGGTCTTCCAGACCTTCGACCCGAGGCTGCGTTGCCCTGATGCGCGCGGGACGGACATTGGCCCGGCAGCGGTCGATAAAGAGGCTCATCTCGGACTCCTTGGTGCGTCGAACACAAACGTTCGATGGCCTCGACCTATTCGCAACCTCCCTGGGGAGGGCGAAATCCTTGAGGCGATCACCGAAACTAAGAAGAAAAGGAGCTAGGTGCGAACTTTCACGCCTTCGCTGAAGACACGACACCTGGCGTTTGGCTTCGTTGGAGTAGGATCCTTCCCAAAGGGGGCGTGCGCCTCCCAACTCCAATCTCAAACGCAGAGTGTAGGTCATTAGTTGCAATCGGGTCGTCGAACCGGGCAAGCTTCTTTTCGAAAATTCGCGCGATTTCTTAATTAGATGAAGCTTTGATCGATTAAACTTGCCCAGACCCGCGCGTCACCTTATAATGGCTCGCCCATGCCCTTAGTTATTCCGCACTCGCGCGGGCGTCGAGCACCAAGGATAAGGTGGCTACAATCCATCCAACCGCATCTCAGGCGGCCTCAGCGCGAACCGAATGCGGCCATCCGGGAGTCCCTGGCCGATCCCCAGTCTCTCCGATCACAAAAAAAATCCTGGCGCCCCACAGATTGTGCGTGAATGTGGGAGACCTGGGGTGGCCGGGGTAGAGGAGGCCGGAAGGCCAACGTGCCCCGGAAGCGTCTCGCGGCCCACCGGGGCACGTGGAGCTGCGCTTCCCTTTGCCCCGGCCACCCATCCCGCTCGTCGGGGCGCACGAACTGTTAGGCGCCAGGAAAAAACGGCGCTTGCCGATGTCCAACGTTTTTGCAAAAAAGGTTCACTATCCATCTGGTGAATAGTCTCAGTTTCCCGTTTCGCCCAACTTATGAGATTTCGGGTCCGTTTCTGGAAAAAGCGCTCGTCTACTTTGGTTCGCTGCCGGGTCTCCCTGTTCTACCAGGGTTGGGAATGCAGTATGATGGTTCTGTAAAGGACGGAACAGAGAGCGATTGCGGCAATGTGTGCTACTCCACTAGGTAACCCCTTGAACGGAGTTTCGAACCGATCTCGGCGGGAGTTTCTGCGCGCAGGTGGCTTGGGGCTGTTGGGTTTCGGGCTTCCGGGACTCCTCCGAGCACGCGCAGACTCCTTGGCGGCGGGATCGACGTTCGGCCGCGCCAAGGCTTGCATCCTCCTCTTTATGTGGGGAGGACCCGCGCAACAAGAAACCTGGGACTTGAAACCCGACGCCCCCGAGCAAGTGCGGGGCGAATTTCGGCCCATCGCGACGAACGTTCCTGGCATCGCGATCTCCGAGCACTTCCCTCTCCTTGCGCGGCAGGCGCATCGGCTCGCGATCATTCGTTCGGTCCACCACGACGACGTCAATCACACCACGGCCACGCATGCCCTGTTGACCGGCCGCCCCATCCCAACTCCGGGTGGCGGCGAGTTCGGAACCGACTGGCCGCACGTCGGCGCAGTCCTCTCGCGCCTGAAACAGGGAAAGGAGCAAGGCTCCCTTCCCCCCTTCGTCCAGATGCGGCCCACCATTCCCAACGGCGCCCCGAGGTTCGTCGAGCAGAGCCACGGACAGGGCGCGGGATGGCTCGGACCCGCACTCAACCCCTTCACCATCGACGAGGATCCCTGCCGTCCAGATTACCAAATCGGCGCGTTTCGCCTCCCCGACGATGTCGGCACCGGCCGCCTGAACGACCGCAAGCGCCTGCTTCGCCTCGTCGAGTCACAGGCGAGGATGGCCGATCAACAACTTCAGCAGCGCGCTCTCGACGTACACTACGCCCGCGCTTACGATTTACTCACAGCCCGCCGCGCGCTCGAGGCGTTCGACCTCGCTCGCGAGGATCCCAAACTTCGCGAACGCTACGGCTTACACCCCCACGGCCAGGCCGTCCTCCAGGCAAGACGGCTGGTCGAAGCGGGTGTTCCCCTCGTAACCGTATTCTGGCAGAACGACGGTTTAACTAACGTAAGTGTCTACTGGGACACTCATAATCGGAATTTCGTCGACTTGAAGACACGACTGATGCCCGCGAGCGACCAGGCGTTTTCCGCCCTGCTCGATGACCTTGATGCCCGTGGCTTACTGGACGAGACATTGATTGTCTGGACGGGCGAATTTGGCCGCACGCCCCGCGTGGGCCAGGGGGTTGTCGGCGGTGCGGGCGCGGGCCGCGACGGGCGCGATCACTGGCCGCATTGTTTCACGACGGTCCTGGCGGGCGCAGGGATCCGGGGCGGCACGGTCTTCGGCGCGTCCGATCGCTGGGCCGCCTATCCAGCGCGCGACCCCGTTACCCCCGCGGACATTGCCGCAACGGTCTATCACCTGCTCGGCGTCGACCCCGCGCTCGAACTGAACGACCCGCTCGGCCGACCTCTGCGACTTTGCCTGGGCACGCCCCTCTCGAGCGTGCTGAGCTGACTGCTGCACTGACCGAATGCCCTCCCTGCATTGCTTGATGTTCGTTCCTTCTTTATTGACACTTTACAACGAGATTGCCCTATGACGCCCTCTCTCGAGCGGCTCGCTGAACTCGTACGGCAAGCCGAAGCGAAAACGCGAGCGAAGAAACTAGGTCAGGAAACCCAGCAGGCGGCCGAAGCGTTCCGAGTGGCCGAACAACGGGCGCGCATCGCCGCCAAGCGTGCGCGCGAAATCCGGCCAGCCCGGATTCGTGAGCTCGAGTCGGCCGATAGCGAAGAACAATACCTCAAGGAACTGATTCGCAAGCTAGCACAGTTTAAGGCGTCACTGGAGCCTGGAGTCGACGCCGAGGCCCTGATCTCAAACGCTCAGGTCGAGATCGACCGCAAGCGCAAGGAGGCGAAGGAAGAGCTCGACGCGATCGCCCGAGAGGCCGAAGAAACGCGCCGGGAGCTCCGCGTGGCGATGGAACACTACCAAAACCTGCGCAAGGAGCTCGACCGGCTCCAGCCTCAGCTCGCCGACCGCTTTTCGGGCGAAGACCGCCTCCTCTGGGATGCCGAGATGCACTTCCCCGGCGGCCAGCTCCAGGGGCTCGCACGCGAGGTCGAATCAAGCCTCCATTATTTCGGCATGCTCACCAAAATGGAGCAGTACGCGCAGCTCAAGATCTGGATCGGCCGGCTCCGCCTCCATCAGTCGACGCCCGACGGCGAACCGATCGAAGAGCATCAGACGCTCGCCCAGCGCGTGTTTCACCATTTGAAAGGACTGTCGAAACAGTACGAGCCCGGCTATATCGAAGCCTTCAGGCATGATTACTCAACAGACTGGGCCGTGTACGTCTCTGAGGCCCAGGAACAGCTCGTCCAGGCTACCGACAACGCCCGACGCGTCAAGGACTGGGAACAACAGCGCCAGGACCAGCAGGTTCGAGACGCCGAACGTCAGCAACAGGCCCGCGAGTCGGGTCTGATCGCGCTCGACGAGCTCAAGGCCTTCATGGCACGCACACACCTCCCCGATGAAGGCGTCGAAGAGTTCCTCACGCTCCTGAAACCGGTCGTCAATGGCCTTGGCGCCTCCGACCCGGTCGTCCTCGAGCTCGTGATGCCCTACCGCGAGTTGATCTCCGGCGGCAACGGCCTCCGCGCCGTCCGGCGCAACCTGGACCGGATACGCCAGGAAGAGGAGAAGGACGAGGACACCCAGAAAGGCCAGTACGAAGACCTGCTCACCGTGACCCAGGGGCGCCGCGCCCTTATGATCGGCGGCGCCGTGCGCGAAGATGCCCGCCGCGCCTTGCAACGCGTCTTCAGCTTCGACCGCCTCGACTGGGAACCCTACGAGGACTCGAAACCCGCGCTGCTCGATTCACTCGAGCAGCGCGTCCGTAACCGAGGCGTGGACCTCGTCCTGATCCTCAAAAGCTTCATCAGCCACCACGTCCCCGAACGCTTCCGCCCACTCTGCGAACAACAGGGCATACCCTGCCTCATGATCGAACACGGCTACGGCCCCTCCCAGGTCGGCGAGGCACTCCGCAGAGGATTGCTGAAGAAAGAATAGGGGAAGTTTATCCGCAGATGTCGCAGATTGACGCAGATAAATGCAATATTTTAGAGCATTTTCTTATCCTTAAATCTGCGTTAATCTGCGACATCTGCGGATCGATTCTTCATGGATTCTCTGCGAATTCCGTGGCGAGGAAGTTTGCAATCGAGTCGCGGAAATGCGCAGCCGTTTCGAAGTCGACGGCCATCGCATGGACCGTTTGAGGCGTCTCGGTCACTGACTTGATCTTGGACCTAGCGCCGAGGGGAATGCGCGCTTCGGCGCTGGTGGCCAGGGCTTTGGCGACGTCCGCGCTGAGCAGGAAGTTGGCAAGCCCTTCGGCGGAACGCTGATGCCGCGCGCCTCGGACAACGGCGACGGTGGTGGGGATGAAAAGCGTTCCGAGCTGGTCCGACCCTCGGTCGGGGTAGATCATCACCACGGGGCTCGCCGCGACGAGCTCGGCGATGGCATCGGACGAGTTCGTCAGACCAACCGCGATCTCACCGTTGCCCACGGCAAGGGCAACCTGCCGATTGCTCGAGAACAGCTTCACGCCATTGGCTTTGAGCTTCCGGAAGAAGTCGCGCGTCCGTTCCTCGCCCCACGACGCGCACAGGCACGCGGCGTGGGTCGCAGAGGTGCCCGAGGAGGGTCGTGCGATCCCGATCTTCCCCTTCCACCTGGGGTCGACCAGATCCTGGATCGACTGCGGATGCGCCTCATCGGAAACAAGCTCTGTGTTCACCAGCAGCACGCGCGCCTCCGCCGCGCAGCCGTACCAGGTGCCGTCCTTGGCCTTGAACGTGGCGGGGATGTCGGCCGCATTCGAAGGCAGGAATGGAGCGAGGAGCCCTTTGTCCTTGAGCCGGATCGTGCGAGTGATGTCATTCGACCAGACGACGTCGCACTGGGCCCCTGGCGACTCGAACGGGCGCAGGTTTGCCAGCGTCCTGGCGTCGCTTTCGTTATCGAACTGGGGCAAGACCATTGTTCCGGTCCTGGTACCATACCAGCCGACGATCGACTCGGAGAGCGTCCGATCGACCGTGGTGTGGACCACGAGTTCGGGTGGCTGGCGGACGATCGTCCAGTAAAACGTCACGGCTCCCACGGCCAGGATGGCCAAAGCCGACCCGGCAAGGACCAGGCGATTCAACATCCGTTTGCCTCCTGCTATGCGACGCTCAACGCGTCGAGGGCTCCTGCCCTGTGGCGTAGGTCAAGCCTCCCTGAGGGAAGATCCGCACCGATTTCGGCCCACCCCCGAGCGCGGCGTGTGCGGCACGCCAGAGTGCCGCCTGGTCCGCGAAGAGCCGCACCGGCCCGAGCTGCGGCCCGATGCGTTCGTACAAAGGGGGCGCATAGACGAGGACCGTCCGATCGACGACCAGCTCGCGCGCCCAACGGAGCAGGAACTGAGCCGGCGCCTGCCGCGCCGCGGCGATGCGCTCCGCCAGTTTCAGCCCACGCCTCGCGATCCACCCGCCCGGCCGTCCCACTGCGGCGACCATTCGGAGCGAGCGTAAGGGGAACGACCGATCGATCTCCTCCGCATCGGTCCAGAAGAACCCCGCGAGCACCCCGCCGCGACGGCAGGCCGCGCGATGCTGGAGCAGAACCTTGAAACTCTGCATCGGATCGCCCGGCCAGGGATGATTCCCCGCGATCAGCAAGTCGACCGGCGCACCCTCGGGCGCCAGATAGCGACGCCTCACCTCATTCGCCAGGGCATCCTGGACCGGGTCGGGATGACCAGCCTCGACCTCGAAGATCTCCCCGGGGGCACCGAGCAAGTGGCTGATCGAGAAACACGGTCCGAGCATCGCCGCAGCCGCGCGGATCGCCTGTCGCATCGGGTTATGAGCCGCTTCGCCGCCGATGAGCCGCGCTGCGTCGTGCTGCTTCGGGTCGAGCCCCTGACGGTGCAGGGCGCCGAGGGTCGATCGATGGCTCGTCCCCGGGAAAATCAGCTTGTAACCGCCGCCGAAGCCCGCCTGAAGATGAGGCAAGACCGACCCGATGAGGATGCGCAAATCCGCCTCCGCCACAGGGCGAAAGACCCTCACCGGGACACCCTCGGGCGTCGTTCCCAGGTGCACGTAATGCGACAAATCGTCCACGGGCGGGCTATAGCACCGGTACGTCTCGACAACCTCGTCGCCCAGGCGCCGACGCATCGCCGAGTCGCTCACCGCGTGGTGCCGGCCGACCCCGACGCTGACCGACACATCCTCCGTGCGGACCCCCGCCCCATGCAGCCGCTTCAGAACGATCGGAAGCACTTCACGCACGGGCGTCCAGCGCGAAGGGTCGTCGACCACAATCGCGACTTTCGACCCGGCCTGCACCTGAGTTTCGATCGGTGCCGCCCCGCGCGGTTGGTCAAGTGCCCGGATGAGGGCTTCTTCGTAGTCGTCGATCGCACCTCCCACCTCGGGCCAGATGACGTCGGCCTCCGGCCAGGCTTCGGGCAAATTGAGAGTGAGCTGGTCGCGTTCGCCCCAGGGGACAGCCAGCGCTTCCGCGCGCTCGGTTGTACGGCTCATGGTGATCGTTATCCGCGAGGGCCTCAGGCGTCGAGGTGCCATCCGTTGGCAACCTGCGCGTAGTGTAGCGAAAGGCGGTGATTTCGGGAATTGGGGATCCGTCCGGTTCCAGGGCCGTTTCGTTCTCGCACCGGAAGCCGTTCGTCCGCAGCAGTCCGCAGGCTTTGGAGTGCGGGGGCTTGCTCCCGCTTTCGTAGCGCCGTCGCGCTCAGAAAGGGGTTCTTCCGGCTCTTGCGCGCGGGTAAGCTCCGCGGCGCTTCGGGCCTCGAGCTCCCTGTGACCCTGGCGCTCGTGGACGAACGCGACTACCCGCACGGCGGCAAAGTGGTCACAGTGGACACCGTGTTCGATCCAGCGGCCGGCACAACGCGCTGGCGCGCGGTCTTCCCCAATGCGGATCGGAATCTCGTGCCTGGGATGAGCGCTCGTGTCCACGTCCCGCTGGGCCCCCCTCATCAGGCATTGCTCATTCCGCGACGCTCCGTTTTCTCAGACGGGCCCGCAAGCGTCGGAAACTACGTCTCGGTCTCGACGGGTCAAACCGGCCCTCGCCAGTTCGAGAAGCGCCGGGTCAAGATCGGTCAGCCCCATGGAGATTGGGTCGCCGTCGTGAAAGGTCAACTGGAGCCCATCGAACGCATTTACGTGGCGCCGGAGACACCGGAGCCCTGAGTGGATTCCCCTTGAGGGGCGTACCATCGGCCGACGGCGAAGGTCGGGCAACACGCCGAGGAGTTCGGCGGACGAGGTGCCGGCGAGAACTGTCATCGAGAACGAAAAACTTACCACCCAAGAATCGCGCGAAACACCGGAAAACACCGTGTCGGGCCACGTTCGCGAGTCGAAAAATCTAGCAGCTTACTAGGAGTATATAGATAGGGACTCGATGCGGGATGAGGAAGGAAGACGCGCGGGACTGCTCTTCGTTAGCGAACCATTCAAGAGGGACGAGGGAGGACTTCGGGACTTGGTTATCCCTGATCCCCTAAAAGCCGCCCGAGCACAAGCGCAAGACCGATGTTAGACAATCTTTCGAAAATAGGTGCGGACAACAGCTTTGCACAACGACAACTCGGTCGCGACGACCGCCCAAGGATGAGAGCGCGCGAGTACGTCGTCGATTCGGCTACTCGGAGCCCCAAGACCCACAAGGGTTTGCGATTCCGAGTAAGGGTTTTGGGCGGGCTATTCGTAGGGCCGGGGGATAAGAATTTATGTAAGCGATCACCAATTGGTGCGCGGAGATGGAAAACGTTGGGTGGCCGCGGCCGAGCCCACAAGGGCGATGCCCCCCGGACGTTTGGGCCGCCCGCACGGACCGGGGCATTGCCCTGCGGGTTCGAGCCCGGCCACCCGCCCGTGCACCTATTCGGTGGTCTGTACGAAGATATATTTCGGATATTTCGTAGGCGCTCGCCGGTTGGTGCGCGAAGCGGGAAAACGTTGGGTGCCTGGGGTCGAGCCCGCAGGGCGATGCCCCCGGACGTTTGGACCGTCCGCACGGACCGGGGGTATCGTCCTGCGGGCTCGACCTCAGCCAACCGCTCGTACACCTATTCGGTGACCTGCACGGGGGTATATTTCGGATATTTCGTAAATCTCGGAGCACTTTTCATGCACCTAGTCGGCGGCCTGCACGGGGGTATATTTCGGATATTTCGTGAATCTCGTAACGCTCGCCCATTGGTACGCGAAGATGGGGAACGTTGGGTGGCTGGGGTCGCGCTCGCAGCGACCCGCCCTCGACGGGCATCTGCTGAAGACATAGCGCGCACCAACTGGCGAGCGCTAAGGATTTCTCGTAAATCTCGTAAGCGCTCCCCTGTCGGCGCGAGAAGACGGGAAACTTGAGAGGGCTGGCGTCAGATCCGCAAGGGTGGCGCCTCTGGGTGTTTGGGTTATCCGCACAGACTGAGGGGATATCGCCCTTGCGGGCTCGACCCAGCCGCTCACCCTCGACGGGCATCTCCTAATGACATAGCGCGCATCAACTGGCGAGTTCCAGGAAATTTATGGCGAGATACGCGGCAGCAGAGGACAAATGAGGGTGTACATCGGTCGAAAAGCCATGCGGTTTGAGCGGGACATTGGCTCCCCCAGCCGCACTTGCGAGAATCGCACGTTCCGAACGACGCGAGGGGACGCGTTTTGTTTTTCGGCGACTCAGCGGCTTGCAACTTCGCCGTCGTCGCGTGAGAAGCAGAATTCGGCAGAATCACTCGAAGACTCGGTAGAGTCGTTGGTCCATACGGAGTTACCGCCTTCCGGATGGAGTTCCGAGTGCACCTCGGCGATTCGGAAGTCGGAATTCCGTGGGGGAAGCACGACAGAGGCAACGGCGGGACCGCACTCAATGCGGGTGGGACCGTCAACCCTCGGCTCGATGGTTGCGGGCTGATGCGCTTGCGATATCCTGGTGCCGTCCCCCCCTTTGGCCAACCGCGCGAAACGCCCCCGGGAGCCCACGATGCGACGCCGTGACTTTCTCACAACCGTCCTGGCCGGCACCACTGCGTTCCACCTGCAGTCATCCCGGGCAAAAGAGAGCCGCCCGGCGATCCACGTGGAGCGCGCCGCGGACGGACGGCCGCATCAGGGCAAGGTCCTCCTGGCGGTCCAGGCGCACTCCGACGACATTCCATTGCACGCCGCGGGGACGGTCGCGAAGCTCGTGCAGGAAGGTTATACGGGCTACCTCATCCGCGCGACGAACGACGACATGGGCGACGCCCCGGGCCTGGGCACCCCGGGCACGATTGGCGACCACGTGCGGGGCAACGAGCGCGATAACGACGACGTCGCTCGCGCCCTGGGTCTGAAGCGGGTCTTCAACCTGAACTATGGCAACCACCGGATGGGTGATGCGTCGCTGAACGAGCTTCAGTGCCGCCTGATCTTCCTGATCCGGGTGTTGAAGGCCGACACCGTCGTCTGCTGGGATCCCTGGGCTCACGACGAGGAGAACCCCGACCACTGGATGACCGCCCGAGGCGTGGAGGCCGCCTGCTGGATGGCCGGCCGGGCGCACGACTACCCGGAGCAATTCGCGGCCGGCATCGAGCCGCACGAGGTGCGCGAGAAGTACTACTATGCAAGGCGCCCTGAGGTCAATCGCGTGGTGGACATCAGTGGCGTGATCGACCGCAAGATCGAGGCCAACCGCGCCAATCGTGCCAAGGGGCCGGCCGGTAACCACGGCTCCCGTCTTCGTGCCGAGCTCGCCAGGAAGGGCCAGCGGCTTCCGCTCCTCGGTGACGACGATGCCTCGGCCGATCGCAACTACATCAAGGAGTTCCTGCTGACGCGCGACCGCGAGCTCGGCCGGCAGCACGGCGTCGCCTACGCGGAGGCCTTCCACTACATCGGGCCGCCCGCCAGCGCGTCGCGCGTGGACGACTACGTGCGAGAGCACGCGGTCCCCTTGAAGGCGCAGTAGCGAGCTGGGAGCGACGCTTTCATCGGCCTACGCGCGAAGTCGAATGAGCCCGACAGGGCTCCTTGGAGTGCGGGGGCTTGCTCCCGCTTTCGGACCGCGATCGCGCCGCGAAAGCGGGAGCAAGCCCCCGCACTCCAAAGCCTGCGGACTCCAGTATCCACGGCAGTTCATTCCCCGAAGGCGCGCCGGGTGGTCTGATCTGCCGCGACCCGATACATTCAAAGACGGAGATCACATTTCCCCGCTCAAAGGACCGATCGGATGCGATGGCCTCGCATGAACGTACGGCGCTGGGCCGTTGTGGTGGCCTTTGTGGCTGCCTGGCTCGCGTTCGTCGCGCGCGCCGAGCGGCTCCGTGGGATGGCGGTCGACCACATGCGCCAAACACAGCAAGGGCCGGCCGCACAAAACACAGCAAGCAGCGACACGAAGGCCCGTGCGGCCTGGCACTTGAAGATGGCATCGGACTACAACATCGAGGCCGACTTCGTCGAGGCGTTTCAGGTCGCAGTGTTGCTCACGCTCGTGGTGTTGGGAATTGTCGTCGCAGTGCGCGACGGCCGCCGAGTTCCGGACGCGCCGTCGCGACAGAAGGATCCCGCGCACTGATGTCCGGTCATCCCCGATCACCGGGCCGGAGCGGACGCCGCTCGTGCCGCAGCCGGCGCCGGCGCGGGGGTTGGGACCGGGGCAGTTGCCGGCGCCGGCGGAGCCGGTTCGGTGGCCGAGGACGATCCTTGGAGCGACCCGATCAGGTAGGGTGCACCGAGCGCCGCGAGCAGGTCAGCCTGAGCCTGCGTGGCCTGCCACAGGGCGTCGAGCTCGGCGTTTTCGAGCTGGATCAGGCGCTGGCGTGCCTGGAGCAACTGGGCCAGGTTGGCCTGGTTGGCTTGAAACATGCGCTCGAGCCGGTCGACGGGCGGCTTGAGTCCCTCGGTCAAGCCGGTGGTCTGGCGCACCAACCGGAGGGCGGCATTCCACTTGGCCGTGGCCGACTTGACCTGCGTCACCGTACGCTGTTCGGCCTGCTGAAGCGCCATGAGACTTCGCTGGTGATCGGCCTGGCGTTGGAGGACCAGAGGCTTGCCGTTGTTCAGGGTGGGTAGGGGCATGATGAGTACCATACCGATGTACTGGACGAGCACCTCGTCACTCTGGTATTCCGGCCCGACGATGGGGGTGGGAATGCGGTCCCCTTTGGCCAATCGGACGGCCGCCTCGGCCCCGGCCGCGGCCGCACGCGCCACGTGGATCTCAGGCCGGCTCTGCAACGCGATTTGAATCAAACCGGCTTCGTCGGCATCCGGAATATTGTTCGGCAGGGCGAATGTGCCAAGCGGCTCGGCGGTCGCGGCGGTCTCGGGCAAACCGACCTGGTTGCGCAGGTCGGTGAGCGCGTTGGCATAGTCTTGCCTTGCCACGTCGACAAGTTGCCGGGTCGCCGAGTTCTCGACATCGGCCAGCGCCACATCCGCCGCCTGGACCCGGTTGGCCTCGAACCCCTTGTGCAGGCTTTGCACCAACCGGTCGTTGAAGTCAGCCAGGGCTACCGCCACGCGCAGCTTTTCCCGGCGGTAGGCGGCGGTCTGGAAGAACCGGTAGGTCTGCACCAGCGTCAGCAGCTCGGCCTGCACGACGGTCCATTGCTGTTGCGAGTAAGCGGCCTGAGCGATGTGGTAGCGGTGGGTCGTCTGGTGGCCCAGTTCGATCGGTTGCCGGAGTGAGAGGTAAAAGAAGACTTTACCGTCTACATACGGCGATGGGTGATGGCCACCCCCGCCTGCCGCGCTGCTGACAAAGGTGTCGCGGGGGATCAGGGTGATCGGCCGCAAGTCGACCCAGAGCGTGGGGTTCAGGGTGGTTGGGAACCGGCGGGCCACCTCCACCGACTCGGCCGAGGCGACGTTGCTGTTGCGCAACGTGACGAGGTCAGGGTTGGAGGTGACCGCCCCATACAGCGCGGCCTCGAGCGTCATCGACTGGCCGCCAAATCCGGACGGTACTTCAATCGGTCCCGTCGGCAGCGTCGCGGCGGGAATCGCGGGGGTATTGCTGGGCTGCACCTGGACCCGAGCAAGCCGTGGGTCGGTGCTCGGCCTGGCGTTATAGGGTTTGGGGACAGGGATGCCCGTTGCAATCGCGTTGGGTAGGGCGGGAACCGGTATCGGCCTCGGTGCCGCTGCACGTGGGGGGGGAGCGTCCGCGCCGGCGCAGAAGCAAAGACCGAGTGCCAATCCTGGCAAGAGGGTTAGACCGCGCATGGAACTCATTTCCTGCTTCGGTTGGAGCCGTTCGGATCGTGTCCCACGACCGGTCGCCTCGGCGCGCTGCGCCGTTGACGACATTCTCGGCCTTACTTATCGGTCAGGCGGCGCGGCGGAGCGAAACATGAAGGAAAATTCACTGAACTTCCCGCGCGGTAGGGGGGCCTGATCCTGTATCTTATCGTAATTGCCAGGGTCCCAACTTGTCTCTAACCAAACCATCCTGGGAATTCCGCCCATGATCCGATACTGGTGGATGCCGACGGTGGCATGCTTGCTGGCGGTCGTTCTGCCTGGATGTCAGCCTCCGCACGCTCCGGCAGCCGCGACGAAGCCAGCCTCGCCAGCGAAAGTCGAGTCGGCGGTCAAGGAGTCGGAGCTCGCCACGGTCAAATTGACACCCGAGGCCGAGAAACGGCTCGGTGTGGCGACGGTTCCCGCCGAACGCAAGAAGATTGCGCGCACGACGTCGTACGGGGGCGAGGTGATCGTGCCGACGGGGCGGTTGATCATCGTCTCGTCGCCATTCAACGGGACCCTTCGGGCCCCCGAAGGCCACGCCGTGCCGACGCCGGGCGCCTCGGTGAAGGCGGGGGAGCCGGTCTTTGTGCTCGAGCCGATTCTCTCTCCTGAGTCGCGCGCGACCCTGGCCCCACTCCTCATCGAGGCTGATGGGCAGGTCAAGCAGGCTACCGAGCAATTGAAGGCTCGCAAGCTCGAACGCGACCGTGCCGAGGGGCTTGTCAAAAACCAGATCGGCAGCAGTGCCGCGCTCGAAGATGCCAGGGCCCAGTACAACGTCGCCCAGGCCGCCCTCCGCGCGGCCGAACAGCGCCGGGAGATCCTGGGCAAGCTCGC
>DAIDJG010000535.1 GCA_027451445.1 Singulisphaera sp.
CTTCTTCTGGTAACCAGCGGCGGACTCGTGCATCCCATGTCGGGTGAACAGGACAGAATTCGTGCAATGATCGGCGACTACTGGTTTCACCATTCGCGTTCCCGCTTCGACGGCCGCTTCCACCACTGCACCGGCGCGGTGCGCCAGCAGGTTCTGGCCGAGCGGAAGGCGAAGTCGACGCTTGGTCGGATGGCTGTTGAGCCTTCGAGGCGGCTGCAGCCGGTGAGGGTCTGAATCACCTTGCGAAAACCTGAGATGCGTTCGGACACGCGAGTTTTGTTTGAACATACACACGCTTCCTGCACCGGCTTCCTTTGACCGGTCCCCGACGCCAGCCACCTTGTGTGGCTGGTGAAGGAGGTCTGTGGCTAGACGATGGGCGGGACGCGTTTACCCCCCGGCCGCCTTGTGCGGCTGATGAAGAAGGTCGGAAGTTAACTTCGTCAATGGAGCTCGCGCGAAGCAATTTCCTTGCGGTTGCGGCTTTTCTCTGGCCATCGGCCTCCTTCACCAACCGGACAAGCCGGCTGGGGTCGGGGGAAAGGACTCCGCGTCAAACCTGCAAGTCTAGCCATCGACCTCCTTCATCAACCGGACAAGCCGACTGGGGTCGGAACTGTGCGGAAAAGACTCATTGGCTCGCCACGTTCCCGATTGTGAGCCCGCCAATTGCGAGTTATAATAATTATTGAACCTGCGACGCCACCCTACCCGAAGAACGACCTGCCCGGATCTCGCCCCGCCTTGTGATCCCGCCCAGGACTCGCCCGATGAGACACGCCTCGCTGCTGGCCGGTTGGTTGCTGGCACTCCTCGCAAATCCAGTCCGAGCGGCTGAGAAACCGATCGACCCGGCGCAGGTCGAGTTCTTCGAGAGCAAGGTCCGGCCCATTCTCGCGAACGCCTGTCAGAACTGTCATGGCCCGGAGAAGCAGAAGGCCGGCCTGCGGCTGGATTCCCGCGCCGCGCTCCTCCGCGGGGGGGACGCCGGTCCGGTGGTCAAGCCCGGCGATCCTGAGGCGAGCCGGCTGATTGAAGCCGTCCGCTACGGCCCCGATCTGCAGATGCCGCCGAAGCGCAAGCTGGCCGAGGCGGAAATCGCCGTCCTGACCCAGTGGATCAAGATGGGGGCGGAGTGGCCCGAGACTGCCGCCGAAACACGCCCGACGCTGCCCGCCGCGACCCCTCGAACGATCTCCGCCGAGGATCGCGCGTTCTGGTCGTTCCAGCCGATCCGTGACCGTGCCCTTCCCACGGTCAAAGATACCTCGTGGGCGCAAACGTCAATCGATCGCTTTATCCTCGCCAGTCTCGAGGCGAAAGGGCTCACGCCCGTTGCGCCGGCCGACAAGCGTACGCTGCTCCGCCGGGTAACGTTCGATGTCATCGGACTCCCGCCCACCACGGACGAGATCGACGCCTTCCTGGCCGACGAGTCGCCGGAGGCGTTCGCGACAGTCGTCGACCGTCTCCTGGCGTCGCCGCGGTACGGCGAGCGCTGGGGAAGGCACTGGCTGGACATCGCGCGCTATGGCGAGGACCAGGCGCACACGTTTCAGGCCCGGCTTTATCCCTACGGATACCGTTACCGCGACTGGGTGGTGAATGCCCTCAACGCCGACAAGCGCTACGACGAGTTCGTCATGGAACAAATCGCGGGCGATCTGATGGACGGCCCCGATCGTGACGAGCGTCTGGCGGCGACCGGCTACTTTGCGCTGGGCCCCGTGTACTACGGCGGGGCGGTGCTCGACGAGTACGACGACCGCATCGACACGCTGTGCCGGGGCTTCCTCGGTCTAACCGTGGCCTGTGCCCGCTGTCACGACCACAAGTTCGACCCCATCTCCCAGAGCGACTACTACGCCCTGGGCGGGATCTTCGCCAGCACCGGTTACCAGGAGTATCCCCAGGCTCCCCCAGAAGTCGTCAAAACCTACGAGGAGTCGGAAGCGAAGGTCAAGGCCAAGACCAATGAGGTCAACAAGCAGCGCAAGGTGATGGGCGAGGCCAAGACCGACGCTGACAAGAAGAAGGCCAAAGACACCCTTAAGACGCTTCAGGCCGAGCTCGACATGCTCAAGAAGTCCGCGCCGGCGAAGTATCCCGTCGTCCACGGTCTGACCGAGGGCAAGTCGATCGCGAACATGAAGATCCACCTCCGCGGCAACCCGGCGACCCTCGGCCCGGAGGCGCCCCGGCGCTTCCTCGCCATCCTCTCGACCGATACGCCCGAGACTTTCGGCCAGGGGAGCGGCCGGCTCGAACTGGCCCGCGCGATCGCGAGCCCGGAGAATCCCCTGACCGCGCGCGTCCTCGTCAACCGGGTCTGGGCCCAGCATTTCGGCCGCGGCCTGGTCGCGACGCCGAGCAACTTCGGCAAGCAAGGCGAGCGCCCGTCGCACCCGGAGTTACTCGACCACCTGGCGAGCCGGTTCATCGCGTCCGGCTGGTCGTTGAAGGCACTGCACCGCATGATCCTGCTTTCGGCCACGTACCAGCTCGCCTCGACCCACGACGCGAAGGACGCGGCCGTCGACCCAGAGAACATTTTGCTATGGCGGGGTCCTCGAAGGCGGCTTGAGGTCGAGGCCTGGCGCGATGCGATGCTGGCCGTGGCCGGTCAGCTTGATACCAAACTCGGCGGCGCCTCGGCCAACCTGAACTCGGCCGACAACCACCGCCGCACGCTCTACGGCTCCGTCAGCCGCCACAATCTCGACGGCTTACTTCGGCTGTTCGACTTCCCCGACCCCAACATCACAAGCGATAAGCGTACGGTGACGACCGTCCCGCTCCAGCAGCTATTCGTCCTGAACAGCCCGTTCCTGGAGCAGCAGGCTCGGGCGCTTGCTGCGCGTCTGACGAACGAGCCGGCCGGGTCGGATGCCGAGCGGGTCCGCCGTGCGTACGTCCTGTTATTCGGACGACCCGCGCGTGACGCGGAGGTCGCGCTCGGGGTCGAATACCTCGCCGCGAAGTCAGAGACGAAGGACGAGCCTTCGCGTTGGGAACAGTATGCTCAGGCCCTGCTGGGGTCGAACGAGTTTCTCTTTGTGGATTGATCGTCAACGCACGACCGTTGGGGAGTGGTTCGACATGCGGCACCCGTTGAGTGAGCCGGTCTGGACGCGCCGGGAGTGGCTGGGCCGGATGGGCGGCGGCTTCGGCGCCCTGGGGCTTGCGGGCGTTCTCGCCCAGGATGTGCGGGCCGCAACGGCGACTAACCCCCTGGCCTCGAAGGCGCCCCATTTCACGCCCAAAGCACGCCGCGTTATCTTCCTGTTCATGAACGGCGGGCCATCGCACGTCGATACGTTCGACCCCAAGCCGATGCTCTCGAAGCACGACGGCGAGAAGCCGCCCACTTCGCTCAAGCTCAACCGCAACGCGGGGGGAACGCTGATGCGGTCGCCCTTCTCGTTCGCGAAGTACGGCCAGTGCGGGATGGAGGTGAGCGAGCTCTATCCCGAGCTGGCGACCTGTGTGGACGACCTCTGCGTGATCCGGTCGATGCACACCGACATCCCCAACCACGAGCCAGCGCTGTTGATGATGAACTCGGGCCAGATCCAGCCCACGAGGCCCAGCCTCGGCTCCTGGCTCACCTATGGCCTGGGGACCGAGAACCAGAACCTTCCTGGCTTCGTCGTGCTCTGTCCGGGCAAGCCGGTGGTGGGTCCTCAGCTTTGGAGCAACAGCTTCCTGCCGGGGATCTTCCAGGGCACACACATCAACAACAAATCAATCGACCCCAAGGCGATCATCGCCCACCTCACCAACCGCCGCCTCGGCCGCGACCCCCAGCGCGACCAGCTCGATTTGCTTCAGCGCATGAACGAGCTCCACCTCGCCGAGCGCCCGCACGACGCTCCGCTCGAAGCGCGCATCCAGTCACTCGAGATGGCCTTCCGGATGCAGTTCGAGGCCCTCGACGCCTTCGACACGACCAAGGAGGCCTCGGCCACGCGCACGCAGTACGGCACCGGCGAGTTCGCCGACGCCTGCCTGATCGCCCGCCGCCTGGTGGAGCGCGGGGTGCGGATCGTACAGGTCTACTACGGCAACGGCCAGCCCTGGGACGACCACGGAGACATCAACAACCATCGCAATCACGCCAAGGCAAGCGACCGCCCGATCGCCGCTCTGTTAAAGGATCTGAAGTCGCGTGGCCTGCTCGATGACACCCTCGTCGTCTGGGGCGGCGAGTTCGGCCGCACTCCGACCTCCCAAGGCTCCAAGGGCCGCGACCACCACAGTACCGGCTTCACCATGTGGCTCGCCGGCGGCGGCGTCAAGGGCGGCCGTATTCATGGTTCGACCGACGAGTTCGGCTGTTTCGCGGTCGAGGACAAGGTCCACGTTCACGACCTCCACGCCACGATTTTGCACTTAATGGGCGTTGACCACACCAAGCTCACCTACCGCTATAGCGGACGTGATTTCCGGCTGACGGATGTTTATGGTGAAGTGGCGACGGGCATCCTGGCGTGATCCCAAGTGCGTTCGAAGAACGCCACAGCGTTTGAGAGCAGAGGGCTGGAACTGTTGCGACGACGAGGCCGCGTTCCCACACCTCTCCCCTTGTGGGAGAGGTCGGGCGCGCAGCGGCCGGGTGAGGGGTGCCGGGTGATCGCATCGCGTATTCCCTTATCCCGCCGCGTTGCGGTCACCCGCTCCTGCAAGGGGCGAGGAGTGATCCAGGGCGACGCTTGCCTTCACGCTACGATTCATCCAGCAGTAATGGGCGTCAACCCCGGCGGACCGACCGTCGGCTGGCTTTGCAAACCCTCTCCACCGCGAGCAATCGATCATGGAATACCGACAACTCGGTGCCTCCGGCCTCAAAGTCCCCGTCCTCAGCCTGGGCACCGGCACCTTCGGCGGCGGCGGCGAGCTCTTCAAGGCCTGGGGTTCCACCGACGTCGCCGAGGCCACGCGGCTCGTTGACATCTGCCTCGAAGCCGGCCTCTCCATGTTCGACTCCGCCGACATCTATTCCGCCGGCCTGGCCGAAGAGATCCTCGGCCAAGCGATCAAGGGCCGTCGCGACAAGGTGATCATCTCGACCAAGGGCACGTTCCGCATGGGGCCGGGTCCCAACGATCTCGGCTCGTCGCGCCACCATTTGACCCGCGCCGTCGACGCGAGCCTGAAGCGGCTCGGCACCGACTACATCGACCTCTACCAGCTCCACGGTTTCGACGCGTTGACCCCCGTCGAAGAAGTGATCGGCACCCTGGACGACCTGGTGCGCGCCGGTAAGATCCGCTACATCGGCTGCTCGAACTTCTCGGGCTGGCACATCATGAAGTCCCTGGCGGTCTCCGAACGCTATGGACGGGCTCGCTACGTCGCCCACCAGGCGTACTATTCGCTGATCGGCCGTGACTACGAGTGGGACCTGATGCCGTTGGCCCTCGACCAGAATGTCAGCGCCGTGGTTTGGAGTCCGCTCGGCTGGGGCCGGCTCACGGGCAAGATGCGACGCGGCCAAACCGTGACCGGAACCACGCGCCTCCAGAGCCAGCTCAACCGCGACATCGGCCCGCCCGTCGCCGACGAGTACGTCTATCAGGTCGTGGATGCAATCGACGCCGTGGCGCAGGAAACCGGTAAGACGGTCCCGCAAATCGCGATCAACTGGTTGCTCCAGCGCCCGAGCGTCGCCAACGTGATCATCGGCGCTCGCAACGAGGAGCAACTGCGCCAGAACCTCGGCGCCGTCGGCTGGAACCTCACCGCAGAGCAGGTCGCCAAGCTCGATGCCGCGAGCAATCCCACGCCCGTCCCTTACCCCCACTGGCACCAACGCGGCTTCGCCGAGCGGAA
>DAIDJG010000536.1 GCA_027451445.1 Singulisphaera sp.
TAGGGACCGTGGTCGAGCCCTTCCCTCGGCTGGCGGTGTCGATGATGGTCAAGGGGCGAGCCTTGCGAGGGGCCGGCGGCGCGGAGGCGCAACTCTTCTTCCTCGACGGACTCGGCACGCCGCTCCCGGATCCGACCGGAGGCGTCGGTCTCTTCCGCTGGTCGGGAACGTTCGACTGGCAGCGGGAGCAGGTGATTGTCCCGGTACCGAACGGGGCCGTGCGCGCGGTGCTCCAACTCACCAAGTCCGACGGCTCCGGTGCGCTTTACGTGGATGATGTTTCGGTGCGCTCCGCCCCCGATCCGGACGCGGCGAGCTGGACGCCTTTTCATTCCCAGGATGACACCAACGGTTGGGCCGCGGTGCAGCCGTCGCCAACGATCGAGGCGAAGTCCGCTCTGGACGCTTCGTTTCTGCTCGACGCGCCCGCGGGCAAGCATGGGTTCGTGACCGTCAAGGAGGGGCGTCTCTTCTTCACGAGCGGACGGCGGGCGCGGTTTTACGGGGTCGCGCTGCTTCCCCCCGCGGCGTTCCTCGACACCGAACGTGCTGATGCATTCGCCGATCGTCTGGCACGCTCGGGCATCAATCTCGTCCGGATTGGCGATCTCGAGACGCCGCTGGGACCGGACCGGAGCCTCTACGACGACACGCTCGACGACACGAAGTCGTTCGACGAAATCGCGCTGGCGAAGCTCGATCACCTGATCGCCGCGCTCAAGAAACGCGGGATTTACATCGCGCTCGAGCTTCAGGGTACGCGCCGGTTTCGCTCGGGCGACGACGTCAAGGACGTAGGCAAACTCCCCCTCGGTGGCGGCCCCGCCGCGGTGTTTGACCCGACCCTGAAAAAGCTGGCGCTGGACAGCGCGCTCGCTCTCCTGAACCACGTGAATCCCGAAACGGGCCGTGCGTTGCGCGAAGAACCCGCGCTCGCCTGGGTGACGCTCGCGGGCGAAATCACGATGTTCAATCTAATCGACACTCCGTCTTTGCTCTCGCCGACCTACAACGCGGAGCTCAAGGAGATTGCGGCGAAAAGTAATGAGGTGTTCGGCCGTCATTTCTGGCAAACGCTCGAGGCCAAGCACTGGTCGGAGTTCGCGGGCACGTTGCGCAAGGACAAGGTCAAGGCCCCGATCGCGAGCGTCTCGCACTGGCTGCGGGAGAAGAACTTTGTCGATTCGCTGCAGGCACCGGGCCTGGACTTGATCGACGACCGGCTTTACTGGACGGCAAGCACCTGGTCGAATCCCTCGCGCAGGTCTTTGCTTTGGAGCCTGGACGGCGGGCTTGCCGCGGGCGCGCTTCGGAAGCGGAAGTCGGACCGGCCGTATGTTGTGGGCCAGTGGGCCGAGCAGACGGCAGGCGCCTGGGCGTCTCCGTACGAGGGGGCCGACATCATGCTCGCGTCGGCCACGGCCGCGGCGGAAGACTGGGATGCGCTCGTTCGCCGCGGGATCTTTGTTCATCCCATCAACTGGGGATCCAGTGCCGCGGGGATTGGCGGCGGGGAGGATATTTACCAGCTTCCGGAGGTCGTGAACGGCATTCCGCAGGTCTTCAGTCTCTGGCCGCACGCTGCCTCGGTGATGCTTCGGCGTGCAGCAACGGATGACGGCGCGAAGGACACGGACAAACGCTCCGCGCACGTCCGCCGGGCGCCGGTCAAGGGATGGGATCCGACGCGCGGACGGTTTGTGATCGACACACCTTACACGCAGGGGCTGGCCGGCTGGCCGGGTGACGAGCCTGCCAGTCTGGAGGGAATCTCGGTTCAGACCAACGAGCCCTTTGCAGTCATCGTCGCGTCATCCGTGGGCAAGGAGCCGATCATTTCGAGCAAGCGCATCCTTGTGACGGCTATCGCCCGGGTGGAGCCGACCGGCTTCCACTGGGTTGACGACTGGCGCAGGGACGTGGCCGATCCCGGCCGTCCGCCGTTGCTCCAGGAGCCCGTGTCCGCCCGAGTCCACTGGAACCGGAAGGGAGCCATCAAGGGTTACCACCTGGATAACACAGGCAAACGGGTCGCAGAGGTCAAGCTCCGGCGCGACGATCAGGGTGTCGAATTGGTAATCGATGGCACGGCATCGACGCTGCACTGGGAGCTGGTGATCGAGTGATGGGTCTGGTCGTCGACGCTGGTTAGAGCGCATCACCCTTGCGTCGCGCACAGTCGGGAGGGCGAGGCTCCGTCCGAGCCAGCCTTGATCCATCGGCGAGTTTTCGAGCCGATGGATCATCGAACCCCGCCCAGGGAACCGCATCATCACTCGCGGTGTTCAGAGGACTCGAAGACTCGTCCTCCGAACAAGGCTGGCTCGGACAGAGCCTCGCCCTCCCAAAAACATGCAGGCATCACACATAAATGATGTCGGGCGGTTCGGGCGTGCCCAACGCGAGGGAAAATCGCCCTATATGAGCCCGAGGATCCGGAGCGCGTCGGCCGTTGGGGTGAGATTCATCAAACGTGGCGCCGCGCCGGTCCACTCGCCCGGCCCGCGGAGCTGGCAAAACGCGACGGCAGCGATTCCCGCTCCTTGCGCGGCCGCGAGACCGCTGCCGGAATCCTCGAGGACCACGGCGTCAGACGGCCGAAGCTTTAGTCGGCTCAAGGCGAGACGATACCCCTCCGGATCCGGCTTGGGTTTTTCAACATCTTCTTTCCCCACGATCACAGAGAATCGTTCGGCCAGACCCGAAACCGCGAGCACCGTCTCGATGTTCGCGCGCCAGGTTGAGGACACCACAGCGAGCACAACTCGTGAGCCGGCTTCGCGGATGAGCGCGGCCATCCCCGGCACGAGACGAGGGGTATGCGTCAGCATTGAGATCGTGAGCTCTTGCTTCTTGCGAACCCAGCCTTCGATGTCGCCGTCCTCGATTCGTTTGGCGGCGAAGATCTCGGCGAGAAACACGCGATCGTCGATCTCCATCGAGCGCGCGCAGAGATCGTCGGACATCTCCCAGCCGAGCGAGGCGAAGGTGCGTTGCCAGGCGGCGATGTGAACGTTCTCGGTGTCGGCGATCACGCCATCGAAATCGAGGATTAGCGCACGCGGTGGCATGGCAGACGACGCACTGGTGAGGGATCGAGGGTCGAGGGCCGGATCGGGATTATCGCTCGGAGCGCTCGGGCCGTCAAATCGTTGACAAGTGGGCGGTGGGTGCCTATGGTTGGCATCTTATCGCCCTCGCATCTAGCCGGCTCGTGAGTGGGGTGCGCGCGAGTGAACCCGATCGCTACCCTGCAAACCTTTCCCCTTGAGTAAGAGGGGGGAACATAGATGATTCCTTGCGAATGGGGACCGCAGGGGGCGAAGAATCCGAGTCGGCTGCCCCGTGCGATTCAACCGTTTGCCGCTCTCCCCGCGCTCGACTTGCAACCCAGCGACCCAACCCGGAGTACGCGCCATGGCTCGACCCGTCACCTTGTTCACCGGCCAGTGGGCCGACCTGACCCTCGAAGTCATCTGTCAGAAGGCCAGCCAGTGGGGCTACGACGGCATCGAGCTCCCCTGTTGGGGGGATCACTTCAACGTTCAGAAAGCGCTCAGCGACGACAACTACTGCAAGGAGCGGCATGACCTGCTCGCCCGCTATGGCCTGAAGTGCTGGGCGATTTCGAACCACCTCGTCGGCCAGCTCGTACTCGACATTCTCGACGAGCGGACCGACGACTGGGTCCCGGCGAACATTCGGGGGAACTCGGCCAAGAAGCGAGACTGGGCGATCCAGGAGATGAAAGACACCGCCCGCGCAGCCAAGAAGCTGGGTGTGAAGGTCGTCAACGGGTTCACCGGTTCGTCGATCTGGCACCTGCTCTACTCGTTCCCGCCCGTGCCCGATTCGATGATCTCGGACGGTTTCAAGCTGCTCGCGGAGCGCTGGAATCCGATCCTGGACGTGTTTCGCGAGTGCGGGATCCGGTTCGGGTTGGAAGTGCACCCGACCGAGATCGCGTTTGACATCTATTCGGCCGAGATGGCGCTCAAGGCGCTCGACTTCCGGCCGGAATTCGGCTTCAACTTCGACCCCAGCCATCTCCACTGGCAGATGGTCTGCCCCGTTGCGTTCATCCGAGCGTTCCCCGATCGCATTTACCACGTCCACGTCAAGGACGCCGCCCGGACGCTCGACGGCCGGTCGGGTATCCTCGGCTCGCACCTGAACTTCGGCGACCCCCGGCGCGGTTGGGACTTCCGTTCGCCCGGCCGAGGGCAGGTGAACTTCGAGGAGATCGCCCGTGCCCTCAACCAGGTGGGCTATGATGGGCCGCTCTCGGTCGAGTGGGAAGACCCCGGCATGGACCGCGAATGTGGCGCAGCCGAGGCTGCTCGCTTCGTCAAGGACCGAATGGGGTTCGCTCCCGCCGGACGCCTGTTCGACTCGGCGTTCGCTGATGCTCAGGCGAAGAAGTGAAATGAGCACGACCGGTTGACTCAATCCGCTCGGAGCGAAACACTAAAGATTGAAGCGAGCCGGGAGTGTAAGAGAGCGGGAATGACGACTCCCGGCCGCGCTGCCTTATTCAGGAGTGACTCCGACGATGAGTGGACCGATCGTGCGCAAGTATGGCTTCCCGAACTTCGAAAAGATCTTTGGCGATCGAGGACTTCAGCACGGCGTGGACGAGGAGGCCAAGCCCTCCGATACCAGCGCTGAGAAGGGCGCTTCCGAAGCATCGTCGAATCCGGCCGCGGCCGGGAAGGCGAATGATGAAGGCAAGAAATCCGCACGCTGAGTGACTTGCCAGCCCTTTGGTCCTGCTCAGGGCGAGCCCTTGGTGGTCCTCTGAGCAGGGCGCTCAGTCGAGATCGTCGGCGACGAGAGCCTCGCGGAGCTTCTGAAGCGCTCGGGTCTTCTCGTTGCTGACCGTCTTGGGAGCCACGCCCCATTGCGTCGCGATCTCGGCGGGGGTCTTCCCCAGCAGCGTGTCGTTGATGAGCGATGCCTCGCGTGGTGTCAGTGATTGCGCGATGGCTTCTTGAAGTGCACCGCTTTCGTTCGAACCCGAGCCGGAAGTGCTTGCCACGTCGATCAAATCGAGGGGCTGGAAGGTCTTCTCGCGCTGGGCTCGTTTCTTCACCGTGTCGATCGCACGGAAGAAGTCGGGGCCGTCCGCAGTCTCCCGGCTGAGCACGTCGCGGATCCCGTTCTGGCCGATATCGGCCAACAGACTGTTGAAACGGACGCTTCCTAGATTTTGGAGGAGCGTTACGTAAACCGCCTGGGTCGAGTCGTCGTGCAACTGCGGGGGAATACCCGCCCGGTACCAGGCTCGGTTCAAATACCGGTTCAGTTGGGTGAGGCCGCTGGCAACCGCTTGCGCGTCCGCCTGGCTAATCGGCGGCGCCAGCAGCTCAGAGACTTGAGACTGCCCGAGCGCGGCATCCCAGGTTGCGTTCGAGTCGGCTGTGGTATCCGTCGCGAACGGAACGGCGCTGGGCGAGACATCGTGCGCCAGGGGAAGACCGGGAAGTGTCTGCGTAGCATCGCTCAAGAGCCGAAGCGATTCGAGCGCTTCGACTTTCGGACGATAGGAACGCCGCTTCTTCCCTTTGTCTTGATCCCTGGAAATCATGCTTGCCCTCTTAGCCCATCGCGCCGACCGGATCCGCTCTCGGTCTCTCTCTATAACCCGGCTGGAACCAACCTTAGAACGCGAATCACGCGCATTTGGTTCTGTTCCAGACTAAAATATTGCACGACTCAGAGCGAGACCAAACGACTTACCTACCCTCTACGATAGCATGCATGCAATTGTTCGGGAAGCCCTTGAGATTTGTGTTACTGCAACATCCCTCGTCCCAACAAGTCCCATGCCGCTTCGACGCGTCCCTGGCGCACCCCGAGCACGCGGTTATGGAGGACAAAGGTAAAATCGCTATAACCAGGGATGACGGTCAGTTTTTCTCCGATTTTGGGAAGATTCTCACCGACCCAGGCGATAGTTGCGTGCTCTGCGGAAAGTGAAACGATTGCGCTGGCCGGATGGTCCCTCAAAACGGGCGGCGTGCGATACTGACTCACCGATTTCTGGCCGATGTCCAGGATGGCGCGGTCCGGGGTGGGCCGGCTGACGACGGTGGCGAGTAAGAATAGAGAAGGGCGGTGGCCATCAACGTGGCAGACCTGGGTGTAATACTGGCAGGCGAAGATGCCGCCCCCAGCCTGAATTTCCGTCAGCCCAGGAATGTCGGGGGTGTACTGGTACGAGCCCGATCCGCCGGCGGAGAGGATGCGGCACGGAAGCCCGGCGGCTTCGACAGCGGATTTCGCGGCGAGCAGCCGTCCGATTGCGTCCTGGATGGCGGATCGCTTTTCGGTCGGGTCGACAATGGCCAGAGTGTGGCCTTCATAACCCATCAGGCCGTCGAAACGCAGCCCGGGGGTATCGGCAATGCGCTGGGCGAGCCGAACGGCGGCCTCGGGTGACTCAACCCCGCAGCGCTTCATACCGAGGTCCACGTCCACGACCAATCCGATCGACACGCCAGCGGCGCGTGCCGCCGTGGCCAAGGCGGGGAGATGGTCGGGGTGATCGACGGTTGCCTTGACTTCAGCATGTCGTTGAAGACCAGCAAGCCGGGAGGCCTTCGACGGGCCGACGACGAGGTGGGCGATCAGAATGTCGTCGATGCCGGCGGCGGCCATCACCTCAGCCTCGGAGACCTTGGCCACGGTGACGCCAATGGCGCCCGCCTTGCGCAGGATGTGGGCGATCGCGGGGCATTTGAATGCCTTCGCGTGGGGACGCCAGCTCACGTTCCGAGACCGAAAGTGCTCGGCCATCTTGCGGACGTTGAAGTCCAGATTGTCGAGGTCGAGCCAGAGCGTGGGGGTATCGAGGTCTTCGACTCTCAGGCCGATCGCGCTGAGCTGCATGGGCACTCCTTCGTGATGAGGCGGTTTCAGGACCGATCCGATGATAGGCTTCGCGGCTCCGAAAATCAGCGCTGGTGACGCCTCGAATCAAGGAACGGGTACGATCTCGCTGCTGTCTGCCGTGAGAGACGCCGTTGACCCGCGACTTGGGGTATTCAATAATCATGACAACTGTCCGTTCGATCGCGTGAACTCTCCCCTGGGGCCTTCCGTCCTTGGTTCGTGCGCTGTCCGGGAAGGTGGGACCTGTTGAATCTGCTCAACCGCGCGAAGAAGCTGCTTCAAGGTGCGACGTCCGCGCCGGTGAACAAGACGCAGCATTACCACGTCATGTGTCCGGAAGGCCACAGACTGTCGGGAACGCGCAACGAGGGGTATCAGGCCCTGCGGTGTCCGACCTGCGGTGAAGGTGTCTTCGTGCTGCCCCGCAGCCCGTTCGCCGAAATCCCGCCGCCCGCGCGATCGGCCGCGTCCACGTCGGCGCCTCGCGTGCGCGCTTCGGAGCCCGACCTCGATGAACCGATCGGCCTGAGCGACCACGTACCGACCGAGGCTGCGGAGGAGACCGAGGAACTCGCGGAGATCGAGTGGGAGGAAGAAGTCGCCGAAGCGCAAGAGCGGGCCGCCCAGGCGGAGGAATCACGCCGTGCTAAAGCGGCACCCGTCCACAGGCCGTCGCCCGCACCAAGACCCAAACCGCGGCCCTCGCGAACCGAGCCTGTGAGGGATGAGGGGACCAGGTCCCCGCGCGTTCCGTTCTCCCTGGGGGAGTGGGTGCTGAGACGACGCAATCCCCTTATTTTCACTGCAGTTGTCCTTGTCGTCGTGTGCACACTTGGATTGGTAAACTGGCGCTCGAAGCTCGACGATTACCCCAGACAGGCGGAAATCGGACGTACGCAGGGGCTCAAGGCGCTGGAAGAAGGCCGGTTTGACACGGCGCACCAACTCCTGTCCGAGGCCAAACGCGCGGTCAACGCCCTGGGTGGGAACGTCGAAGGAGCCGACGACATTCGCCATGGAGCGGATGAGGCCGCGCTCTACGCGAACCTCCTCCCCGAGTCACTTGAAACGCTCATCGAGCAAGCGGATGCCTCCGAATCGTCCAGTTGGCCGAGCCGGTTTGAGAAGCTGTACAAGGGACGGGCCTACCTGTTCGACTCCTACGTGGCGGCGGCTCCCGGCGAGAATGGAGCGACGGGCTACGACCTCGACTATCGCGTCTTTCCGAACGGTGAAGGCCGAATTCGCCGCGTCGGACGGCTCGACCTCACGGGATTCAAGCTGTTTCACGACGAACGCCAGCCCAAGGTTGGAGCGCGGATTCAGTTCGGGGCGAGGTTGAAGTCATTCACGTACGACTCGAGCCGCGACGAATGGCTCATCGGCCTGGAACCCAACAGCGGCGTCCTGCTCCTGCACCACAAGGCACTCGAAACGATCGGCTGGCCCTCGGAAGAAGTCACGACCGGGGAGGGCCGACCATGACGCGCTGGCATGTTCAAGTGCGGAACGCGCTCTCGATATCGAGAGTTTCTCGTCGAGGTTGCGCGCGGTGCGCCGTTGCGCCGTCCCCTTCGCCGACGGGGGAACCTCAAAACTCCCCCCCTTGGGAAGGGGGGGTTGGGGGGGTGGGGAGTGGCCGTCCGATTCGTGTGATTCTCCCGCAAACCACTCTCCCGGCCGGAACATTTGAGGAGCGCGGAATTCGCCGAGAACGGGCGCTGACTCCCCACCCCCCCTACCCCCCCTTCCCAAGGGGGGGAGTAATATGTTCCGGTGTTCCAAACGGGGGATTGGCCAAGCGATGTGCGCAACCGGAGCGACGACCGCTCTCAAGGCGAGTGCGTGCCCGTCCCGTGTTCGCAACGGCGTGCCTTCTCGCCATCCTCCTGACCTGCACGATTGATCCGGCATCCGGGGCCGACACAAAACAGGGGCTCACGACGCTCGAACCATCGGAACTGGTGAAGCGGCCCGATCTGATCGGTCATGAAATCGCGACGGAGGACCGTATCCGCCTGTTTCAGTTCCATAAGGGCGAAGGTTACGACGAGGTCTTGCTGAAACGCACGACCGTCGTTTTTCGCCTGCCGCAACGCTTGCGCCCCGACCATCCGCCGAGCCAGCGCGTGTTCAGTGTGCAAGGCATCCTGGGACGGAACGGCGACGACTGGTACTGCGATGTCACGGTGCTGGAGCCTCTTCCCGACGACCTGGACCGGCTCAACCGCGGGACCGCCGGGCTGAGACCGACGGATGCCGACGGTCGTTTCGCGTGGGCACGTTGGGCAGAGAAGCGCGGCAAGGATTTTGGGGATGAGAAGCTCCTCGAACGCGCCAAGGCGCTGGAGGAGGAAGCGTTTCGCATTGAGTCCGACCGCCCGTCGGCGGATCCCGCCAAGAATGCACTCGCCCTGGCCGAACGGGCTCGGAGCCGGCACATCCCCGAGCCGGAACCCTCGGCGCTGGCCCATCGCGGCTTTCGCAAGCTGTTCGTCGAGGCGAAGAACGCCCAGGCGTTCGAAGGGCTCATGACCCGGATCGAAGCCTTTTTCCCGAAGGCGACCCAGGCTCTCGCCCAGCCGGCAGAGCTGGGACGTTGGGAAGTGCCCTACGCCAACGACCCGGCCGAGGCTTACCGCCAGGCACCTCCCGACGTGCGGAAAACGCTTGACCACCGGCTCTGGGCCGACACAGCCCAACGCTTTTTCGAATCGAAGGCGGCGGAAGATCCGGCCGGAGCGCTGGTGCTTGCGGACACGGCCGAGACCCGGCTCCCGGATCGGCCGAATGTCGCCGTAAAGCTGCTCGAGTTGGGGCTGAAATCGGCGACGGCCGAGCTGACAAAACTACGCCAGGCGGAGGTGGAGAACCTGGCTCGAGTTTACCGGGACAGGCTTCGGGACCCGGAACGGGGTCGGGCTCTGATTCGCAACTGGCTCGATACGCACCGTCAGAATTCACTTCGCAGAACCGATGCCGAAGGCCGGCTTACTCTGGCGGACCAGTACAGCACCCTCCTCGATGATAAGGACACAGCGGCCGACCTCCTGGTCGAGGCCGCCAAGATCGATCCCGAGTCCAAGGAGATTGCCGCCGCGCTGCTGAACCTCAACTACCATAAGGTGAGTGGCAAGTGGGTTCCGCGCAAGCCGTCCCAGAGTATGGCGAACTCGTCGTCCGGGGATTCGGAACCGGTTCGTCCGGCTCCGTCGAATGCGAGCCTGCGCGGGTCCACCCCGGAAGAGGTTCGGTCTCGCATGGGTGGTGAACCCCAGCGCAAGTCGTTGACAGCTTCGCAGGGGCAGGCCATGGAACAGTGGATCTATTACACGCCCGACCGTGTACACTTTGTCAATTTTTCCCGCTCCGCCAGTGAAACCCGTCCTAAGGTTGTTGCGTTCTACTCACGCCCCCGCACTGCCAGCGATCCCCCCTCCCGTTGATCGATGCTGACCGCTCCGATCGGAAGATTCGTTGCTTTGGGAACGAAATGTCTCGTTCCCGCGTCTGACCTGCGAGAAGGCGAAAAAGTTACGGTTTTCGCCAAACACTTGCGTTTGAGCGACGTAATACCTCTGTTGATCACAAAAAAGTCCTGCAGCCCTTGCCCATGGCGCATAATGTGCTTGAGTGAGACACGAACCATGGAGCGGAACGTAGGCTTACTGTGATCACGTGCCTAGGGCGTTGCGCTGGTGTGAGAAGGGCTCGATCCGGTGCCGCTTTTAATTGATTGATCGAGGGGTTTGTTTCATCCCGAACCGGGTCGATAGCACGAGATGCGGGTCCTCAGGTCCTGCCCCGGCCGCCTTTGATCCGCTGCGACGTACACCTGGAGGTGTTCAATGGCCCGCAAAGATGCCTTGCTTCGACTTCACACGCGGCTGGTCGCCCGCCGCGATGCGCTTCGTAAAGCTTTGAGTGGCGAGATGGATCACCGCGAGTTCGCCGCGTCGGTCGATGTGGGCGATAACGTGGACGCGGCCGTGGATACGGCCAATGAAGAAATCTCCTCCCAACTGGCCGAAATTGAAAGCCGGGAATTGGGACAAATCGAGCACGCCCTGCAACGAATTGTGCAAGGGGTGTATGGGCGTTGCGAATTCTGCGGCGAGAAGATCGGCGATGCTCGTTTGAACGCGCTCCCATATACCAATTCCTGCATCGACTGCCAGCGGGAAAACGAACGCCACGGCGGTCCTTCCTTTGGCCGGGCCGGCGAAGATCAGCGCTGGGCGAAGGTCTTCTCCAAGCCGATGGAAGACACGGACTCCGACGCGGACATCAACCTGAGCGACTTCGAGATGGATCTCAGCGAGTCTCGCTAAGATTGGGCAGCGGATTCCTGCCGAAGGGGCACCCCAACCGCCGGTTTGACCGGCGGTTTTTGTTTCCCCATGTCGAGTTCGTGGCATCGCCGTCAAAACGGGTGTGGGAATCACGCCGAGTGCGGAATCGCACTTTGACTTTTTCCGCAGGTTGGCCCTATACTACCGTGGTCCTACCGCCTGCCGGCAACCCGCGGTTCCTGGCTGCGCATTTCCGGCGAAAGCCGACTGATCCCTCCGCAAATACCGGCGTGGAGCTTCGTTGATGACGTCGCGCAACTCCTCTCCGTTTCTCATCGCTGCGACCCTTCTTCTGGGCATCGTTGTGGGAATCGCGGTCGATCGAGGGGCGTTCCTGTCCGCGCAGAGCGCAAAGCCCAGGCAAACGGACGGCGTACCGGTCCGCAATACGACGCAGGCGAGTGGCCAGGATGCCGTATTCGAACAACTCGCGCGGCAGTACGAGCAATTCCATCACGTCAACCGCACCTTCGAGATGGTCGCGCGCGCGATTGCCCCCTCAGTCGTGCACATCGTCGCCGAAAAGACCGGTGGTGGAACCGGCAAGAAATCGCGAACCCGTTACGAGGAGACCGGCTCCGGCGTGATCGTTCGGAGCGAAGCCGCCAAGGGTCTCTATGTGCTGACGAATAACCATGTTGTTGTGAATGCATCGGCAGCAAAAATCACCATTTCGCTTCAAGACGGACGTACCCTACGTCCCCAGCGCTACTGGCTGGACGCCAAGGCCGACATCGCCGTTTTGAGCCTGGGACGCGATGACCTGCCCGCCGCCCGGTTCGGGGACAGCGACGAAATGACGGTGGGGCAGTGGGTCCTTGCGTTAGGGAGCCCTTATGGTTTGACCCATTCCGTGAGCCAGGGGATCATCAGCGCCCAGGGGCGCCACCTGGATGAGCTTAGCGACGTCGAGAACCAGGACTTCCTCCAGACCGACGCCGCGATCAACCCGGGAAATTCCGGCGGGCCGCTCGTGAACATGAAGGGGCAGGTTATTGGGATCAATAACTCGATCGCGTCGCAGAACGGCGGAAACGACGGCGTCGGGTTTAGCATTCCGAGCAATCTCGCGCGCTGGATCATGAACGAGTTGATCGCCCACGGAGAGGTGCGCCGTGGCGGATTGGGTGTCGACCTGCACACCGAGTTCCTCCAAGAGGATGCCCAGTCGATGGGCATGGAACGTGCCCGAGGGGCCTGGGTCGTGAAGGTCCATCCCAACTCCGGTGCCGCGGAGGGGGGAGTTCGGGGCGGTGACGTGATCTTGAAATATAAGGGTGTGGAAGTTCACGACCTCAATCATCTGATCAACATGGTTTCGATGACACCGATTGGGCAATCCGCCGAAATCCTCGTCTGGCGCGATCGCAAATCGATCCCGATGACGGTCAAAATCGGCGCCCGAACGGAGCCGGCCGCTGCGCCGAGTGTCGAGTCAGAGATTTCGGCGGGACGGGGTCTGCTGCGCCGGCCGAACCGGCCGGCGGAGGGCCCGTCGATCGCGCTCGGTCTGGAATTCGCGACGCTGAATGAAGAAACGCGACGAGCTCTGAAGCTACCGGAACCGTCCCGAGGCGCGGCGATCACGAAAGTCACGCCCGACAGTCCGCTGGCTGCTTTCTTGAAGCCGCAAGATGTGATCACATCGATCGACGGGCAAGCCATTCGAACGGCTGAGGAGGCCGCCAAGGTGCTTAACGACCATGCTGCACGCGACCCGCTGGTTATCGGGTTTGATCGCGTGGCGGCTGGTGTCGTCGAGCGCAGGTCGGTTCGGATCCCCTGATGTCGCTCGAACTCAAGTACGCCCTCGAACGGCTTGCCGGCCGCCATGACCTGACCGCCGACGAAACGCGGGCGGCGGTTGGGGCGATCATGGAGGGCGATGCCTCCGAAGTCGCCGTCGCGGCGTTCCTGACCGCGCTGCGCGTTAAGGGAGAAACGGCCGAGGAACTCGCGGGAGCCGTGGAGGCCGTGCGGGCGCGGATGGGCCGCTGGGAGGCATCGCCGACAGGGCGCACGCTGCTCGACACATGCGGCACCGGGGGCGATGGTGCCATGTCCGTCAACGTATCCACGGCAACGGCGGTGGTCGTCGCGGCGTGTGGCGTGCCGGTCGCGAAGCATGGCAACCGGTCGGCGTCGGGCAACTCCGGGAGTGCGGAGGTGCTTCAGGAGTTCGGTGTGGACATTGAGGCGGATGGCGTGGTCCTGGAGCGGTGCCTGGTCGAACTGGGAATCACCTTCTTGTTCGCGCCCCGTTTCCATCCGGCCCTTCGTTTTCTGGGTCCCGTGCGGCGACAATTGCCCTACCGGACGTTGTTCAACCTCGTAGGTCCGCTGGCCAACCCGGCACGTCCCGAGCGCCAACTGATTGGCGTGGCCGGGGACCGGCAAGCCGAGCTTGTCGCCGGAGCGATCGGGCGGCTCGGAACGACTCGCGCAGCCGTCGTGACAGGGTCGGACGGCATCGATGAGGTGACGCTCGACGGCGAGACGCGCGTGCGGCTCGTGGAAGGCGGGAGCGTCGAGGTGTTATCGTGGACTGCCGAAGATTTTGGGTTGCCTCGCGTTCGTGCCGAGGAGTTGCGAGTGACTGGACCGTCGGATAGCGCGACGCGGCTCCGTGCCCTCTTCCGAGGCGAGCCTGGACCGGTCCGCGACATGGTGCTTGCGAACAGTGCGGCCGCCCTATGGACGGCAACGGGTACGGACCTGCGGGCGGGCATTGAGATGGCGGCGGGAGCCATCGACTCGGGCGCAGCGGGGAACCTGCTCGAACGCTGGGCCAAGCTCAGTCGCGGTGAGCCGTGATCCGGTCTGGCCAGAGCTCCTCAAAGACGTGGTATCCGCCCGGCTTCATGCCGAGGCGTTGGTAGGTGGCCTGGGCCGCATCGTTCTCGTGTTCGACATAAAGGCGCAAGCCGATTACGTCGTTCGCGTTGCGCGCCAGCTCACGGATGTGCTCATAGATGCTTCGGAAGACGCCGGAACCCCGGTATTCCTGGGCCACATAGACGCTTTGTAACCACCACAGCCACCCAAAACGCCAGTCGGTCCACTCGCGCGAGATGGCGGCTTGACCGATCACGACGCCATCCGTGCTCGACTCGGCGACCCAGTAGCGCAAGCGGTCGGGCTCGGCGAGCGCCAGGCCCACGCCCTTCGCCAGGACGGCGCGGTCGAGGGTTTTCCCCTCCGTCTCCTGGGCAAGGCGGAAGTTGAAGTCCACGACCACGTTGAGATCGCTCGGCCGCGCGTCGCGCACCTGGAAGCCGTTCGCCTTGGACATCACAGTCGGTCGCTCCGGCGGCTCCGAGCGCGGCGGCTGGCTTCTTGCAGCAACCGATTCTCTTCTTCGGTCAGGCTCTCGCGCCCTTCTCGGGCGATCTTGGCAAGGATCTCATCGAGCCTTGCGTCGAGCAGTTCCTGAGGCAGTACGACGGTCGCCGCCGGTTTCGCGGTGTTCGGCGGCGCCGATGACCAGGTCGGGCTCGGTGCAGGTCGCGGCGCGACCTTTTCACGCGGCTCCGGCGTCACGATTCGCAAACGCGGACGCTTCAGCCTATCACCGGTGAGGCGAGAGAGCCGGAGGTCGAAGTACTTGTAGAGAAACCCGTATGCCGCCCCGGTGAGGTGGGAGGCTACCGCCACACTCAGGTTCGGATCGTGATTGAAGAACTGGACGAGGTTCACCGCGAGATACACCGCGACGATGAAGCGCATCTCCACAGGAACCACGAAGAACAGCAAGATCTCCCTGCGCGGATAGTACATGGCGTAAACCACGATCACCGCCATGATCGCGCCGGACGCGCCGACCATATAGTCGTGCTGCTCAAAGTAATACTTGTCCGCAAGCGCCCATCCCAACGTGCTGATGACCGCGGCCGTGAGATAGAGCGCAACGAAATTGCGCGTGTTGTACATCGCCTCCATTTCGCGCCCCACCATCCAGAGGAACAGCATGTTCCAGAAGAGGTGAAGGATGTCGCCGTGGAGGAATGTGGCCGTGATCAGTTGCCAGATATGACCGCTTCGGAGGATCGCGTCGCTCGAGGCCTTGAGGCTGGTCTCGAGAGACGGGTCGATTCTCTGGAGAATGAAGGCTGCAACGTTGAGGACGATGATCGCCTTGCAGGCGGGGGCGGCGCCCGTCAGCCACCCGGAGCCCTGCGTTTCACCACGATAGTACTCGCGGTCGTAAATACCCATGACGGCTCCGGCGGAGAGCGGCCCCGATGCGCGGTCGAGGCGAAAGCGAACGGCCAACCACCTGTATCATCGGGCGAGGCCGCGAACCTGTCAACGGGTCTCGCGTTTTGGTGGTTGACGCGTGAAAATATATGGTTCGAATGGCGGTGCTCAGTCGGACAGCAGCGCTTCCATCGCCTCGCGTTTGGTTGCGTAGATCGGCCAGACGATATCGAGCGACGTGAGGCGCAGCAACTCCTTGGCGTGGTCGGAGACACCGGCCAGGGCCATGGTACCCCCGCGCGCGATGGCCAGCTTCCAGCAGCGGATCAGGAGGGCGAGGAACATCGAACCGAAGTAGTTCACCTGGCTCAGGTCGAAGATCAGGAGCGGGCTCTCCAGGTCACTGACCAGGCCCATGATCAACTGGGCGGCCTGCTCCTCCACACCTTCTTCCAAGGTTTCGAGGGCAGGGGTTGCGGAAATCACAATCAGGTCGTCGTGCCGTTCGATGGTGAAGGCGTCACTCGAAAGGGGACTGTTCATCGGTCCTTGTCACCTGGCTCGCCACGGATCCGTCTTTAGACTCGGAATGGTTCTTATCAAGCCTAGAAGCTTCGCGCGCGATCAACAAGATCATTCGGACGAAGAGGTCATCGGGCGCTCTCAGAACAACACATCACCCTTGAAAAAAAGCCGTTTGGGCCGGTTATTCTCAGTCGCGAAGCGCTTTCTTCCCAAACCCACGGGAATTGGCTGATGCTGGGCCGCGGGTTCGGCCGATTCCTTACGTTAGCGACCGTTCGCGCTCTTCACAACACGTCTCACGCAGTCCCTTGTCTCCGAATGCGAACGCTCCGCACGAAGGTTCATGGATCGTGCGGGACCACCTCAAACCTTGGAGTGGTCCCGGCCAAGGAACGCAGGGAGGAGGATCAAATCCCATGGCGACCGCCCGTCTGCGTCTGTTTCCCTATCCCGACGACGAGCCGCACCACGAACCCCACGCCCCCTCCGTTCCCATCCGGCTGATGGACTTGTACCCCTTGCTCGCGCAAGCCTATCGCGATAATTATGTGTGGCTTCGCGACTTCGAAGACGACGAGCTGCTCGTGAGCAACGATCTCTACGAAGTGATCCGCGCCTTTACGAATTGCCGTCCTTCAGCTTAGAACGCGTCGTCTTGAAACTGGAACGGGCGACTCAGTGGCGTCCGTCAGGCCGTCGCCTGGGCAACGATCGAGCACGTCATTCGCGGTTCATGCGTCCGCTCAGTACGCATATTTCGGCCAAGGCGTCCGTTCCCTCGGGCCATTCACGTCCGATGTTGGGTCGCTCGAGAGCATGCTGGACGAGAATACTTGACTCAGCCGGCCCCCATCCTTTATCGTAACTTTCAGCCGAACGATGATGGTGGGTGTGGCCTAGCGGTTAAGGCGCCAGATTGTGGATCTGGATATCGCGGGTTCGAATCCCGTCATCCACCCTAGCCGACTCGATCCGACTACGACCGCCAAGAACCGACCCCACAAGGGGTTGTGACTTGGCGGTCATTTCGTTGGTAGACGCCTCCAATCCGCCAGTAACCGTCAGTTTCCGGCTCAATCCGTCCTCTGCGGTGGGCAAATGGTGGGCAAAGCCACCGCTTATATGTTTCCCATCCGTGCCCGTCGCGTGGGCCGAAGCCGGCTCATCTTTGCGGGGTGGCGTGGTGAGGTCGGGAAGCCCCTCAACGGCGCCGGCTACGTCGTGGAGGTTGAGGCGGGCATACACCCCCATGGTCAAGCGCGGGTCCGAATGTCGGGCCAGGGTCTGGATGACCTTCAGGGGGGCGCCGGTCTTTGAGAGCTCCGTGATGTAGGCGTAGCGAAGCGAGTGCATGTCGACCACTTCGCCGCGCTCGTTCACGTCCTTGATGCCGGCGCGTGCCAGATCCTTGCGGAGCATGATGCAGGTCGCTTTGGGCACGTGACCGAACAGGGGTTCCCCGGGCGCCTTGCGGTCTAACCAGGCTCGAAGCGCTGGTACCAGGCTCGGCGGGATCGGCTGCGTAGCCTCATGCTTGTTTTTCGTGTAACCGCACCGTGCGATGATCGCGGGAGTCGCGTCGTCGAGGCGGAACGACTGGCGTGCGAGCCTCTGCATCTCGGTACGCCGCAATCCTGTGACGGCCCCGACCAAGTACATGGCGGCCCGGTCCGGCCCCGACACTCCTCGCCACTCGGGGGCCTGGCGGGTCACGTCAAGCAAGGTTCGTAACTCATCGGCCGAGAGGGGGCAACGGATACGCCGGCGGTCGCTCTTGACGTCGCCACGCTCCAAACCCCGGAGTGCGTAGTCGCCACAGCGACCGTCATCCCAGAGCCACTTGCTGAGAGCCTTGGCGGCTGTGATGTAGGAGTTGAGCGTCCGGACCGAAAACTCCTCGACGTCGCGTAGCGTGCCTATCACCGACAGCACCGCCGAGGGGGTGAGGTCGCCGATCCGCTCGAGTTTGCCGTCCCGGATTACGCGCTCGAGGTAAGTGCGGGTCTGGTCGATGTGCTGCTGGTTGCGGCCCTTGTCGACCATCGTGCCGATGAACTCGTCCACGTGCTCCTGGATCGGCCGGCGGGACTCTTTGAGGATGCGGAGCGTCTTTGGGTCCAACTCGCCGGACCGGATGCGGTGGGCCTCCGTCTCGGCGTGGCGGGCCATGGCCTCGGTCTCGCGTCGGTCTGGGCAACCAGCCGACTCACGTTTGACGCCGTTGGCGTCGGTGTACCTATAGTGCCAAACCCGTCCGCGTTTTCTAAGCGATGCCATGGAGGCCTCCTTCGGCGCAGGGCGCCGGCATGATGCGCGCACTGTCGGCGCGGGTCAAGTAGGAACTTGAGTCAACAGGAAGCGCCGAACGCTTCGAGTGGCGGAGCAGTAGGGTCGAGAGTGATGACACGCGTACCCCAAGCGGTCACACGGCCGACAACCTCACTTCGTCGGGTCACAGGAGGTGAGTCATGCAAGCGGTGAGGATGACGAGGATGAACGAGGATGTTTTGGCCGGTCTCCGTACGTGTTGACGTATCACCACACGTATTCAAGTAGTTATGAGATCGGAAATCTTCCGCGCTAGGGGTAAAACATCCTCGTTCATCCTCGTCATCCTCACCGCTAGGTTTGGAGTTTGGGGGGGTTGAGTCGGATCGGGTAACTCGCCAGAGTTTCGCCCGATGCTTTTCGCCCGCGAGGCGGAAGCATAGCCCCGCGATGAAACTGTCCTTCATTCCGCGAAGGATCTTGCCGAGGCTTTGCCCGTCGATGGGTTTTCCGGAGCGCTCGAGGCTCGATAGGGCGTCCCGCATCGTCGGAAAGTCCGACTCTGACCCCTCCGCCAGCAACCGTAGAGCCTGCTTGACCGTGATCCCAGTGTCACCACCGGGGAGCTCGAGCCATCCTTCGAGCAACGCCACCTTGGCGCGTCGAGAGTCAGAGTCGGCCGCTACCTCCAGCCTGGTTGCGCAGCAATCGAGCCCGGTCGCAAACCACGTCGCCCCTCGTACACATCGGTCCCACGCCTCATACGAACCCAGGAGTGGCCAACCTCCGTTGGGATGACCGGCCAACGCGTGGGCCTTTAGGATCGTCAGGACGTCCCCGATTCGGTTGGGGCGTGATTCGCGGATGTAGGTGCGCAGGTCCTTGATGTGGATGTCGTCCCGCTCTTCGGGATATTCGAGTGGTGTGACGAGCCGACATGGAAGCCACCGGCGGTAAGCGTCTTTGGTCGGGGTGATGTTGTTGCCCGATAAGAACCAGGTGAGGCGCAGCGGCAATTCGCCAGTCAGAGACGGCGTGCCGAGGATACGGCCGTTCACGGAGTCGGAGGTCAACGCGGAGTCGAGCGCCGAATTGCCGTAACTGGATCCCTCATCCAGGTTGTCGAAATGAACAGTACGTTGACCGCTCAGGGCAAGCGCGATCTTGACCTTATCCGCTTCAACGGAATCTCGCGGGTACGCGGTCGACGGTACGCAACGCCCGTAAGCCGTCAACCCGATGGTGTCGATCAAGATTCCCTTCCCGGATCCAGCCTTGTTGCCGATCAACGCAACGCCCGGGACGGGCCCGGGAATCGCTGGCCGCGCGACCTCAGTAAGGAGTGCCGAAAGGTAAACCGCCCAGTCGTTCTCCGTCTCGAACGGGAATTGTCGGACCGGCTCACGAAGTCTCTCAGCGGCGGCGATCGCATCGTCTCGGGTTGGTTCGGCGGGGATCGGCGGAAAGTCGATCGATGGCCGGTACATGATGCCGGTTGCCGGGTCATAGCCGGGCGTGTCAACGATCGTCCCGTCCGGGCGCGGGAACGGACACTCCGACACAGCTACCAAAGGTCGAACGCCTGGGTACTCTTTGGTCGCGGCGATGGCGCGAATCAGCCAGTTTGGCGGGTGGCAATCGACGGCGATTTCCTCACCGGCTTTATCTCTCTTGACCTCAAAGAACGATGCGCAGCGCGTGAGTCTACAGCCGATCGTGGCTTCCGATAGCGTGATGACTTTTGGGGTCCCGAGTACCTGGTTCAGAAGCGTTCGACCCGTCAACGGCACTGCGTCCTTTGCCTCGCTCGTGATCGAGACGAGGGACCCACCGCGCTGGTATAGGCCTGGATCGCGGGCGAGCGTCGGAAGGGTCTCGGCCAACACGATGTCGCGTCGAGTGGTGACCTCGATGGCCGGGCGGTCGTCGGCGCCGGTCCCCGCCTGATTGTCGTTTAATTGGTCGACCGGGGGAGCGCTCCAAGGTGGCGTCGCATCAATGATCGCCCGTAGGCTCTCCGCGGTTTCGCCGACGTCGAACCAGTCGGAGACGTCGCCATGGTCTGGCAGCTCGGGGAGCTCGACAACCTTCACGCTGGCCGCAACCGGCGCGACGGATCGGGCAACCAGTTCGGCATGGTCCCGGCCGGGCTTGTCGTTGTCGGGCAAGATGACGACGTGGCGATCGGCCAGGTGGTCAGAGTATTCGTCCCGCCACTTCCCAGCTCCGCCAACGTTGCAGGTGGCCTTGAAGCCCTCGGCGCGGAGGCGGTCGACATCCTTTTCGCCCTCAACGATCACGATCACGCCAGCGTCGGAGGCAATGAGTTCGGGCAATCGGTACGGGACGAGCCGGACCCCTTTCATGCAGCCCTTGCCAGTTCGCCAACCGCCGTTGCCGTCGGGTGGGTTCTGAAAGAAGTCCTTGGGACTGGTCCGGGTGACTCGGTAAAGCACACTCCCGGACTCGTCACGGTAGAGGTACGTCGCGACGATTTCGGGGTGCCCGTTTGTCTTCGCGTGTCCGCTTCGCTCCGGGCCGGGCACGTGCTCCACACCACAGGGGCATTTACCACTCGAGCGGTGGCTCCACGTTTGGCTCCGTGGGTGGAACCTGGCGTTACCGGCGTGCTCTTCACGCGTGCAGTGGACCCATCCATCGAAACCATCGAATCCAAAGCAACGTTGATCGTGGCCGCGGGGAAGATCCTCGTGACCTCCACAGACGGGGCACGGATGTTCGGCCGTGTGACGCTGCGGGGTGGTTGTCGTCATGACGCTCCCCCTGCCAACAGCGCGTCGAGTGCGTCAAGGTGCACGTAAAGCCCGCGACCGATCCTCTCGGTCTTGAGGCGTCCGGCGTCGATGAGGCGTGTTACGGTCGCCACCGGGACGTCTGCCAGAGCGGCCGCGACCGCGACGGGGACGGTGGCTCGTGTGGGCCGAGGACCGGTGGGGGGATCGTGTGCGGGCCGCCCTTGCCGGGCGCGATGCTGCGATCTATCATGAACCATGTTGGAGATCCCGGTTGAAGCGCAATGAGGAAGTCGAGAGGACCCGTCGAGGGCACGGCGGGTCCTCTTTACGCGCGGTTACTTGGCGCCGCCGGCGTTGACCCAGGCGGCGATCGTCTCGGGCCGCCACAACGGCGCCCGCCCGATGCGCAAATCGGGTTGCGGGAACCGGCCCGCGCTACGCTCGCGCTCGAGGGTGCGACGCGAGATGTTGAGGGCTTTGGCAACGGTTTCGAGTCGCCATGCCAACACCGCGGCGGTCAGAGTCGCCTGGGGTGTGACGGGATCCGGCGGTGGTGTGGGCGCCGGGAACGTCCGGAGGGCACGGGTCATCGGGTGCCCCCTTTGGATTCAGTGATGCCTGACTCGGATGTCTTCGGTGTCTGCTCGTTCGCGGCGCGAATCGAGAGTCGGTAGAGCGCCCGTAGCAGCCGGCCCTCACGGATGTGCTGGGCAAGGCGCTCACGGACCACTGGCGGGGACGGGATTAGGCTCTGCGTCTGGCTCATCGGGTGATCCTCCTAGTGGTGGCAAGTCCACTCGGGATCACTCTACGGACGGCTTGTTACCGGCCCGTTACCGCTGAGTTACTTCTGAGTTACCGCTACGGTTTTTCCTCACGCTTTCACTTTGAAGACGCATCCGGATCCAGTCGTAAACTTGATGGGAACGCCGAACTCCACAAGAAAATCATTTGTCTTTGATGCGTTTGTCCGAATCGTTCCGTCGGAAGTTGTGTTGTCCCCATGAACATGCTGCGCGACGTCATCGAAACTGGCGGATGTACGTTCGAGCATGAATTCTACGAGCGCGGCCTTCGTCGACGCCCCCTTCTTTTTCAGCTCTTGGATTGCATCAACCTCCGTCATCTCGATCGTTGGAGTCGGCGGTGCGCCGCCATCTGATCGTCCCGGTCGATCGCCGGGAGCATGCCCGTCGTTCGGAGATAGAGTCTCATCGCCAGGCGGTGCCATAGGCTCCTCGGCCGCTACGTCGACGGATGGGGTCGGGACGTCCGCGGACGTGTCGATCGCCTCCAGGGTCGACTCTTGCCCCGGTGTTTGTGGTACCGGGAGACGATCGCCGAGGATCGCCGCGCGAAGTAGCCAAAGCCCTTCCAGGGGATTCCCGGACGCCTCGACGTCATGATCGACGTGCAAGCGCCTGGCGTGTGCGAGCGCGGCCGCAAGAAGGGCCTCCGGAGCGGCTTCCTGGTTGGACTCGAGCTCCTGGATCGTGGCTTCGTCATACCGCCCTTCGAGCGGTCCACCACGGCGGTAGATTGCCTCGAAGATCCCGACGCGTTTAATCCAGGTTTCGAGCCATTCGAGGAGCGCGGCTTTGGACGTCGGCGCCTTGTCGGGTTGCCGCTCGTCTTTCCATCCGAACACGAGGTCGTCACGTTGAACGACCGGTAACGGCTTGCCCTGATCGTCAAGGAATGGGATAGGTTTGGCGTCCGGTGCGGGCGCCTGCTCGCGCGATGGGGTTGACATCTTGCACCATGCTTTCAAGGGCCGGTCCGTGTGGCGCGCCGGGCATGGTTCCGGAGCGCCACACGGTCCGCTTGGCCGTCCAGCTTGCAATCTGGACGACCGTCCCTCGCAGGTGATTCTACGCCCTTCGAACGGCCGTGGGAACGTCAGTTCACCAGGACCTCTACGGGATCGGCGATGCGGCGGATTGTGGCCGGCAGTGCCTCCCAGGCGATGTAAAACAGGACTTCATCATCGCCGTAACGGACGTGTTCGTTCCGAACCTTCGTCACGGTCACATCGACATAGTGGACGCCTGGGACAAAGCGAAATCCGTCCGGGTAATCCTTGACCGCCTCGGCGAACCGGACCGTCTGCCCCACCGTCAGGCGCTCCCCGCGGTGGATTGGGATCACGGCATCGTGCCGCCGCCCACGTTGCATCTTCGTCAGTTCACAGTTGTCAATCGGGTACGTTCGCATGGTTGCACTCCATGGTGCAGGTTGTGGAGGCCGAGACGGGAACGCGACGATTCCCGCCTCTGGCCTTCTCTGGGTTCATCAAGCCCACCAGGTCCGTCGTTCGGCGGGTGGCTGGTCATCTTGAATATCTTCCCTGATCGATTCGTGTGGTACACTTCCAGTGTGCGGCGGCAAAACCTTATGGGCCGCATCCTGCCTGGGGTTGCTCGGCGAAGGTTCCCGGAATCGAGCTTGAACGCTGGCACCGTTCCACTCAATTTCGCGAAGCCTTCCGAGCAAGGTGACGACGGTTTGCCTGACGCTCGGGATCCACATCAGGGCAATGGTGCCGCAACCAATGAGGCACCGGTAGACGAGCCAATCGGCCACGTCAACGTGTAACTGCATTTCGCACTTTCAATCAAAGGGTGCAGGGGACAGAAACGAGGTCCCGGTCTTTCATTGATGCGGTCGAGTGCGTTGAACCGATCGAGAAAGGCCGAATGGCCTCGTGAAACGCGAAGTGGAATTTCCTATTGTCAACAAGTCTACGACGGCATCGTCAAGGCAGCAAACCAAACGCAAATAAAAAACTCTTCGTTGTCGATACGATCGCTACAACCGTTAGTTCCAGAAAGTCCGGCACCGTCGCGGTCCGCAGGTTCTCTACCACCGGCGGAATCGCAACTCCACGCTCAGTTCCGACGCGGGAGTCAGTTAGCGCAAATTTGCGCTAACTGGTCTGCGGTGGGATGGCGGTGCGTTCAAAACTCCGCGACAAGACCGGCGATCGCCCGCGCGAGCATGTCACGACGACCTTCTGGGCACTCCCTTATTGCCTCCCGGATGCGAGGGGAGATGTCAGACCAGATTGCGTTGAACAGCTCCTCGTCTTCATCGGTAACGGGAGGGGTAATCGGCTTGCTCTTCGGCTCGGGCGGCGCGGCCTTGGCTTTCACCTTCGCCACGGACGCCTTGACCTGTTTCGCCGTGGGAGTCTTGCCATCGGCGGATTTCGTCGCGTCCCGCCAGGCTTCACGCTGCTCTTCGGGTTCGAGGCCGGAGAGCGGCCGGAGTTGGGATTCGCGGACCTCCGGTGGAGGGGGCGGCGCGGAAGATTCGTCCACAATTGTGGACATTTTCAGCGAGGGCAGACCAATATTCTCGGCCGTTTCGCTGGCGTCGATGAGTTGATACGCTCGCGATTTCGCCATATTCCATCGCGTCGAAACATACTCTTCAAACGTCGGGAACTCTGCACGATAGAGGCGTTGCTCCTTGATGCCGAGCAACGCCGAACCGACCTCGAGGAACGTGCGCATACCTTGTCTGATGGTTTCTTCGTGATGCTGGAGTCTGCTGTACTCGTCATCGGATAGCCGGTTTGGGCCGGGGGTGGTCGAAGCGTTTTCGGCGCCGACTGGCCTGAGAATCGGGCGTCGATTGCCTTGTGCCCTTCTGACTTCTCGTCGGCACTCGAGCGAGCAAACGTCAACGTTCTTACCCTGGTAGCGCTGAACCCAGGATGTGCGAGGACGCCCGCATACGAAGCAAGCCACCGTTTCAGTCCTCTCAGTTGGTGCCCATCTCCCCGCCGGCCACACGCCAGGCGGCTCCTACCGCAAAGGCGGAGCTCGGAACCCCTTCGCTGCCGCCAGCGCTTTCATCGACTCACGGAACAGATCGGCCTCCGTTCCGCCGAGATGCTTCGCGAACTCGCCCATCCAGGTCTTGTACTCAGGCGATGTCTTCACGGCGAACGTCGTCGTGATCCGGCCCGGCCCCGAACCCTGCGGTCGCCCAGACCCCGGACGTGGCCCCCCGCGCTTCTTCGGTTCGCTCATGATTCGCTCCACCCTGTTCGCGTGCGTGGTCTGGTAGGAATCATCCCACGAGGGGATTCTATCCCACGTTTGGTTGAAGGTCAAACTCTGGTTTGGAAGTAATTTCTTATCGCTCGAAGAAAAATCGAGAATCGTGTTTGGTTTCTGGTTGACACCATAGTAAAACCGTAGTATAGTTCTGATGTCGGGCAAGCAATGGGCAAGCCCGAAACAAAACGAGCCTTACGAGTGCTGTAACACCCGCAAGGCTCTAGGCAAAAGGCTAACAAGGAGCCCTCCGCCATGACGACCATCCTGTTCGACTCGACCCGCCCCGTCAAGCCCGTCAACCGCCTGTTCGGCCTCGGCCTGGCCAAGAGCCGCCCCACCCGCCAGCGCTTCCAGCCCACCCCCGAAGACATCGCCTGGAACGCCGAGACCAGCCCCCTCAACCGCTCGAATTACGAAGTCGTCGGCCCCACCGCCTATGACCTCCACGTCGACCAGATGGCCCAGGAGGCCGCCTGGCAGGCCAGCTACGAAGCGGGCTACGTCGCCTGCTGAAACCCTCACGGCCCCTGGGAGTCGTTCCCGGGGGCCTTCCTTGACCAGCAAGATGGAGGGTTTCACGATGGCCACGACAGACGACCCGATGGACTTCCCGCGACGCGTGACCAGTTCGGTCCCAATGTCCGCACCGCCGGCGGTCGATCGCCGCAAGGGCGTTTCGCTCGACCTCGACGAAGAGGTTCGGCTCGAGCGCGACGCCGACGTTGACCGGTACCACGAATGGCAAGGGCGTATGAGCGCCTGGCTCCGCAACCCGGTCGGACCGCAGCCTTACTAAGGATCCCTAGGGCAAGGAAGCCCATCACCCCATATCTTGACGCGAATCAAGCCAGGAGACATCATGCATAGCATCATCGGACACGACGGAGCGACCACGATCCCCACCATTCCCCGGTTCTCGCCTGACGTTGACGGCCCTGAAGGGCGTTTTCCGATCCGAACCCGCAGTCAACAACTCTTCACGTGCCGGAAGACCGGCTTACGCCTGATGGGCGAGATCACGACGATCGTGGCCGAGGAGTCGGACTGGACCTCCCTACCGGAGTCACTCGATCCTGCGTGGTCGGTGGCGCGTACGGATGACCTCGTGGTTGCGACTCGGACGTTACTGGCGAACGCGGACTGAACACGGCCGGCGCGCAGGCCCTGGACCGCCGCGGATCCCTGGGAGGGGGTCTCGGCGGTCCTTTCACGCTTGATGCCTTACCGCACCGTCCAAGTCACCATCGCGTTCACGAGCGCAACCCGGACCCGTTTGACGAACTCAGCGTCTTCATCCTTCAGGGTCTCGCTCTGGCCGGACGACATCCAAAGCCGCAGGAGCTGCGTATCTGGAGTCTTGCTGGCCACGTAGGCGGCGGCTGCGATCGAGGCCGCGCCAATCACGACCCCCGCAGCGGCAATAACGCCACCGATCGCCAGACCGCCAATCACGAAGACGGCGCCGAACAGGCTAAGGCAAATCGGCACCACCTTATCGCCGCTCTGGGAATCCGACTCGATCGAAACCAGGTGGGCAACCGCATAGACTCGCGCTGCGCCAATGACGATTCGGCGGTCGGTCACCATCACGAACTTTTCCTTGAGCAACTGACGCTCGCCGTACGGCGTAAGGGGTACCGCGGTCGGGGATGGGTCGGATTCTTCGCTATCCTCGGCTTCATCGACATCCGCCTCGGCATCGCTGACCGCGGAGGGAAGCGGCGGCGGCCCGTTCGAGGCCCCGTCGATGTCGATCGCAAGGATCGCCTCGAGCGCGGGCTCTGGAACGTCCATGATCGCCCCACAGGCCTTGCAGCGGCCCTTCTTGCCCGCGGCCTCATCGGGCGCGTAGATGACTTTGCCGCACTTGCACGTTACCTCGATCGACATGGCCAGCTCCCTTGTGCGCAGACTTTCTCCCCTTTCATCGGACCGAAGCCGGGACCGTTCAGCAAGGGAAAAAAGCAAGGATTCACTTTCGCCTCATGTTAGAGATTTCCGAATCGAATATTAGATTTAGAAAGACTTTTGAAATCTGAAAGTCATTACTTGACACTAGCCGTCGTGCGTGGACAATGGAATCAATCGGGTCAATCAGCACAGAGGGCCTAAACGTGCCAGAGCAACCCCGCATGAGCATTCCGGAGGCGGCCAAGCTCCTCGGGATCTCTCGATCGTCCATGCAAAGGATCGTCCGGGCCGGACGCGTGGCGTCGATCCAGGTACCGGGCATGAGGACACGCCGGTTACTACGCGAGGACGTCGAGCAGCTCGCCCGCGCGTCGATCCGGCCCGCGACCGTAGCCAGTGGAGAGTCATGATGGGGGTGCACCAACGGATTACGTGCGATCGGTGCGGAACTCTCATCGAGGCCGGTCGTACCGTGCTCCGCGCAGAGTGCGGTCCCCACCGGGATCGGTTCCCGACTTTTGACATCTGCGTCTCGTGCTGTGAAGACCTCATCGCCTGGTTTTCAGCAATCCACACGACCCAGGAGGCTCACGCGAATGTCGGTCAAAACAACGTGTGATCGGTGCAAGTGCGATCTCGGGCCGGCCGACGACCGGGTCACGATCACCTGGGAGCCATCACCGCTCGCCCAGATGGTTCCCCCGGCCGATCTCTGCGAGCGCTGCACGGCGGCCCTTCTTTGCTGGATCGACGGCATTCGCGAGCCGGCTCTCGCTGGCGGGCTCGAGTCCATGACCGAGCAGGACCTCGAGCGGTTCAGGGCGAAGCTAGCTGCATCCGGGGTAGACATGGACGCCGAAGTAAGAGTCACTGGCTTCCGGGGCGTTCTCGGCTCGCCCAACGATGACGATGACGATCTCTCGTTTGATCTTAAACCGTCGTGGAATTGAGCGCTCGCCATGCCAGATCGTGAATACAACCTGATATATAAGAGCGACAATACCGACATCCTGTCAAAGACCGCGCAAGTCATTGCGGCCTTGACGGCCCTTGACGCCATGGCCGTCAAGACGAATTCGAGCCTCAGTGGGTTTGCCGGCGGAGGCGGACGGTCGGCAGCCGCAGCGTCCCGGCAAATCCAAAAGCTCGACGCCGCGATGGTCGCCCTTCAGGCTCAGGCCGCCACAACAAGGAGCTCTCTGGCTAGCATCGGGAGCGGTCTCGGCGCGGTTAGTGGAAAAGCCGGGAGCGCCACGTCTGCCCTCGGGCGCTTCGGTGCCGCCGGTCTTGCCCTCGGCGCTGTCCATAAGGTTCTCGGCGACGTGCTTAAAGCCACGGAGGAACTTGAACAATACTGGAAATCGCTTTCAAAGGAAGCAATTGGGTTTCGCGATTCGCTCAGGGAACTCAAGGACATCACCGGCCATAAAGGCCCGACGGACAAGGTTGTCGAGAAGAACGTTCTCGACATTTCCAATGAAGCCCACATGATGCCGGCGGCGGCCCGGGAACTCTATCAGAGCGCCGAAAACATCCTCCCGGCCGCGAGAGAGAAGGGCAACATTGTGCCCGAAGCGGGAGAGACCGTTGAAGAGCTTCAACATAAAATCATTGTTCAGGCCGCAAAGTTGGGGCGAGAGAAGGGAATCGACGAGGCGGCGGTTGGCGAGGCGGTAGGGACGGCTGCACTGTTCGGGAAGGTCCACAACGTCCAGGAAGCCATGGAGCCACTCGGGACCGCATTCGAGGGTCTCAGTCGTGGAAACCTTCGCTACAGCACGGCCGTGCCAGCTCTGAACGAAGCGGCGGCCGCCATGGTGACACCCGAGAAAGCGGCTGCGGATGCAGAAAACGACGATGACGAGGGGAACCGGGCCAGGGCTGGAAGGCTCGGAAGCTATGGCGAAGCCGGCGTCTATATGGGTGTGGTTTCGTTGGGCACCGGCCAGCGCAACCCGCAAAAAGCCAAGGAACGCATGATCCAGGTCAGTCGGCTCCTCAACACGTCGTCCGACAAGGGACGCGCGGCCCTCAAGGGAGCCGGCATCACGGACGAAATGACAGACACCGACAAGCTCATTCAGTTGCGCAAGTACACGGATGAGCGAAGCGCGAAGGATAAGAAGTTCGATACTCAGGATTGGCTCAAACAGAATAAACTTGGAAGCGACCGAACCCGGGAAGCGACCATCGCCGTGCTGAAAAATGCCGACGTGCTCGACACACGGCTCCGGGAGCTCGGGGTCGAGTCGTACCAGGATCGAAAGACCCCCGAGAAGCGCGCAGCCGCCCTAAAGATCCGGACCGAGACGGCCCGTAGGACGGTCGAAAACTCCAACAAGTTTGCGGAGAGCGATCCAACCGCACTCGCCGCTGGCGCGGAGTCCGCGAACAAGGTTTGGGAGCTTCAGACCGGTGAGGAGATGTCGGCATACGAAACCGCGAAACGATACGCCGACGTTCGAATGAAGTTCAAAAACCCAGCCCATATGGGCGTTGATCAGTGGGCACACCAGAACTTTTTCCAACCTTTCAACCTGATGGCATACGGAGAAGGCTCGAAGGAAATGCACCTGGTAGCGGGTTTTGAGTCGTCCGCCTCCGAGGGTAAGGAGTGGCACGGCACCGGTGCGCGTCCCACGCTCATCCGGGAAGGGAAAAAAGTTGGTGTGGACGTCGAGAGGCAGTTCCCCGAGGTCTACTCTCACGACCTTCCTACACGTGCGAAAGCGTTCGGGGAAGCCGCGCGGGCGGTCCAGGGCGCCGGGGGGGATCCGTACGCTGCCAAGGAGGTGCAGGCCTTTCAACGGCAGCGCATCCCTGGCTTCGGTACCGCGTCCGAACCCCCAGGGCAGCGCCAGCTCAACGATCCTGGAGTTGCCAGGGACGTCAATCAACTCGTGAAGGAAACGCAAGAAACGAACCGTCTATTGCGTGATGGACTCCAACGCCCGGGCGGCGCCGGTGGCAGCATCCCACAGGGCGGCGGCCCGGTACCGGTGGCGCCCGTAAACATCCCAGGCCAAGGCCCTGTGAGGGAATAATGGACGAAGAACCGAAAAACGACCCTGGCTCCGAACAACCCTCCGATCCACCACTTCCCCCCGACGCCCCCACGCCTCGCGAGCGGATGCGGAAAGCGTTCCGGCCTGGCGTGAAGCTCGTCGACCGCCACCGGCGGCTTTGGATCTTGCCGTGGTCCGGGATCTCACCGATCCTTTCTGAGGTCAGGGATAAGGTCTTTGATCTGTGCGCGCTCCGAAAGTCCGTTGGTATGACGGATCTCTACTATGCCTGCTCTATTCTTATTCAAGCAAACTATGATGTTGACGATAAGGAAGTCGATGACATCATGACGGTGTGCGACGAACAAGAACTCGGCCGGGCCACGATCACGGCCCTGATCGGTCCGCAGCAGTTCCGGAGGACTCTCACCAACTGGATCGCAGCGTCTTTCTTCGCCAATGGCATCAATCCCGAGATTGTTCCGGCGGCCATGATTCCACATGTGATGTTTATTTTGGTCCGCACCGGTCGAACGCTCGATCAAGAGTCCTACATCGAGTCGTGCGAGGCGGCCGGCAAGCGTGCGGCGCTGCTCCGTCAGTTTCAAATGCCGATGGGGCCGCCCCCCCAGTAAGGAGTATCGCATGGCCAGCATCCCGACCCTCATCGGAGAGCTTCAACGCTTTTGCGACGCGTTCGACTTCACGACCCCCGGCTTGGCCGACGAGATTGCTGAGGCAGCCGCGGCGGGAATCGCGGTCAACATGGACGCAGAGCAGGACCCGGACGGTAACGCCTGGCCTGCGCTCTCGCCAGCTTACGAGGCCTGGAAGAGTGCTCACTTCCCGGGGCAGGAAATGGCGGTCTTACGTGGGGCCATGAAGACCGCTCAGCAGCTCAAGGGCGAAGTCGTCGCGACGCCCGGTGAAATAAAGCAAACGTACGGAGTGGACCCGCAGGCCCGCCAGGAGGCGACCCAGTTCCAGGAGGGTGATGCAAACCAACCTCCGCGGCCCTTCTACGCCTTCAGCAATGTCGCGGTCATGCTCGTCGACCAGGTCCTGGATCGTCGGTTTGACGTGGTTGTGCCTCCGTGACCCCATGTGCGTAAACCTCCGCAAATCTGCTCGACGCTCTCACAGACTTTCATATGAGGCTGCCGCGATGCCAGTTTCCGACCCGTTTATTCCACAGCCAGACCAGAATGGTCAGACACCATCATGTCGCCCCTGCATCCCCATCAAGGTTTACCAGTGGGATGGTGAGTCGGACCCGGTCGAGTTCCCGAACGTGCGATGCCTGTCGATTCAGCAGACCCTCGGCCCCGATCCTGGCATGGCCGTGTTCCGGTACGTGTTCGACCAGCGCCCGTCCTCCCCAGGCCCCTACTACGTCGAGCAGGCCCTCAGTACGAACTACAACGGTCCGTACGTGATCACGCCGGCCATGCGGCTCTTGGTCTCGGCTACCCAACCGGACGGCACCCTGGTGTACATCTTCGACGGGATCGTGCTCGAGTTCGACGGCATGATCGGGGGCGAGACCGAGGGTGTCACGTTTGAGGCCCAAGGGATCGCGTTGCACGCGTTTGATGATAAGGTGCAGGACGTGTTACAGCGTGACTGTGACGCGCCGACAACAGTCTCCGATGTCAAGGTCCAAAAGGTTCCGCAGTTCAACCCACGCGGCAAACCGAACCGTTGTCCTGATGACGCCAACTCGGGCACCCCACCGAACGATTACCCGGTGTTCCTCGATCCCACCTTGATCGGCCAATCAGAGGACGAACAGGATATCGAGGACGACAGTCCCGACCAGTCCGACGACGCCGATCCTCCCGACCAATCCGAGACCGGCGCTCCCCAGCAGCTCTGGCGTCTCCACGATGCCGCCCGGTACCTACTCTTCCGCCACAACGCCCCTCCGGACGACGGTAGTGCGCCGTATGTCCAGAACCCCAAGGGCGAAGACCTCGATGCGCTCCTGATCTCCAGGGAGCCGATCAACGACGATTCCTTTGACCCCGGCGACTCCTCCACCTATAACGCCAAGGCGATCATTGTCCCCGACACGCCGTTCCTGGGCATGGCGTGGCCGACGTTGATCGACAAGCTCATCGAGCCCTACGGGTTCGCGTGCTGGTTCGCACTCTCTACCCGCAACCCTGACCAGAACTCCGAGTCCGACAGCGGCGGCGGCAGCGCCCCCACTCCCCAAACTGATTTCAAGATCCAGCTCAAGCAGCTCGCCCCCACCAAGCAGCTCGCCCTCCAGCAACGCCGCACCTTCAAGCAGTACAGCCCATTCGAGGCCAGCACGACGAACCTCGGTGAGGCGCAGCTTGGCCGCGACCTCCGTCCGGTCCGAAACAAGATCATCGTCATGGGGGGTCTGAAGGAATACGAGTGTTCGTTGGTCCTGGCACCGGCCTGGCAGTCGAGCGCGGACGACCTGGACAACCTCAGCAGCTTCCTGTCCACTGACGTTGCCTTTGCGACCGGAGAAACGTACAACGCGTACAGGACCTGGATCTTCGATGAGGCGGGTGACGGCCACTATCCCAACGCGGTCTCGTCGGACAGGTCAAACACCGTTCCGAGCCTGGACGCCGTCTTCGGCAAGGGCAACTACGTGAAGAGTCATCGCCCGCCAATCGGGCAACTTTTCCAAAAGGACATCGCTGGCAAGGCACTCCAGTACCGGCTCTCGATGAGCGACGACTACCCGGGTCCCTACCCGGCCGTCTGGGATGGCTCCGGAACCTGGCGGCATGTCAACGGTGGATTCCGGATGCTGCGCGACCGGATCGGGATCCGGGTGACGATCAACAACCCAAATGCATGGTCGGTCGGGACCGCCAACCAGGGTAGCGACTTCCTCAAATCCTCGGTCGTCAAGATCATTGACTGTTTTGCGAACCCAAGCACGCCCGGCCCGACCGCCGCAAACCCCAACTTCTTTCTCAGGTTGACGTGCGTCATCAAGGGAGATCAGTGCATCGTCTCAATGCCCCCCCGGGCGGTCTCGTCGGCGCTCAACTATGATGTCGAGGAGATCGTTGATGCCAGGGATCGGTTCCACTACCAGGAGCGGAGTGCGAACTCGGAGTTCAACACGACCGACAAGGCTGTTGTGATTCGGGACGATACCAGCAAGATGGACGCCGAATCGAAGGCGCGTCGCAATGACCTGGAAGCCGGCGTCTTCGATGCCGAAATCCACATTCCGAGGTTCACGACCTATTACGACCTGTGCGACCGCATCGACCAGATCGAGGGCCGTGATCTCTACCTGCGAACCGACAACGGCGGTCCCCGCTCGGCACCAGTCTACCCGATCGTGATTGCGCGCCGGTGGGACTTCACGAACGGCCAACACACCTTCCTGACTTTATCCGATCGCGGCATGCACCATGGACGTCAGTCGGGCCGGGCGGAGCGGCTGAAGCGAAAGGCCAACACCATCAAGCGCACGGCCAAGGAAGCGGCCGACCTGGTGGGGCGTCACCCGTCCGAGCGTAAACACGTTGGTTCGACATCCCTCAAGGGCGGCCTTTCGACAACGGACCCCGATCGCATGAGGTCATAGAAGCAATCGAATGGCGTACATTAAGACCTTTTTCTTCCGTCAACGACGTCGCGGTGATGCTCGTGGGTCCTGGATCGCCGATTCGACGCTGTCGTCCCGCCATGACATCCCCCAACTTACCACCCTTATGCCAGGTACCAGTTAGCGCAAATTTGCGCGAACTGGGGTCCGGCGGAATCCGCGGCGTGGCGTAACCCGTCCGACTTGATGAACACCGGTATCCCAGATACGCTTGACGAGACCTCACGAGGATCCACCGATGCCCGCACGGCCCGCCAAAACTCCTGCCACGGTCACCTTCCAGAATCCCTGGGAGCGGCGACACGGTGAGTCCGCGAGCGCCTACAGGGCCTTCCAGGTCTACCTGCACCTGGGACCGTCCAGGACCCTCGACGATGCGTCCATCGCCTATCGGGCGGCAAACGAATCGGGGGTCAAAAGTGGGTCAAAAGTGGGTCAAGAACCCCCCCGAAAAAGGCCCCTAAGTAGCCGCATCTCGGAGTGGTCCCGTCAATTCGCCTGGACCGAGCGTGCGACCGCCTACGATCGTCATCTCGATCACGTCGAATCCGAGGAGCGCCGTCGGCTCGACGAGGAACGACGGGTCTCGTGGGTCCAGAAGGATGAGAAGCGGCTCGAGCAGAACTGGTCGATTGCGGCCCAGTTGAAGATCAAAGCCCTCCAGATGCTGGGATGGTCACTAGACGGCGAAGTGAGGACCGTCAAGGTGCTCAACGACGATGGTAGCGTGACCGAGCAAAAGGTCGTGGTCGCGCCAGCCTGGCGGATGCGGGATGCCGCAACCCTCCTCGGAATGGCGAACCTCCTTGAGCAGACCGTCATTGGGGCCATTGCGGGTAAGCAGTCCGAAGCTCCAACGGCCGCCGAGCAGATCACGGACGAATCCCTCGAAGGTGCGGAAAAACGGCTATTCGAGTGGCGCAAAAAAGTGCGCAACCGCATCAATGAAATACGGGAAGACTCACCCTACGATCCGGGTGACGGTCCCGGGAAACCGGTCGAGCCATTGCCAGATCACTAACCCCTCGGTCGCCATGCTGGCGATCGCTAACCGATAGGTGTACCCATGCATACGAACGCCAATGTCCAATTCGCCTGGAACGCTCTCGGCTGTCCCTCCCTGGTTACGCTCGCGAGGGAGCTCGGCCTCCCGATCTCGGCCTTCCGTCTCGTGAACGGTGTCCCGACGCTCGCGCAGCCGAGTCCCGCCCCGACCCCTTCGACGAGCTCGGTCGCGACCGGCGGCATGACCGACAGCCAGCGGTCCCTGCAGGCCCAACTCGACAGCATCGGCGCCCGGTTGGCCGCGGATCGGGAGGCCCGGGCCCGGGAGCGTCTGGCCGAGGAGGCCGCGACTCCACGCCAACCCACCCCCGACGAGCTCGCCCGGCACCGGACCCTGATGGCGCTGGCCGGACGGTGCGGGGTCCCGGTGATGGGTGTCAACGACGAAGCGGCCCAGCAGTCCGACGAGTACCAGGCCACCGTGGGGTGGATCAACCGCGGCAACCGCCAGTTCGCCAATCAGGCCCGCTGACACCGCCGTCGGTACAGTTTGGTTTTCGAGGCCGCCACCGGGCACCGTTTGCCCTGGGGCGGCCCGTCAGCGCTTCCGAGGGAGCAAGCGGCGATGTCGATGGTCGATCGCTCTGGTAGCCGTGTAGAGGCTCACAAGGATCCCGCGCTACGAGGCCACAACATCACACTGGCCGAGGCTCGACGGCTGCACGACATCCTGATCGTGATCCTCCACCGTCTCATCGGGCTCTCTGTGCCCGACGTGAGCGTGGTGTTGACCCGCGGAGCAACCCCGAACCACGTGTACAAGCGCCTCAGAGAATGCCCCATGTCGTCGGAGGATGCGGTCAACCAGCTCCGCACCTGGATCCGGTCGGGGGCGTTGCGGGCCAGTTGACCCGCCCGAGGCTCTCCATCGGTTCGCCTACTTGCGACCCGCGCGTTTTCGCTTCTTGTCGCCCTCACCATGGGTGGATGGAGCCGACGCCCGTACCATCGCGACCATGCCGGCCCGGACCGCCTCGGGGAGTTCGCCCCACCGCTCCACGATCAACGCGAGGTCGGGATCGGTTTGACGGGTGTCGGTGGGCACAGGGTGGGCAAGCGACAATGGAGGTTGACGTAAGTCGTTGGAATGAGTCTGGTTGCGGGAATCGGGGTTCAGATTGTGGATCTGGATATCGCGGGTTCGAATCCCGTCATCCACCCCTCCTACATGAGACGACCGTCGGCCATCCCGGCTGACGGTCGTCTTTCGTTTTGAACCCCGATGATGTTCGGGCTTCGCACCTGCTAGCCGACGCCGCTCACAAGCGCCCGGCTTTCCACTCGTTCGCACGCGCGCCGAAGCGCCGCCTGCGCGTGTTCTCGCGCTCGCCGGTTCCGTGACATGAGTGGCGGCGTCCCTTCCCTGGCTTGCCCCGCCGACCACGATCGACACCGTCCGCCGGATTGGTGCCCCGGGCATACCGCCTCCACGCGTCTGCAAAGTCGTTCTGACCGCTGTCGGCACCTGACTGCCTGGCCTGGCTTCATGCCCGTCGAGTATCCGGCGAATGGCGACAGTGCCAAACACCCTAATCATAGTCAGAGAAGTTCACGGATTTGTTCCATTCTCGCCATAAACTCCCTGAACGCCATAAACGCCGGCAATTTCAATCTGAGTGTCGAGTCTGGTCAACTGAGGCGGTTTTGAAGCCCGCCGGAAGTCGCGTCGTTGAGAACTTTCGCCGGTCTGAGGCGTAAAAAGAGGAATACGAGGGCTTTGATATTCGGCGGCTCGTCAGAACCCACCGAAGGCGTGGGGACCCACCAGATCGCAGCCGCGTTTCGGAATTTGGTCATAATTTCGGGCCGCGGGATAAGTGATGGGCAAGAGGGAGGGCAAGGAGTCGATCGTGGATGGACAGACCCGACAGGCGATGAAGCTCTGGACGTTGGCTCAGCCGGTGGTCTCGGCGTTTGTGACATCGGTGGTGCGCGACTTCACGGCCCGAGATGACGTGCTGCAAGAAGTTGCGATCGCGGTGATCGAATCGTTTGACCGTTACGATCCAGCTCGACCCTTCGTGGGATGGGCGCTCGGCATTGCGCGGAACCAGGTGGGACTCTATCTAAGGAGGTTGGAACGCGATTGCTTGGTCTTCGACAACGCGCTCATCACCTGTCTGGCCTCGACGTTCGAGGCGGTGCCGGCGGAAGGTACGCGGTCACTGGATCTCCTCAGCGAATGCCTGGGCAGGCTCGACGCAAGAGCTCGAGAACTGTGCGACCTCCGCTACGTCCACGACCTGAAGCCGATCGCGATCGCCGGAAGGGTCGGGATGACGGCGAATTCGGTGGCGAAGGCGCTCCAGCGGATTCGCGACCAACTGCGCGAGTGCATCGAGCAGAAGTCCGCGCTGCAAGGAGGTGCGCCATGACGCTGATTCCCCGGACGCTGATTGACGGCTATCTGGACGAGACACTCTCTCCGGACGAGCACGCCGCCCTTGCGCGTTGGCTTAAAGCCGCTCCAGAGAATGCTCAGGAGTTTGCACGGGCCGTGCTCTTGCACGATCGTCTGCGAGGTGAGCTTCTCGCTCAGGCCGCGGCTGAGTCGGAAACGGCGTCTCGATTGTCCAGGGGATCCTGGCCCCGCCGCCTCCGGCCCCTCGTGGCGCTCGCGGGAGTGCTTCTCGCCATGGCGGCCTTGGTGCTCGTGCTGTTGAGAGGATTGGCGGAAACCCCGGTATCGGCAGCCGTCGTGGAGCTGAACCGGCTCATCGTATCCAGTACCCGGCCGACCGATCGCACGTATCAGATCACCGTCGAGGACCGCACGCTGTCCCAGGCGCGCGGACCGGGTTCGGAACCATTCGATTGGGGCCGACCGCCGAAACCGCCGCTGGACGGGGCCGTGCTGCACGTCCGGGGGAAAAATCAATTCGTCCTGGTGCGCATGACGAAGGAGGGGCTGCCGTTTGTCACCGGCAGTAACGGCAAGACCAGTTGGGCCGCGCGGCCGGATGGACCGGTGCGCGTCAGTCCCGACCTGACCCGGTTCAATCGCGATGTCCCCGGTCACGAGCACGCGATGCCGCTCAGCAACATCAAGGAAGCTCTGGAGCGCCTGCGCACGGCTTACGAGGTGCAGCTGCTGCCGGTCGAAACGGCCGAAGGGGACGTGCGGTCGGAGGAGAGATCAACCCGGCTGCTCGTCGCCGTCAAGAAGCGCGGGTATCGCGGCCCAAGGCGCGTCGAGATCACGTACGACGTCGCCAGCGGCCGGATTCAGCAGATGCGCTTCATCAAGATGCCGTACGGCCCCGACCGGTTGACCTTGAGGCTGGACCTGAATGAAGAGCGGGACCTGGGTGCGGCCTTTTTTGATCATGCGTCCCATCATGCGGCGGATCGGACCGTCGAGTTGGAGGAGTGACTCCTGAAAGCATGACGAATTTTGCGGAAGACACGAACGTCCCCCCCCAGCCCCCCTTCTAGAAGGTTGACCGCCGGTCGCCGTTCAAGGAGGGGCGGCTGGGGTCGAGCCCGCCGCGTTTCCACAGAGTGCGATGGCTGCCCTACTGAGGAATCACCGCGCGGGCTCGACCCCAGCCGCCCCTGCCGAGCTTCCATCCGAAGCGATCGGTCGAGCGGGCGCGCGGCGAACGCGGGGCCAGAGCCGGCTGGTTGCAAAGAGGTCGAAGTACAGACGTTTCGTCCTGACCGCGAGGATCGCGTCTGCCTCAAACGCGCAGACCTGCGCGCTGCGAAAACGGTGCTTCATGTCTCGACTTGCCAAATGTTTCATTGTGTTGCTGTCGATGGTCGCGGCGGACTCGATCGCCAACGCCCATCCCGGTCACTCCCATCAACGGTCGTCGACGGCCGATGATTCGCATCAGGATCTGCCGTCCGAGCGCACGTGGGCCGCGGCGTCCGGGGTGTTTCGCGAACGGGGATCGTTCGTGATGGCTCGCGAGGGCATGGTGCAGATTCGTCGCGACGACGACACGCTGGTCTTGCTCCCTGTCAGCTTGCTCGAACCCGAGGATCAGCACAGGATCGAGCATCGCCTGGCCGAGATCCGTCGGGCAGCGGAGAGAAACGGGGGTGTTCGCTTCGATCACGGACACGACGAGGAACACCACGCCGCGCGGGCTGCCCCGCGGCTGGGGATCGTCGATCGTGGTGTTCCCGACGTCGAAAGGCTGGTCGCCCAACTCGAGACGGGAAGGGACAAAGCAAACGTGGCGCGTGAAGCGATTCCCGAGATTGCGAGCGCGTTCCAGGCCTTCGTCGACCTCAAGGCGATCAGGACGCGCTGGGACGATTGCTACTTCTACGTCGAGTCGAATGGGATTCCGGGCCATCCGATGATGATCGGCATCCGGTCGTGGCAGCAGCAGGTACCGATCCCACAGAATTACGTTGGCGACAATGCGTGGCAGATTCCGCTTCATCCCGTCCCGGCGGCTCGCCCCCGGTCGACGAACGGCCAATTCCTGCGCGGGGCGATCGCGGTTGCGGTGAATGGCATCCCGATCTTCAATCCGCTCAACAATCGGGGAGACGATGCCTACCTCTTTGGCGAGCTCGACGAGTACGGCGGCCACTGCGGGCGGGCTGACGACTATCACTACCACCTCGCCCCGGTGCATCTCGAAAAGACGACCGGCAAGGGGAAGCCCGTTGCGTACGCGCTCGACGGCTATCCCATCTACGGGTATGACGAGGCAGACGGCTCCCCGGTCAAGGATCTCGACGCGTTCAACGGGCACAAGGACGCAAACGGCAACTACCACTATCACGCGACCAGGCAGTATCCCTACCTCAACGGTGGCTTTCACGGTGAAGTGACCGAGCGTGGGGGCCAGGTCGATCCTCAACCTCGGGCCGAGCCGATTCGCCCTGACCTTCGTCCGTTGCGCGGGGCGAGGATCACGGATTTTCGAGAAACGAAGCCCGGCACCTACGCGCTGACGTACGACGTGAATGGCAAGAGCGGGACGGTGAGTTATACCCTCGCGGGCGACGGATCGGCACGGTTCGTCTTCGTGGATACGAACGGCCAGACGAGGGCCGAGACCTACATGCCAGGGCGTCGTGGACCCGGCGACCCGGAGCGCCCCCCGCGCCGCGCCGAAACCCGCACGCCGCTTTCGAGGGATGCGCGGCCGCCCGCGACGGTGGGCAACGACTCGGCCACGACGACACCGAACGGCAAGCATCCTCGGCTCGTCGTGACGAGTTCCTCCGTCGACGCCAAGGGGCTACTCTCGGTCGCCTGTACCTGTGATGGGGTCGGTCTCTCGCCCGCGGTCGCGTGGAAGAACGCGCCCGAGGGCACGAAGTCGTTCGCGGTGAGTCTCTGGCATACGGCTCCCGACCAGGAGAAATCGTACTGGGTTGTGTACAACATTCCCGCCGACGTCACGAGCCTGCCATCGAATTCGAAGTCGATCGGCCGGATCGGACTCAACGACCGCCGACGCGCCGAGTACGACCCGTTGTGCTCGAAGGGACCGGGCCTGAAAACTTATCATGTCACGGTCTTCGCCCTCTCCGCCGAGCCTCGGCTTGCCCCCGGCAATGCGACGCGTGCCCAACTGCTCAGGGCAATTCAAGGGATCACTCTCGCGGAAGGGACGTTGGACTTTGTGTACGAACGGAAGGGTGTGCGGTGATGGCGACAGGCGTGGGTTGTGTCGTGTTCCTTTCAGCGGTTTACGGTCGCGTTGCGCGCACGGGAGGGCGAGGCTCCGTCCGAGCCAGCCTTGATCTATCGGCGAGTCTTCGAGCCGATGGATCATCGCGTGCCGCCCCGGGGAATCGCGTCATCACACGCGATGTTCAGAGGACTCGAAGACTCGTCCTCCGAACAAGACTGGCTCGGACGGAGCCTCGCCCTCCCAAAACATGCTGGCGCCAAACATAAAACGATGTCGGGTGGTACGGGCGTACGCAACGCGAGAGAAAACCGCTGTAAAGTGATGTTGCGGACCTTCCGTTCCAGTCGGTCCCATTTTGGGTGCAGCCGTCCAGGAACTGTAGCACTGTTGTCCGTTTTCCTTTCAACTTGAAAAACCAAGTAAGCCATGTGATCCTATGCGGCTTCTCTGCTGTGTAGGTAAACGCCATCTTGCATGAGTGCTAAATGGTATCCCCGTCGCTTTTTCACCACGCGCGGTTTGTGGGGCTCGACCGCTTTGACAATCCCCCATAACTGACTTACGTTTGCAGCGAGAGTCTTCCCGATCACCCTCACCTCATTATCGTGGTCCCATCGATTGTAGCGAGCGCAAAAGTCAGTCGCGGGGTTGCTGAAACAGAGCCTACGGATTGGATGGAAGTTGGAACTTCCGGAAATGATTACTGCTGTGCAGCCAGGCTAAGTCGTGTTTCGTCCGTGGCCTGAATTTCGTCGTTAGTAACCCTGTGGTCTCGATTTCCGTCGAGGAGCGCTCAACGTGAGGCAACGGTTGTCCGTGCGCGCTAAGAATCGGCCCGGTCTTGCGGCCGTCGAACTGGCGCTTTTGCTCCCTCTGCTCGCTTACATGCTGATGGCCGCGGTGGACTTCGCCCGGATTTTTTACTCCGAGATGGTCCTGGACGGCTGCGCCCGGAACGGCGCGCTTTACGGCCAGCTCACGGCGAACGATCCGACATCCGCTTTCGCGAGCCTCCAGGCCGCTGCCCTGGCTGACGCCAACGCCAACGGTCTGACACCCGCACCGACGGTTGCCGTCGGCTACGGTTCGAGCGCCGCTGGCCCCTTTTCCCAAACGAACTACGCCGGCTCCAGCTTTGTCCAGGTGTCCGTCACATGGACATTCGACACCCTTGCGTCTTATCCGGGCATCCCCAATCAGTCGCAAATCACGCGTGTCTGCACGATGGCGATCCCACCGACGTTTCCGATCCTGAATTGACCCCAAGTTGCCCCCGTCCCGCAGACGAGGGGATTCCTGAGGCCGAACGATGCGAACTCAATGCGGGCACCGTCAACGACGCGGTGCGACGGTCGTCGAATACAGCCTGGTGTGCTCTGCCCTCGTCCTCGTTCTTTTCGGCATCCTGGTTGCCGGCATGGGGGTCTTTCGCTACCAGCAGGTCTCGTTGCTGGCGCGTGAGGGGGCCCGCTGGGCGTCGGTGCACGGGGCCCTGTATGCCAAGGAGACGGGCCTGCAAGCGGCCTCGGCGGCGGACGTATTCACGCAGGCCATCCAGTCCCGGGCCGTCGCGCTCGACCCGACCCTTCTGAGCAGTACGGTGACCTGGAACACGTCCAACCAGCCTTACCATTACGACACGGTCAGCGGGACCTATATCGCCAACACAGTCACGGTGACACTCAGCTACAACTGGATCCCCGAGTGGGCCGGCTCGGGTATGACGCTGACGTCCTCGTCGACGGTGCCGATGTTTTACTAGTCGTACCGGGCCGCGCGCCGCCTCTCTCTGGAGCGGCGTGCTAGCCTTGAGGCCTGCTTACTGGGAGTCGATCCGTGAGATGCCAGAGCCGATCTTCCCGCCGCCGAGGGGCGGTGGCCCCATTCATCGCCCTGTGCTCGCTCGTCCTTCTCGGCGTCATGGCGCTTTCGCTGGACGGCGGCTTGCTGATGTACGAACGGCAGCGGACGCGTACGGCCGCCGATGCCGCCGCCCTGGCCGCCGCGCAGCAGCTCTTCCTCCATTACCCGACCAACGCCGGGCTTGATCTGGATGGAAGCGCCAAGCAGGCCGCGCTGGCGGTGGCCGCCGCCGCGGGATATACGAATGATAGCGTGAATAGCGTTGTGACGGTCAATACGCCTCCCCAGTCGGGGCCGTTCGCAGGGACAACGGGTTACACCGAAATCATCCTCCAGCTCAATCAGCCCCGGTGCTTCAGCGCGATCTGGGGCTCCAGCAGCCTCACCGTGACCGCTCGATCCGTCGCCCGCGGCCTTTGGGCCCCCTTCAACAACGGTATCATCCTGCTGGACCCGACGATGCCGAGCGCACTGGCCCTTAGCGGAGGGGGCACGGTCACCGTACAGAACTCCTCGGTGATCGTCGATTCGAACAACTCAGAGGCCGCGTATTCCGGCGGCGGAAGCATTGCCGCGGCCAATGAGTTCGACGTCGTGGGCGGATATGGCGTGAGCAATGGAGGTTCCTTCGTCGGCCCGGTTTACACCGACTCCATCCCGGCCCCTGATCCACTCGCGTACCTACCCGAGCCCGACCCCACCACGCTCACGCTTCAGAGCACAAAGAAGATCAATATCACCGGGGGAAACGTCACCTTGTCGCCCGGCGTGTACGAGGGGGGTATTGCCATCTCGGGGAACGCGAACGTCACGCTCTCGCCCGGAATCTACTATATGGGCGGGGGTGGTTTTTCGTTCGGTGGTGGCGGGTCGGTCGGCGGCACGCTGACCGGTTCCGGCGTGATGATTTATAACGCACCGTCGTCGAAGAGCAACAGCGACGTCATCTCCATCAAAGGCAACTCCAGCTCGAGCATCAGCCTCAGCCCGCCAACGTCCGGTCTCTATCAAGGCATTTCGCTCTTCCAGGAGCGCACCGCGAATCAGCCGATCAACATCACCGGAAACGGCTCGTTCACGGTTACGGGGACATTTTATGGCGCGGCGGCCAACCTGAGCGTCGCGGGCAACGGCGTGAACAACATTATCGGGTCACAGTACATTAGCGACTCGCTGACCACGTCGGGTGGCGGCTCCTACTACGTTGCCTGGGACGCCAACAAGAGCGCACGCAAGCGCATTATCGGCCTGGTCGAGTAGGGACCTGCCGACCCTGGGCTCAGGCGAGATAGATAAGGATTCTCAAGTGATTCCACTATTTGCTTGATCTGGCCCTCAGGGCGTTGTGGGTTCGCAAGAGACGGTTCGGCCACCCTGTGAAAACAACCTTCAACATGCGTTGCTCGCATATTCCTCTCAGTAATGCTCCTGCGGCCCTTTCGGCTCATTCCGTGGTCTTGATGTCGAGCTACGGGAACGGGTGTCGGGCCTTACTCAGTTCGGCCGAATCGGCATCAGGGATTACGAGGACGCGATGCTCGGGGCGAGCAAACCTAGCACCCCAGGGATCCCGGTGCTATCGCATGTCCTCCCATCTGCCCCGAACGGGGATTTCAGCATTCTCGCCCGGGCATCGCAGGCGTACCATTTCGAGGTCGGTCATGACCGCTGCTCAGTCATCGCGCGATGCGATATGATAACGCCTCATCCGCCGGCAATGCTCGACGAACTTGGTGGATCGGCCGAGCGCGCCGGCGACATGGGATCAATCGACGATGAGCTATGGGATCATGCCGTTTACCGTGCAATTGGCCCTCGTAGAGCGGGCCTTCGGCTCTCAGGATGCGGCCCTCGTGTCCGCGATCGCCGACGAGTTCGCCGACCTCTTTGAGCAGGATCGGTTCGATGCCGATGATGAGGACGAACTGACGCTGGAACTAGCCCTCCACGAGATCGTCGAGGGAAAGCCGCTACGGGAGGGATACGGCAGTAAGTACGGCTATGTGCTTAAGATGCTTTGCTGGCACCTCGGCAAGCACCTGCCGAACGCCCATTTTTCTTCGATGGACTCCGACTGGGCCGACGAGGTGGACCGGGGACTGAGCCGGGCGGGAGTCCCGCCCGAGACGCTTGCCCTGAGCTGGCACCTCATTTACCGGGGTTCGCCCGTCGCCATCCCGGAACCAGATGACTTCCCGGCAATCGGCTACCTCAGAGCTGTCGAGGTCACCCCGGCTCTGCGTGCCCTCGAGTCCGCCAACCTGGCGGCGCTGGAGCCCGAGGTTCGAGAGGCCGTGAGGGAACTCATCGGCTGGTTGGAGGAGTGCAGCAGGTCGGCCTGCGACCTCGTGTGCTTCTACCACTGACCGACTCGCCCAACCAGAAGTTTATTAGCGTTGTCCATAGCGTTCTTTGCCCATCGCCCGAAAGGGGCGTCCGAACCCTCGAGGCTTCGGTTCCCTCCTTCGAGAAGCGACGGATGGGCGCATCGCGGCGACGGCACGTGTGAAGCGATGGTGGTCCGCTGGAGAGAACGCGCGCGTTAGGCCACGACTTTGCGACGAATTCTCGAACGGGCGACCTGTCGGTAACGCCCGTTCGGCCACTACTCGCCAGCGTCGTCCAACAGCTTTGAAATCAAGATTCCGCCCTCGTTGACCTCAACGACGTAGACCTTGTCCTGGATCTCGATCTCCGTTTCGTAGACGTGGCCGTCGATCCCTGTAGAGCGCGTGATGGAACCGATCTTACCGTCGTGGGCTTGGTCTTTGAACGCCTTCTGGACGGCCGCAGGGCACTTATCGAGCTCGATCTCGTCTTCGTCGATGATGAGCGATTTCTCGATGAGCATGCCGTCGTGCGCGACGACGATCTCGTACTCGCGGTTTCCGATCGCCACAATGGCCGCGTAGATCGTCCCGCCGTACTTCACGTCCTTGCCGACGGTCTCGATTTTCGTGCCCTTGGCCTCGAAGTGAAGTGCCTTCTGAACGGCGGCCGGACACTCGTTGAACGGAACCTCGTCGGCGTCGGCCTCCATGCTGATTTCCTGGAGCGTTCCGTCCTCGGCAACCGCCATCTCGTAATGCTTGGTGCTGCTGATGAACACGGCCCAAAACGTCGTCTTTCCGTCCTCGGTCTCCTTGCTCACCTTGTCGATCCGCGCGCCCTTCGATTCGGCCTGGATCGTCTTCTGGACCGGAACGGGGCACGCGGTCAACTTGATCTCCGTGTCGTCATCGCCACGGACCGCGGTTGTCCACAGCGCGACGGAAAGCCCAAGTGCAAGCACACGGATTGGCAACTGGTTCATGGGTTGGAAACTCGTTTGTGAGGAAGGTCGAACGACACGTTAAGCGCTGTCGGAACCTCGTGATTCCGGACGATGGCGCCCGCGATTGAGAGCAGAGACGGACACGAAACTTTGGTAGCGCGGGCGCTCGTTTGAGGATCCCGGTCGATCAACGCACGGTCAAGGCGGTGTGGAGTTCTCGAGCGGCCATCTGCACGTGATTCACGGCTTGGCCGTGTCGCGTCGTTCCCGACTGGCTCATCATGTGCGAGCCAATGGTTTGCAGCCGCTGGAGCGATCGGTTCATCAGGCTGTCCGACTGGGCCTGGGACATCCGCATGCGACCCCGATTGCCGCCTTGGTTTTTGCCGCGGTTGTTCATGGTCCTCATCGAGGTTCGCATGTACCCGGACGAGGAGTGGCTGAGCACTCGGATCGCTCGGCTCACGTGCTGGGCCGCGCGGGCGCGATGTCCTTTATAGTCGTGATCGATGCGCGTCAGCGTTCGGTGCACCGAACGCAACTGCGAGACTAGAGCCCGGTTGTAACGATGCATTCCGGCGTAGCGGTTCCGGCCATAGTAGCCGTGGCCCGAAGAGCGCCGGCGGTGCGGGTAACGGCCAGTGTAGGCGCGGGTGCTCCCCGTGCCGGTGCTCCGGGTCGCCATGTTGTGGCGCGCCGTGGTCTGCGGCTTGGCCCCGTTTGTCGCGGTGTGCGTGGTGGTGTGGTGTGCGATGGAGGGGCGCAGCGTCTTCGCGTGCGCTGTTGACGGACGCGGTTTTGGCATGCGCGGTTTCGACGGACGCGGCATCCTGGGCATGCGCATGGACGGGCGAGGCGCCGCATGGGCGTGTCCACCGCCGTGGCCTCCTCCATGACCGCCTTTCGCCAACGCGGGGGCGGTGATCGAAAGGAGGAGGAATCCCGGCAGGATCGTCCAAAGTCCCAGGCACCGCAGAAGTCTTCTCATAACAGATTCCTCGCCCGCTTGGGTTTCGGCCGGATGCACGCGATAGGAGGCGTCTGAACAGGCCCCTCGCCCTGTCCAACGTGATTCACGGAGTTGCCGAGAGTGACGACACTCCCGGCATCCGGTAGCCCGTGAATGGACTTGGGACGCCGCTTTATCCGGGTGCACCGATCTTTGTGTGTGTGAGTGCCACCATCTTAAACACCAGGTGGGGCAAAAAGTTCTGACGACGTGCCACAGGAATTGGTTGGAGCCGGGAAGAGATGGGATTCGATCCTGATTCGGACGCCCTCGTCGAGAGAGGGATCAGCCAGATTCCGAGCGCTGGAAGTCGAGAATTGGCGAGAGCGATTCACGTTAAGGCTCTGCAAAAAAATCGACGGATCGCGCGAGGTTGACCCGAGTGGTAGGGTGGGTAACGCGACGGCAAAGCGCGTCTCGATCGCTCCGATGGCCCGCGCGGCCCTCATGTCGACCAGGAAACGCTAAAGTACGATTATGAGTTTGTCTAGGCGCGCAACGTCCCGGTCAGTATACTCCCCCGCGCTCGTTGGGAGGCGTTCACCGTCTTTTGCGAGCCGCTCGCCACTCGCCCTGATCCCGTGAAACGGTGATGGGGTCATTCGCTCTCGGTTGGCAATCGGGACTCCGCACCTCAGACGCGTCGGCCGCGCGCAGGGCCGACTGCACCCGAGACCACGCCGCTGGCGGCCAGCCCTCCGGACGCGCGCCGGAGGGCTTTTTTCTGTGCGCCCGCCCATGCTGCGGCGGACGATGGAGAACTGCGCCGAATCGTGAGATCTCGCCTGACGAGTCCTGATGGATATGGCGACTCTATGGTTTTTAATCGCGCACTTGCTTCCCTCCTGGAGCAATGGCACCTCGGGAACGGACACGCGCGCAATCGGCCAGTCTGGGAGAAGGATGCCGCGTGTTGAGGCTGCGTGGCATCATTCGCGACGGACGGTCTCAATTCCCGCTGACCAGTTGCCACCGACTTCTCGGCGCACTATTGTCAAACAGATGGAATTCGTCTTTCCCAGGACGCATCCACACACACTCTGAGGAGTTCGGTGCCCCAGGGGGCGGGACGGTTCCCTCAAAACTCCTCAGGGTCTGTCAGTTCCCTCTCAAGGAGCGAGACGATGCCGCCTTTCCCGCCGGGGATGGGTCGATTCGAGCAAGGACAAGGATCCGTCGCTTCTCCAGGCGAAGAGCTCTTGCCCATGCAAATCGTGGTCGGATCCGTGCTTTGCGATCTGAAGGTGTGGAGCGACGAGGAGTGGGCCGCCCTCTCCGAAACGGAACGGCCTCTCGTGTACGAGCATTTCCCACAGTTGGGCTGGGTGGGCGGGGTGCCGAGGGTGCAGTTGAATTAAGCTGAATTCGATCGCGTCGTCCGCCACAAATCGTGAAATAAACTCAAAGATTTCCTCTCCGCCGTGGTTTTTCGCCGGTGGGGAGGAAATCTTGTATTTTTTTCATTTTTTGGTTGTCTAAGAAGACCGCGGTGTCCTATAGTCACCACTGTTGGCGCTATGGAAGCTCCAATTGTGAGAGCAGGACGCTCAAGGATGACACAACGCACCCTCAACGTGGCGAAGTTGCTACGCGGGAATGCCCCACGAAGGAGCACCTTCGATGAGTCAACGTCAAGCCTCTCAGCAAACCGTCGAACTGCTTCCCCCGCCCAATGCGTCTGGACACTCCTGGACCGATCGCAAGGCCAGTGAGCGTTCCCAACGCGCCGCGAAGGCTCGCAATTCGAGCACTCGTCGTCGCCTGGTGGATCCGACCACCTGCGATCGCGACTACACGGATGTCGAGCTGGAATTCATGCGTGCCATGCAGGACTACAAGCAGCAAAGCGGCCGGATGTTCCCGACCTGGAGCGAAGTTCTCGAAGTGCTCAAAGCCCTGGGCTACGAGAAGAGCCGCTGATCCCAGTCTGATTCGATCTCCTCTCCTCATCAGCATCATTCAAAACACAGGAAGTTTCCTCATCCTCAAACCCTGCCCGTCGGCAGGTGTTCACCGGAGCCGTGCGCGATGAGCCATCGTCATCGGAAGAGCTTGTATCGAGACTCAACGCTCGCCCCCTACTTGAACCAGATCAACGACACGCCACTCCTTTCGGCCGCGGAAGAGCGTGAGTTGTCCAGCCAGGTCGCCGAGGGAGACCCGTACGCTCGCGAGCGGATGGTCCGGGCCAACCTGCGCCTCGTGGTTAACATTGCACGGGAATACCGCAACAAAGGTCTCTCTCTCGAAGATCTGATCGAGGAGGGGAACCTGGGACTGATGCGTGCCGTCGAGGGATATGACGGGGGCGTCGGGGTCCGCTTCAGCACCTACGCAAGCTACTGGATCAAACAATCGATCCGCTCGGCCCTGATCCGACATGGGAAGTCGATCCGCCTGCCCGCCTACATGGTCGTGCTGCTCGGCAAGTGGCGGCGCGCGACGGCGGCGCTGAGCGAGGAACTGGGACGGCCTCCGATGCCCGACGAAGTGGGCGCGTTGCTGGGCCTGTCCAAAAAGAAGACCGCCATGGTCGTCGTCGCCCTGCAGGTCCAGGACCTCAACCGACACGAAGACGATGTCGAGGGTGAGGAGTCCGTACTCGATTCCTTGACCGACCCGCGACACGTCATCCCCGACGCCCATCTGTCCGAGCGTGAGGAATGGGAACGGATCGCCGACCGTCTCGATTCCCTGGGAACGCGCGAAGCGGCCATCATCCGGATGCGGTTCGGGCTGGGACCCGATCAACCGATGACCCTCCAGGAAGTTGGCCGCCAATTGAACCTGACTCGCGAACGCGTCCGCCAACTGGAACGTGGCGCACTGGCCGAGCTCGCGGCCGTGGCAAGCGCTTGAGCCTCCATTCGGCTCCGTACGGAATCTTCCGATATCCATTCCGGGAGCGCTCCTTTTGGGGAGCGCTCCTTTGTGCTTTCGAACGCTCGTCATGTCTTGCTATCTTCCGGCGCCCTGAGCACGCAAGCGTAGATCTCCCCGCTTTACAACAACAAGCCTCACCGCCCGGACTTTCGTCGAGCTGACAAAATCACTATATCATCAAATAATAATGTGCTTAAGTATTGCCTACAAAACATAATCCATGAGTTCGAGTCCAACGACGCGCTGATCCACCCGCGATGAGGTCTTGTCGCGGTGTCTTCGCCGTGGAGTTGACCTACCCACACGGCATTCTGAAGAAAAAAGTCAGGCCAGCGGGAGCGCGACCGACGCCTATAAATATCGTGGTGGTCTCTTCCCCCGATAGACGGGAGAGATGTCAACCTTGATTCGCCGAAGAGTTTCATTCAGGTCTTCAGAGAATGAGATGCCGGTGTGACAATCAGCGAGGGAAGCCGTATTCCTTACGGAGAAGTGCTTGATACGCTGGATTGGCTTTGGCTCTCCTCCTATTTTCTTCCTGAACCCTCGGTGGCAGGCGAGACCGTGGCGGTGATCGCGCAATAGCGGTCCTTCTCGCCTCAAGGTCTTTGTGGGAATCATCGTCGTCTGAAGCGGGCACGGTCGATTTCGGACCGGCCCGGCTTCCGGGGATCGTCGCGCGGTTTTCGAACTCATCGTAGGACGTGCGTGCCGAGCTCTTCCACGCGTGCGGCAGGAAGATCGTTTTGCGCGCAGCTCGAGGGGAATGATTTCATTCTTGTTCATACCATGATTTTGCTTGCCTACTTCTCTCCGGAAACGACACTTCCTCTAGCCTCGACCGCGGCGGCCGCGACGGGACTAGTCATGCTGTTCGGACGCGCCTCGTTGCGCGTTCTCAAACGCTGCCTCCGTCGGCCCTTGCGCGGGATCGACGGCGTGGGTTCACTTCGATTGGCGAAGCGACTGCGGCGTTTGTGAGCTTGGAGCCCGCAACGATTGGGTGGCACACGGAGCCTCGCCCGCGAGGCTGTGCGCAACGCCATCACCAGGCGCTTGCAGAGAGCCGGAACCGTCACCAGCACGCTCGTTCGCCCGGATACGAGTAGGTGGACGCGGAACATACTCGACGCTTGCGGCTTCCCGCGAGGAGAGCAGCTACCGTCCCCGGGAAGCGCTGTCTGATGCGCCAAGCCCCGAATGGATGGGAAAGCGCTCTCGCCCCGCCCGATTCGCAAAGCGTTGGCGGATCGACTGCGCGCGGAATCTCGCTCGAGATACCGAGAGGTGACCAATGGAGGACTCGACAACGGAGCAGGCATTCTCCTCCGAGCCGAACGGAGAGGAAAAGCGCTCGCTGGTTGTTGGTCTATGGCTCCACGCTGTGTGGTGCGGCTTCGCCGTTGGTCTGGCGGAATTGGCAATTGTCGCTGCCCGTCGAGTCTGGCTCTCCGGACCCCAAGGACCACTCGGGGTCAGTCGTCACTTTCTCTGGATGATCCCGGCGTCTCATCTGATTCTCTTCGTTGCAAGCGGCTCTTTGCTAGCGGCGTGCGTATGCTTGCGCCCTCGGTTCGCGGTCGTGGCGCGTTACGTTCTGGCGTTCCAGGCAGCGCTGGCGCTACTTCTCAACGTACCGGCTTTCACAGGCGTCGCATGTGTGCTTCTCGCAAGCGGCATTTCGTACCAAGGTGTCCGGTGGGCCTGCCAGCCGCGTCGGGTCGACCGGCTTCGGGCCCTGGAACGCCGCAGCCTCACGGCATTTGCGGCGGTGGCGCTGGGATTCTTGCTGCTCTGTCTCGGGCGCGAATGCTGGGAGGAGCACCGAGCCTTAGCACTGCTCCCCACGCCTTCCGCAAACGCGCCGAACGTCCTCCTGATCGTTCTCGACACGGTCCGCGCCGACCACTTGAGCGCCTACGGATACTCGCGTGATACGAGCCCTGAGCTCGTCCGCCTGGCTCGTCGCGGCGTTCGGTTTGAGCACGCGTATGCGACGGCGCCGTGGACTCTGCCGTCACACTCCAGCCTCCTTACGGGTCGTTGGCCTCACGAACTGGCGACGAGTCGTGGGAAGCCGCTGGAGACAAACGTCCTGACCCTTGCCGAATCCCTCGCGGCGCGGGGTTATGTGACGGGCGGCATCGTGGCGAATCATTATTTCTGTAGCCGCGATCATGGACTGAGCCGGGGATTTGCCCACTACGAGGATTTCGAGGTCTCTCCGCTCTCCCTACTGGGTTCGTCAGGGATGGGCTGGCTCATCGTCCAGGCGTCGGCGAAAGCCCAGGCCAAGCTCGTTGACTGGATTGATGATGCATCTCCTTGCTACGACCCTCTGGGGTTCCGACGCAAATCCGCCGCCCGCGTCAATCGAAATGCGTTGCGTTGGCTCTCCCAGATTTCGAACCGTCCCTTCTTTCTGTTCTTGAACTACTTCGACGTCCATGATCCGTATCTGCTGCCGCACGGGGCGCGGAACAGGGTGGGTCTGAGCCCGACGACCGAGGCGGAGGTCCGTCTGCTTCGCGACTGGGCGACGCTGGACAAGTCGAAAGTCTCCTCACGAGGCATCACCCTGGCGCGCGACAGTTACGACGCGTGCGTCGCTTACCTCGACCAGCAACTGGGCCGTTTGATCGATGCGCTCGACCGTCGCAAGCTCCTCGACAACACGATCGTCATCGTGACGTCGGATCACGGCGAACACCTGGGCGAACACGGACTGTTCGGGCACGCGCTCAGCGTGTACGAACCCGAGGCGCGCGTGCCGCTGTTGCTGTTCTATCCTCCCGTGGTCCCGCAAGGTCGAATCATCATGGACCCGGTCAGCCTGCGAGATATCCCGGCGACGGTCAGTCATCTCATGGGAGCCAGGAACCAAACACCGTTCCCGGGTTCGTCGTTGACCCGTTACTGGATGTCTGACGGCATGCCGACGCCGCCGGTAGCGAGTCCGGTTGTATGCGAGTTAGAAAACATCGGGCTCATCACCTCGGCACGCGGCAATGCAATGCTTGCCGACGGCTCCATTCGAGCGCTGACCGACGGGCGGCAGGTTTACGTCCGCCATCAGAGTGGGCGCGAGGAACTTTTCGATCTGGACACCGATCCTGGCGAGGTCTGCAACCTCGCAGGCCAGCCGAAGGCTGGTTCGATTTTGAAGCGGCTTCAGTCGTCGATGGACGCGTTCCTGTATCAGCCCCGTAAATGAGCCTAAGGGAGGCGTGACGAGGGTTGGAGTCAGACTCGCTACGGGTTAAAGTGGTCGTCATCGCGACGATCCCGTGTTCGCAGGTCAGGGCTCGCTCGCGACTGGTACTGACTTCGGTCGCAACCCTCTGACTCTGTGATCGCCATGAATACTCCTGCCAAGAGTCTCTTCGACGGCCTGCGCGTCGTGACGTTCGAAAGCCGCCTCGCCGGCCCAATTGCCGAGACCATTACGCGACAGGGCGGCGTGCCCGTGGAGGCCCCTGCCCTCCGCGAGATCGCGCTGGAAGACAATACCGACGCCCTTGCGTTTGCCGAGCGCCTCCTTCGAGATGAGTTTGATGTCGTGATCTTCCTCACGGGTGTCGGCACCCGTTACCTCGCACAAGCGATCGAAACCCGACATGCGAGAGCCGACTGGACAGGCGCACTGGCAAGGGTGAAGGTCGTCGTCCGAGGTCCGAAGCCGCTCGTTCCGCTGCGCGAGTTCAAGGTGCGGGTCGACCTTCAAGCACCGGAACCGAATACGTGGCATGAAGTGCTCGCTTTGCTCGATGCAAAGCTCCCCGTCGCCGGTCAGCGGATCGCGGTCCAGGAATATGGGAAGCCCAACCTCGAGCTCATTGCCGGTCTGCGCGACCGAGGAGCCGAGGTGACACCGGTGCCCGTCTATCGCTGGGCACTTCCGGAAGACACCGGTCCCCTAAGGCGTGGGATTGAGGAAATCGCCTCCGGACGCGCCGGTGCCGCACTGTTTACGTCGGCCCAGCAAATCGAACATATGCTTCGAATCGCAGCGGAGGAAGGACGGGAGGGCGACCTGCGGAGCGCTCTGAACACGTCGACCGTTGTCGGTTCCGTCGGGCCGACGACTTCAGAGATGTTGCTCGAGAAGGGTTTGCCCGTGGATATCGAGCCCGAACACCCCAAGATGGGGCCTCTGGTTTCTGCGGTCGCGAACGGGTGGAGGGAGGCCCTAGCAAGGAAGCAGAAGGGCTCCTGACGGACCGCACATCCGCTACTGGCGACGTACCGTCACTTGTCAACGACCGTCGACGCGTGGGATAATCGGACAGAATCTCCATGGATCCCGCCTCGACAACTCGCCTGCAGACCTCCGCGCGCAATGGGCGCGGCTTGCTCCCTCGAAAAGAGGTCCTCGCCACCATGAATGGCCCCTGGATTCGTTCGACCTTCGTCGTCGTTGCCTTATCCGCGATCGGTGTCTCTGCCAGCGCGGCGGATCCCGTGGGCAACAAAGGAAGTATCGACTTCGACCGGCAGGTCCGTCCGATCCTTTCGAACACCTGTTTCAAGTGCCACGGTCCGGACGAGGAGGTGCGTGAGTCTGGCTTGCGGCTCGATGTGCGAGACGAGGCGCTGCAACCGGCCGATTCGGGCAAGCCCGCGATCGTGCCGGGCAAGGCTGACGAGAGCACGCTGGTCAAGCGCATCATGTCGAGCAATCCCAAGTTTGTGATGCCGCCGCCCAAGAGCAACAAGACGCTGACCCAGGATCAGAAAGATCTCCTCAAAGCGTGGATCGAGCAAGGGGCTGATTATCGCCAGCACTGGTCGTTTACCAAGCCGATCAGGCCCGCACTCCCGCAGGTCAAGAACGAGGCGTGGTCGCGAAACCCCGTCGACCGCTTCATCCTCGCCAGGCTCGAAGCCGAGGGTTTGCGTCCTTCGCCCGAGGCGGATCGTGCAACTCTGATCCGACGTCTCACTCTCGACCTGACCGGGCTTCCCCCCACTCCGTCCGAAGTGGACGCGTTCCTGAGCGACAAGCGAGCGAATGCCTACGAGCTCCTTGTGGACCGTCTGCTTAGCTCGCCCCATTACGGCGAACGCATGGCGCTCGACTGGCTCGACGCGGCCCGGTTCGCCGATACGCACGGCTACCACATCGACTCTGGCCGAGACATGACCCGTTGGCGCGAGTGGGTGATCGACGCCTTCAACCGCGATCTCCCGTTCGATCAATTCACGATCGACCAGCTCGCCGGTGACCTCGTTCCGGGCGCGACTCTCGAGCAGAAGATCGCCAGCGGCTTCAACCGCAACCACATGATCACCTTCGAAGGGGGCGCGATCCCGGAGGAATACCTGACGGCGTACAACGTCGACCGGGTCAACACGACCGGCACCGTCTGGCTCGGCCTGACCGTCGCCTGCACGCAATGCCACGATCATAAGTTTGACCCCTTGACGCAAAAGGAGTTCTACGGGCTCTACGCGTTCTTCAACAACATTCCCGAAAACGGACTCGATGGCCGGAAGGGGAACGCCGTTCCGATGATCCCCGCTCCCTCGGCGCTCGAGCAACAAAAGCTCGACCAGCTTGCCGCGGCGATTCGGGAAGCGGAGACCAAGCTCGACGCCCCCATGCCAACCGTCGACGCGGCTCAACTCGATTGGGAACGTGCCGCTGGTAAAGAGACGCCCCTGGCATGGAGCACGCTCGAACCCGGAACGTTGAAGTCCCAAGGGGGCACGACACTCAAGAAGCGTCCCGACGGGACGATCCTCGCATCCGGTGCCACCCCGGCCACTGAGGTCTACAACGTCAGCGCCGTCACCAAGCTGCGCTCCGTATCGGCGATTCGTGTCGAACTGCTTCCGGACGATCGTCTCGCAGGAAAGGGCCCTGGGCGTTCCGTCAACGGCAACATCGTCATGACGGATGTGCGTCTCTTAATTGATGGAAAACCCGTCAAGTTCCGAAACGCGGCCGCCGACTTCAGCCAGCAGGATTATGCCGTTGCGCAGGCGATCGACGATCAGCCGAGCACCGGCTGGGCCATCTACCCCGAGGTGGGAAAGCCGCACTCCGCATCGTTCGAGATCGAGCCCGCGGCGCAGATCGACGGGAAAGGTGAATTGAGCGTTGCCCTCGCCTTCGAGTCCGCCTACGCCGGACACCAGCCCAGCACGTTCCGTCTTTCCGTCACCGAGGCTCGCGACCCCTTACGCAAGAACCCGATTCCTGCGAACCTTGCAAAGGTGCTCGCGGCGGCACCCGATCAGCGCACCGAGGCGCAACGTGCGGAGCTACGGCGGTATTATCGCTCGCAGATTTCCGACGAGTGCCGTCCGCTTTCGGATAGCCTGACAAAACTCCGGAACGAGCGCACGGAGGTCGAGAACGGCGTTCGGACCGCGATGATCATGCAGGAGTTACCCCAGCCTCGCGACACATTCATGCTGGTTCGGGGTCAGTACGACAAGCATGGCGAGAAGGTTGAGGCGCACGTGCCTGCCTTCCTTCCGCCGCTTCCAGCCGGTGCGCCTCGCAATCGTTTGACGCTGGCACGTTGGCTTGTTGACCCCGCGCACCCGCTCACCGCGCGAGTCACAGTCAATCGCTTCTGGCAAACCTTCTTCGGCACGGGACTGGTGAAGACTGCCGAAGACTTCGGCTCGCAAGGCGAGCTGCCGAGCCACCCTGCCCTGCTCGACTGGCTCGCGGTCGAGTTCATGACGCCCGAGGCCGCCCGGGTACCGGGTTGGGACGTGAAGGCGCTCGTCAAGCTGCTTGTGACGTCCGCGACCTACCGTCAGTCGTCGGTCGCCACCGAGGCGCTGATTGCCAGGGATCCGGAGAACCGCCTTCTCGCGCGAGGGACGCGGCACCGTCTGCCCGCCGAATTCATCCGTGACCAGGCGCTGGCGGTGAGCGGTCTACTCAATGCCGAAATCGGCGGCCGGAGCGTTTCGCCCTACCAACCGCCGGGAATCTGGGAAGAGCTTGCGTCTCGGGCCGACGGTGCGAACTGGACCGCACAGGTCTACTCCCAGAGCCACGGTAAGGATCTCTACAGGAGGACGATGTACACCTTCTGGAAGCGCACCGCGCCTCCGCCGAGCCTCATGACGTTCGATGCCCCTGACCGCGAGACCTGCACGGTGCGCAGGGCGCGCACCAACACGCCACTCCAGGCCCTCGTCCTGATGAACGACCCGACCTACGTCGAGGCCGCGCGTAAGCTCGCCGAACGGATGATGACGGAAGGGGGCGCGACGGCCGACGAGCGGATCGCCTTCGCGTTCCGGCTCGCGACCGCCCGGCCTCCCTCGGCAGAAGAGGGACGCGTGCTGAAGGACGTTTTCGACGCGGAGCTGGCGGCGTTTCGGAAAGACCCTGCTGCTGCTTTGAAGCTGCTCGCCATCGGCGAGTCGCCTCGTAACACCAAGCTCGACGCCGCCGAGCTGGCCGCGTGGTCCACCGTGGCGAGTGTGATCTTGAACCTCGACGAAACCGTGACCAAGGGGTAAAAACGATGGACCCGAATCACGAATCGCTTCGCCTCCAGACGCGCAGGGCTCTCTTCGGCCGAACCGCAACCGGCATCGGCACCGCCGCGCTGGCCTCGCTGCTGAATCCGCAGCTCTTCGCCGCAACGATTCGCCGAGGCGCCGCCGAGCCGGGTGTGCTTGCCGCGCCGCATTTCGCTCCGAAAGCGAAGCATGTGATCTACCTGTTCATGTCGGGCGGCCCGTCGCACATCGACCTGTTCGACTACAAGGCGAAGCTGAAGGACTATCACGGCACGGAGCTGCCGGGTTCGGTTCGAATGGGCCAGCGCATCACGGGGATGACCTCGGGGCAGAAGTCGTTTCCGTGCGTTGCGCCGATGTTCAAATTCGCCCAGCACGGCCAGTCGGGAGCGTGGGTCAGCGAGCTCTTGCCGCACACGGCGTCGATCGTCGACGACATCGCGATCGTGAAGTCGCTCAACACCGAGGCGATCAATCACGATCCCGCCACCACGTACATCCAGACCGGTACGCAGCAACCCGGCCGTCCGAGTCTCGGCGCATGGCTCAGCTATGGGCTCGGGAGCGAAAACGAGAACCTGCCGGCGTTCATCGTCTTGATCTCGCAGGGAAGCGGTAACAAGACGGACCAGCCGATCTTTTCGAGGCTCTGGGGCAGCGGCTTCCTGCCGACGAGGCACCAGGGGGTTCGCTTCCGGTCCGGTGACGACCCGGTCCTCTACCTCTCGAACCCGCCGGGCATCGATTCCGAGACCCGGCGCCGGATGCTCGACGGCGTCGGCCGGCTCAACCAGATGGCCGCGCACGCGTTCGGCGATCCCGAGATCAACACGCGCATCGCGCAGTACGAGATGGCCTTCCGGATGCAGACGTCGGTCCCCGAGTTGACCGACCTTTCAGACGAGCCCAAATCGGTTCGCGACCTCTACGGATTGGATAACGATACGGACGGCGGCTTTGCCCGCAATTGCCTGCTCGCCCGCAGGATGGTGGAACGCGGGGTCCGGTTCGTCCAGCTCATGCACCGAGGTTGGGACCAGCACAGCAACCTACCGACCCAGATCCGCGGCCAATGCAAGGATGTCGATCAGCCCGCCGCCGCTCTCGTCAAGGACTTGCAGAAGCGAGGATTGCTCGACGAGACGCTTGTCATCTGGGGCGGCGAGTTCGGACGCACGGTCTATAGCCAGGGCACGTTGACCAAGGACAACCACGGGCGCGACCACCACGGCCGGTGTTTCACCATGTGGATGGCCGGCGGCGGCATCAAACCCGGCATCACATACGGCGAAACCGACGACTACTGCTACAACATCGTCAAGGACCCCGTGCACATCCACGACTTCAACGCGACGATCCTGCGGTCCCTGGGCATCGATCATACGCGTTTGACGTTCCGCTTCCAGGGCCGGGACTTCCGGCTGACGGATGTGCATGGAAATGTCGTGAATGCGCTATTCGCGTGAGGATGGGAGCCATTGAGCGTCAACTTTGTAGAGGCGATGGCTCACGCGTTTCCGCCCGCACTGAGAAGCAGCAGCCGAAAGGGTCTGACCGCGGAGGGTTGGAGACTGGTGGCGAAGCTGAGCGAGAGGGCGAAATCGCCGGGGAACTGGGCGAGGATGCATTCGGCGAGGGTGATGCGATCACCCGCGCACGGGACCGAGACGAATCGGCCGTCGAGGAGTTGCTGCTTGACGCTATCGAGATCGTTTAAACCGAGCTCGCGTGCGCGCTCGGCGAAGAGGTTGGGATCGCGGCGGCGGTGAAGCTGGCCCAGTTCGACGGGCTTCAAACGTTCGGAGGGATCGGCGACGCGGCGGAAGTAGCCCAGGGCGAGCGCATCGCGATAGATGGCGAGCGGCTGATTGTGGGCACGCCGTAACGTGGCCGGGTCGAGGATCAAGGCGTGCGTGTAGATCTGGCGGCCGCCTCTTCCACTGTATTCGGCCCCTCCCTCACACGTCCGCGCCAGGGCAAACCGGCCGCTCGATAGGGGATGGAAGCTGACACTCGTGCGATTCCCCGCGTCCACAACCAGTGCGCCGTGGGACGGCGACCAGGTCGCGAGCGAGCTTGCCTCGGAGTCGGTTACCCCGGGCGAGCGTGCGACCACATGATAGCCCGCTTTACCTTGCCGGGACAGGGACGTGAAGATGGCTTGATCGACCCACACGGTTGGCTCGTTCCTCGGTCATGCTGCGAATGGGCCGCAGAAGCCCATTCCGAGGGAAATGGGAATACACCGGAGTTGCATGGCCCTTGCCTGTGTCGGGAAGGCAAGGGCGATCGGCGTTTTCAAGGGACCGAGAGGAGCGAGACTTTGAACGACGATCGAAGCGAAGTCCCCTCGGCCTTGAGGGTTGGCGTTGCCGCGCGGCCGGTGTCCGAACCGCGATTAGATCATGGAAAGCAACCAGGAAAAAGGTTCGATGATGCCGCGAGGCTCGACGCGGAGTGGGACGAGGCACTCGATCCCATCACGATCGACGAGCGTAGCGGTTGACCCCGCCACCGCCGCTCCGAAGAACCGGAAGTGCCGAAGGCGAGATTCGCACAGCTTCCAGAGGCCGGTGGCGTTGGTTCTCGCGAACTCCTCGGGATTCTGAATCGAATCCTCGCAGAGGTCGGCCTTGGTGAAGATCAGGGCGACGGGAAGGTTCAACGGACGATTCCCGCGCGTCGGGCGCAGCGATGAGAGGTAAGTGATGAGCTGCATCGCGAACAGTTCTTGACCCTGGCCGTCGGCGACGACTTGCAGCGTGTCGACCAGCACGACGAGCCCGGCACAGCGGCCGATGAGCGAGCGGACAGTAGGATTCGAGCGCGGGGTGATCAACTCGTTGAGCACTGCCTCGCCGGCGACGTCCGGAGTCACGATGTCGTAGATGGGCGATTTCTTCCCACGGGAAACCTCGCAGTGAACCCACTTCCAGCGATCGGGCTCCACCGGCGTTTTCTCCGGGAAGCGCTGGCGCTCGAGGGCCAGGACGAGGTTGCGATGCACCTCCATCGAGAACGGACCCCGCGGCAACCCGTGAAGACCGCCTGCACCGCGCGATAGGAGATCGAGCAGCATTCCGAGGTAAACGGTCTTACCCACTCCGCTCGGGCCGAGAACGCCCACGAACCGCGCCGGGACATGACGCTCGGCGAGCGAACCGATTACCTCGGACGGGGCATGGCAGTGCCCGCAAGGCTCCCCGAGGTAGACACAGCCGCCGCACAGCGGACAGGCGGGATACGAGTCGCCCCCAAGGCTCCGAGACGTTAGTAGGTTGACCCTGTGCATGCTCCACTCCTGGACCTTCGAATCATTCTTTTCAAGGATTTGAGGTTTCACCGGTGCCCGGAATGGGGCGCAGACGATCGAGCGAAACCGCGCAGCGGAACCCAATGTTCACCCGCCGGTCGAGCTCAGGTTGGCCGGTAATAAAGTGACAAGTCAATTCGTTTGTAAAGTACGTGTCAAAAGCGCCCCCGGTGATTCGGCGCAGGGGTCGCGCCGACTGCAAGTGCTCGGTGTGATGGCAGGGGATCGCATCGAGCGGATCATCGAGCCATTCCCAGACGTTGCCCGTCAACTGGTAAATCCCGTTGGGTGTGGTCCCTTTTTCGAACTCGCGAACCGGCACCGTTTGGCCGATGTTGCTCGCCCAGACGTTGGCGCGGCTGGGGTCGAAACTGTTACCCCAGGGGTAACGATTGCAAGCACCGCCGGTGAGCTGTTCGGGCCAGCTACCGGCCTTCTGCCACTCAATCGCCGTCGGGAGCCGCTTGCCGACCCAGCGGGCATAGGCGAGGGCCTCGAACCAGCAGACGCCGACCACAGGGTGCTCGCCGAGGCCGGCCGGATAGCGGCCGTTTTCCCACTCGCGAGGGCCGGGATTGCCCGTGCGGTCCGTGAATCGGAGCAGACCGGGCCACACCTCGCGCGGCCAGATTTCGAGGTTCTCGTAGCCGCCGGCACGCACGAAGCGCTGGTATTGCCGGTTTGTCACCGAGTAGCGATCAAGGTAGAAGGCTGGGACCTCCACCGACTCGGTTGCACCGCTATAAGAGTGCAACGGCATGACGCCGTACGGCACCAGCGCCATTTGATTCTCGATCGCCCGCCAGGCGATGGAAACCTCCGACTCATCCACCTCGGCGTCTTTAAGTAGGACGAACAGGTAGCGGTCCTCAGCGATCAGCCGGGTGGCGATGTCGAGGCTGGAATCGGCGTCGAGGGGGATAGGGCCCGTCGTGGCGCTGCGACCCGCCGGAGCAACCGGCGCGGTGTCCCGGCCCCAGAAGGACCGCAGAAAACGTGACGCCCAGCCTCGGTGCAAGGCGTTGGAGGGAAGGGTCGTTTGGACCGACATCGTCGCGAGACCTTTCTCAACGGTTTTCCGGGGACCGATTACGTCGTCTTCCGGCAAGCATAGTTCAGAATAGGGAAGGAAAAGAGGCTGCGGTGATTTCGATCAATGTAGATGCATGCGTGCAGGGTCCGCCGCGTCAACCTGCGGGTGCACCACCCACATTGCGTCGAACGTCGCGCCGGACGGCCTGGAACTGGCGGAGGATCGCCTGTTCGACGGGGTTGTTGTCGTCGGAGGCGATGACGGGTCGGAGGATCTGGGGCGAAACACGCTCCGCCCGTAACGGACCGTTCTGGGGCTGGTCGGGGCGATCGGCTTTTTCGCGCTCGAGAGTTTCCCAGGCCTCGGCCAGCAGACGGCGATCGTGCTCGAGTTGTTCGATCAGGGCCTGCCGTTCGGTTTCCCAGCGTTCGCGCTCGGCGCGGATCCGGCGTTGAAGTTCCTCGATCTCGGTGACCCGTTGTTGGGTCTCGGTTGCGCGTTGGCGGACGTCGCGGTCGCGTTGTTCGATTTCGGCCTCGTTCAAGGGTGCGCTTTCCATGCGCTGACGGATCCCTGTCTCCAGCACCCCGAGGCGTTCCAGCAACGTGGCGCGGAGGCGTTCCAATCCGCTGGCCATCGCGGCCGTTTCTTGTCGTAGCGTCCCGCCCTTCGTTTCGGCGGGAGTCGCCGTCCGCACGTGGGGAACGGTTTCGCCCGGCATGAAGAGCTCCATAGTTGCTTGGTTCATCTTAGGTGACCATTAATCAAAGCACGGGCCCTGTATGGCGCCAGAGCCGCGAGAGCCGGGAAGAGAGCTTGTTCCGATCACGTTCCTCACGTTCTCTATCGTGAATCTCAATGAGATGCTGGCGCAGCGCGCGGATGCGCTCGTCAACCGAGAGGGTGGCGGTCGCATCCACGGGCGCGGGCGCGGCTGCCGGCGCGGGACGCGATGGCTCTTCGGCCGGTTTCAAGGACGCGACGGCGAGTTGATTGCGCAACGAGGCGATGGTGTTTTCCGCCTCCAGCCGTTCGCGCTTGTGTTCATCCACCGCCTGGCCGTGCTCGCGACGGAGTTCGTCGAGCTGGGCCTGAGTGGCCGCGAGTTGCGAACGAAGACGATTGGCGTCGGCCGCTTCGGCCGAACCGCGTACGAGCGTGTGGCAGGTCTCTCGCAGGCGCCTGTTCTCGGTCTCGAGTGCCTGGTAGGCGGCATCCGGTCCGCCGTCGGGCCGGGCGGCGAGCTTGGCAAGCTCGTCGCGATGGCGCTGGGCCTCGTCCTCGTACACCTCTCGCTGCGCTTCCCACAAGGCACGGTCCTTCTCGATCGCGCGCCGCTGCGCCTCGAGTTGGTTCCTTGCGGTTTCGAGTTCGAGCTGAAGCTCCTGGGCCGCGGGGTCACGTCGTTCGACGCGCCGTTCGACCTCGGACACCCAGTTGTTGAGCTGTTCCCACTCGGCGCGGGAAGCGCTCTCGGCTTCTTCAAAGAGTCGCACCTGTTCCAGCAACAGGGCGATCGATTCATCGCGGCTAGCCAGATCGGCGGACAACTCGTCGATCTTCCGTTCGAGGTGAAGCGAGTCGGGCACGATGTGTACCGTCGCTTCCCCATCTTGGAACGATTCGACCATGGCCTCGTCACGGAGACGCAGCTCATATTCCAGACGCTCGATCTCTTCCTGGAGGAGCAACAGGGTCTCGTCGCCGTCCGTAGTCCATTCATCAATCATGGCCAGTTCCTTACGTGTTCGCTTCGGGATGCGAGGGCCGATTACGAAACCGCGGCCAGCTCATCGGCGTTCAGGAGGTGTTTGACGGTCGTTTTGAGATCGGTTTCCGAAACGGGTCGGTGCAAGACTCCGTCCAGGCCCATGGCGTCGAGCCGGGCCAGCTCGGACTCTTCGTTGATTCCGACGATTCCAATGAATTTGGTGCTCTCTGGTGCCTGCGACCGCATCGAGTGATAGAACGTGTCGTGCTCGGGCCGGTCGAGCGGCAGGATCACAACATCGAACGTGCTCCGCCGCAGCAGCAACTGCGCCCCGACGCGATCGCGTACGGCCTTCACCTGATACCCCTCGCCCTCGGGGCCGAGTGCGCGCTGAGCCAGCAGGCTCGTTTCCGGGTCCTCGTCCAGGACGAGCAGTGACGCATTGATGATCGGACTTCTGCGCTCGATCATCCCCGCGAGCTCGAGCCCTCGGGCGACCGCGGCGACTTCCGGCAAGCTCAACCCGGCGCGGCTGGCGAGCGTCGCCAGGTCCTGTGTGCCGTCGAGCATGGTGTGGATCTTCAGTTCCGTCGGCGAGAGCCCCGCACGGTCGAGATTCGCGCCGCGGACGTTTTGACGGGCGAACACCAATCGCTGCCAGACGTCGAGGTCGGGTGCCTCACACCGCTTGCTCCCTTCCACGGCGAGCGCGGCGAGACTGATCTGCAGCGGAAACGCCTGGAACATCGGCGGGATGACGACCTTGGTCTCGAAGGCGAACTCGCCCGCGTCGCCAGTCAGGGCGAAGAGCGTGAGTGCCGACGCCTGGAACCGGAGGAGCGCGCGGAGCCGGCGGGGATCCGAAAGGCTCCGCTCGAGGAGCTTGACGAGACCGCCCATCGAGGGGTCCTGTTGCTCGCTGAGTGTCAGGGCAAGCAGAGGCGCGAGGTCACTGTTCTCAGGCGGGAGGAACGGCTCGATCCGATCGGGCTGGACCGTGGCCGATACGACCGCCTGGATGCGGCCGCCTGAGAGGAAGAACCGGATGCGGTCGCGTCCCACTTCCAGGGTAAGGCGGCCCTGGTGCTGGCCGTTGTTCAGGAAGTCGAGCATCCCCCGGAGCGGGAAGACACTGGTCTTGCCTTCGAGCGAGTGTTCGTTGACCTCACCCACGGCTTCCGGCATCGCGGAACCCGCTCGCTGGGCCTGAAGCACCAACTCACCCATCTGGAGCGCGTTCGCCACGCCGCTCTTGAGCAGCTCGGGGGTGAACGGCTTGGGAATCTGGTCGACGATGTTGTTGAACTCGGTGTACCGGGCGAAGGCCCGGTTCCGCATGGCCGAGCTGATCACCACGGGGATCCGCGCGGTGCTCTCGTCCTCGAGCAGCTTGCGGCAGACCTCGTCGCCGGTCGTTCCCGGGAGCTGGTGATCGAGCAGGATGAGGTTCGGCAGCAGCTCGCGGCTCATTTCCAGTCCGCGATCGGCATCGGGCGCGGCGGCCACTCGGTAACCAGCCTGCGACAGGTGGCAATCCACCAGTTTGCGAATGGTCGGGCTATCGTCGATGACCAGGATGAGCGGTTTTTCAGTCATACGTATAGTTCCAAGAAGGGCTTGCGATTCAAGAGATCCCGGGCACGAATGCGCGGACGGCGCGGGCAAGGTCGTCCGGTTCGATCGGCTTCGGGAGGAACGCGCTTGCACCGAGCGTTTGGACGCGACGTCGCGTCTCCGTGTCAGACCGGGTGCTCACGACGATGACGGGCAAGGTTTGCTGGACACCCTGGCGGCCCAGCTCGGCCAAGAGTTCAAATCCATCCATCCGCGGCATTTCCAGGTCGGTCAGGACGAGCCGGTAGGGATGGGTCTTTAGTCGCTGTAGCGCTTCGAGTCCGTCGGAAACCTCGTCGACCTTGAATCCCAGGGCGTTGAGTTGCCTGGCGGCAACGCGCCGGACGCTGATTGAGTCGTCGACGACCAGCGCGGGGGTCGGGGCTTCCATAATCGTGGTTGCAGGCTCGTTCGCTGTTAATTGCGTCGGATCCTGGAGTCGTCGGACCAGCGGCGCGGGGTTCAGGATGAGAATGACCTCACCCGTCATCAAGACACTCGAACCCGAGACCAGAGGATGACCCACAAGGAGTGGTCCGAGCGGTTTGATAACGAGTTCACGTGCGCCTTCGATGGAGTCAACAAGGAGTCCCATCGCGCCTCCGTCCGTCCGCACCAAAAGAAGCTTAGGACATTCCGTGCGGGCCGGTGCCGAGATTCCCAGGGCACGTCGGGCGTCGAGCAAGGGGATCCGGCGATCGCCGATCAGAACCGTGTTCCGGTCGCCTGACTCCTCCGCGGTTGCCGGGTCGAAGCTCTGGGCGTACTCGATCGTCTCGACCGGCAAGGCGTAGGCATGACCGTCAACTCGTACGACCAGGACCCGCTCCACGGCGAGGCGCGTCGGGAGCCTCATGGTGAACGTTGTTCCCGCACCGCGTTCCGACGCAATGTGGATCGTGCCTCTCAATCGGCTGACTTCCTGGGCGACAACATCCATGCCGACACCGCGTCCAGAGACCTGGTTGGCCACGTTGCGGGTCGAGAATCCCGGGTGAAAGATCAGCGCGTGGAGCCGCTCGCGATCGAGCGTTTCGTCGGGCCCGATCAGACCGAGTTCGCGGGCTTTCGAGAGAATGGCCTGATCGTCGAGCCCTCGGCCATCGTCCTGCACCGAGATTACCAGCGTGTTCGCCTCGCGCCGCGCTTCGAGCGTGATGCAGCCAAGCGGGCACTTTCCCTTCGCAACCCGTTCATCGGGCGGTTCGATACCGTGCCCGACGGCGTTGCGAACGATGTGCAAGAGCGGCTCGAAGGCTTTGTCCTGCACGGCACGGTCGAGACCGGTCTGCTCGCCGACCATCAGGACCTCGACCTCGCGCCCTTCCACCCGCGCCGCGTCGCGGGCGACGCGGATCAGCCGATGGAACAGGCCGCGTACCGGTACGATTTGAATCGCCTGCAAGTGTTCCCAGAGCTGGAGTGAGACGCGCGCCATCGAGTCGCCATCGTCGGAGAGCGGGACGGCCGCAGACCGAGCGCTCTGCGCGAGCACCGCGAGGTCTTCGACCTGTTCACTGAGCCCTCGGAGATGTCGCGCGAGGTCGCCGCGCGGATCGGGACGCAAATCGCCGAGTCGCTCCACGCAGGTCATCAGGCGATTCCGGCACGCGCGCGCCGTGTCGGCGAACTGCTTCATGGCGTCCACTTGTGCCGTCCACGCACCGCGCCGCGCGATTAATTCGGAGACGAGGTCCATCAAGGCCTCGATTCGTTCGGTCGGAATGCGTAGGAGGGACTCCGCCGGTTGACCCAGGCTCGATACGGGTTCCGCTTGCGCTGGCGTCGCCCTGGGAACGTCATCAGAAGCGGCGGCCGCCTGGCCGGAGGCGTCGGGTCCCGCGATGATCGTTTCGAAGGCTGTGAGCAAGGCGTCAAGCTGACCGACGAAGTCGGTCGGTGTGGCGCCGGCGCTTGGGTCGATCGAGTCTTCGAGGGCATGAACCTGGGCCGCGAAATCGGCCAGTCCGACGCTGCCGGCGGCGCCCTTGAGCGTGTGCAGACAACGTCCTAACTCGCTCAGCAAGGCCGTGGAGCCTGGCTCCCGATCCAACTGCACGACGATCGCTTCGATCCGTTCGAGCAGGTCGGTGGCTTCGGCGAGAAACGCTCCTCGGAGCTCAGGATCGAGGTCCGAGATCTGCGTGTACGAAACCCTGGCAGGAGCGCTCGGCGTTGCCTTCGATGGGGGCTTCTGCGAACCGACGGGCTCTGCCGAAGGCCTTTTCTCCTGGGGAAGGGCAGGAACCTCGGACCATTCGCCGGGATTGTGTTCGCTCGCTTTTGGGCTCGGGGCCTCCGCAGCAGCGAGGTTCGCTTCCGCGAATCCCCAGTCGTCGGGAAGATCTCCCGGCGTGTCGAGAACCTTGCGCAGTAGACTCAGGACCGACTCATTCGATGCTCCCGAGTTCGTCTCTTGTTTCAGGGGAGACTTGGGCGGCGTGTGGGCGACCGGCGTGGGCTCGGGCGAGGGCGACGGCTTCGGTGGAATTGCCGGCGCCGAGGTCGTCCCGGCGAGCAGCCGCAGCAACTCGCTGGGATCGAGCGACGGCTCGAACGCAGCCGCGTCCGAGGGGTCCGGCTCGTCGCGCTGTGCCCGGTCGAGCTCTACGGCTGTGCTGGGGTCGATGAGGGTCAGATAATCGCCCCAGCGCGCACTCGATTCGTCAACGATCGCGAACACCTCGAGCGAGTCGGTCGCCGAACAGCTCGCCAGCCGGCCGAGCCCCTCGGCGCAGAATGCGGCGATCGATTCGGTGGAATCGGATCCCTCGTCCGCGAGGCATTCCCAGACCTCGGTGAGGTGAGAGATTCGGCGGAGGCCGGCGACGAGGTCGGGGAAACCGATGGCGTCAGCCTCGCGCCACGCGGCTTCGAGCTCGCGGCGCACCTCTTTCAGTTCGTGGGGACGCCCTGGCAGCAAGGACGTGAGCCACTCTCGGAGCGGACGGAGCCGCTCCTGGAGCGCCTCGAGGGCCAGGGGTATGGCCGAGGGAATCATCGGATGGACTCGCTCCCAACGAGTTGGCGCGACCGCCGCGATGCGCCTCGGTGACTGGGGGAAGCCTCAGTCTGCACGGTGTGTTGCTGGACGATGGAATCGAGAGCCGAAAGGCGACGGAACCGCTCGCAATACTGGGTCATCGCCTGAAGCGAGGCCCGCGCGGACTGCGTCGTCTGGCTCGTCTGCTGCGCGATCGAAGTGATCCGCTGCATGGAACGGACGAGCTCCTGGGTCGCCAGCACCTGGTCGTTAGTTGAGCGCGAGATCCCCTCGACCAACTTCGCGGAGTGTTCGGCGACGTCGCTGATTCGTTCGAGTGCTGCCCCTGCCTCGCGGACGCGGAGCGATTCTTGTTCCATCTCCGATTGTTCTTCGCCCAGGGCACGAATGCTTTCGTGGGTATCGGCCTGAATGGCCTCGACGATCGCTCCGATCTCTCGCGTGGCGCCGGCCGTCCGCTCGGCGAGCTTGCGGATTTCCTCGGCAACCACGGCAAAGCCCCGGCCGTGTTCGCCGGCCCGGACGGACTCGATGGCGGCGTTCAGGGCGAGCATGTCGGTGCGGCTGGAGATGCCCTTGATCAGCTCGACGATGGTGCCGATTTCCACCGAGCGGTCGCCGAGCCGTCGCACCTTGCGGCCGTTGATCTCGACCTGAGCACGCAGGCGATCCATGCCTTCGATCACGGTGTGGACTTGTTCAAGGCCTCGCTTGGCTTCGAGCCGCGACTTCTCGCACGCCTCGGCGGCGTCTTCCGCGTTCTGTGAGATCCGGTCGATCTTGTCGGAGAGTCCTTCGACTGTGCTCGTCGTGCGCGAGACCGTTTCGGACTGGTCGTTGGCGCCGACGGCCAGTTTCTCGGCGGCGGAGTTGAGCGTGCCGGCGTCCTGCACCAGGGCTGTCGCGGCCTGGCGGAACTCCTGCAACATGGCCGTGACGCACGCGCGAAGTCCAGGGTCGATCACCGTCCGTTCTTCGGCGGAGCGGAACGAGCTCCAAAAGGACTTCGCCTGACGCTCGATTTCGTCGATCTCATGCTGGAGCCGACGCGTGCCTTCGATCGAGTCGCCGATCATTTGTGCCAAGTGGTCGAACTCATGCCACCCGGTCGGCATATAATTGGGCTGCCCTTCCGACTCGCCGATAAGCGTCGAGAGAGACTGGACACAGCGTCGATACGAGGAGTCCAGGGCGAACAACGTTGCGAGCCCGGCAAGCAGCGCCGCGACGGTTACCCCAAGCGCGACACCGACGCCATTGGCTATCGCGTTCGCAGCGGCGATCGCCAGCCCCGCGCCAAACCCGCCGGCGATTGCGCCGACGATAACAACTCGCGAATGCGCATTCATCCTCTTACTCCATATGGTTACTCAACGGTGCTGCTGTTCGAGGACCGGGGGTCAGGTATCGTAAGGAACTCACGTTCAATAGCTGATCGAAGGCGGTGCCAGGTGGCTTCGGCGTCAATGACCGACGAAATCGTCTCCCCCTTGTGGACATCGCCGATCACGACAGCGGTGATGCCGTCGTCGTTCTTGTCTCGGCTTTCCAGCAGGGAGGATTCCGTGACGAGTGTGCCGCTGCGGTCGATGTCAACCCCCCACGTTCCGTGCTCGGTACGCAGGATCAGGACGACCCGGCGTCCTTGACGCGGCTCCTCCGGAAGTTCCTCCGCGAGCCGAACGACGGGGATCACGTCGCGGCGAAAGGTGCAAAGGCCGAGAATGCATTTCGGGCTTTGGGGAAGACGGACCAGGACGTCGGTCTCGATCACTTCGACAACCGATTTGAGGTCGACGGCGAAATAGCGCGTGCCGCTCCGGAAGCAGCACCAGGTGCGTGCTGGTCTCACCACGGGGTGAAATGCCTGGTCAGAGCTCAAGGGGTTGCCTCATTCGTCGTCGGGGACTTCTCGGAGGGTCGTGCCGGGCGTTGGTGCGGGGTCGTTGCGCCTTCGCCGGTTTTCGCGCGCTCGCCGGAGCGGCGGAGCCGCCCGTCGAGGTGGCGGGCGAGGGCATCAAGACGGAGGCTCGGGTCGTCCGAGGTTTCCGCGCTGAGAACGGGCTCGACGACGGGAACGGGCTCCGCGACCGGAGCACGCTCGGCGACGGGAGCGCGGGGCGGCCGCATCACCGGCTTATAAATCGTCTGCGGTGGGTTGAACCGGCGCTCCACGACCGGCTCCGCGACGCGCTTCTCCGACAAGCTATTCAGACGTGCGAGTTGCTCGTCGATGAGGCGGTTGACATCCGTGCGCAGCTCGGCGATCGTCTTCAGAAGTTGTTCGCCGCTGGCGGCTTCTTCACTCATGGCTGCGCCTCGTTGATCGATGGGTTCTCAAAAGGTGCAGAGCCTCCCTGACTGGAAGCATAGGTTGCCTTTTGCCAGTCTGTCTCCCGACTCGAAATTGAAACAATCACACCGCTTACGACCCCTGGGGCATTGCACGAGCGGGGGTCTTTGACAAATATCAGAGGTGCTCAGACGCGCACGGCGTGAGCAAGATTGGGAAGTGGTTGTTGCAGTGGAGATATCGTCCGGTGAGCCCACTACTTAGCGCAGCGATTGCGGGGTGCGTCGTCATTGCCGTCGGGGTCTTCGTATGGTCGGTCGGAGTGGTCTTGCGCCGTCGCAATCGGTCCGATCAGTTAGCCGAGCTTCCCAACGCGATGCCCGAAGGCGGCTGGCCGAATTTGGCCATCCTGTTCGCGGCGCGGAACGAGGCGGGATCGGTCGCCGAAGCCACGCGCAGCATGCTGGCGCAGGACTATCCGGGACTAGAGGTGATTGCGGTCGACGATCGCTCCAACGACGGCACAGGCGCGATCCTCGACGCCATCGCCGCGGAGGACCCCCGGTTGCGTGTCGTCCACATCGAGGCGTTGCCGCCGGGGTGGCTGGGCAAGAACCACGCCCTCCAGGTGGCCTCAGGGACGACATCGGCCGAATGGTTGTTATTCACCGACGCCGACGTGGTTTTTGAGCCCCTGGCACTTCGGCGCGCCGTCGCATTTGCGGTCACAGAGCGGATCGATCACCTGGTGGTTGCGCCCGAGACCGTCACTGTCAACCAGGCCGAACGCATTTTTCTCACCATGTTCTGCCTGTTCTTCGCGTTGCGCATGCCGCCGTGGAAGGTCGCTGATCCACGGAGCAAGGTGGCGTTCGGCGTCGGCGCGTTCAACCTGGTCCGTGCCGAGGCGTTCCGCGCGATTGGCGGATTTCAGCGGCTTGCCCTGACCGTCGACGACGACATCCGACTGGGTCAGGCTCTGAAGTTCGCGGGGTTCCGCCCGGCACTGGTCATGGGTCTGAACGCCGTCTCGGTACGCTGGCAGGTCGGGCTGAGGGGGATGATTCGGGGTCTGGAGAAGAACTTCTTTGCAGTGCTCGACTTCCGTCTCGTGGAAGTGCTTGTCGCGACGGTGGTTATGATTGGGCTCGGAATCTTGCCGTTCGTCGCGGTGTTTGTGGGTCCATTATGGTCGCGAGCGCTGGCGTTCTGCGGGATCGTGTTGCTATCGTTCGGGTTGCGCGCAGCGCAGGGGCAAAATGGCATCGCCTGGTACCACGCGTTTGTGCTGCCGATCGGTGCGTTGACGTGTTTGGTGGCGATGTTTCGCTCGGTCTACGTCACCCTGAGCCGTGGGGGCGTGCGCTGGCGCGATCACTTCTACCCGTTGCGCGAATTGCGGCAGCACGTCGGTCAGCGCAACGCCTGGCTCCGTGAGGTTTGGCTTTCGACACACTGAATGGGTCTACTTAATCCACCATATTGACGACCGTGCGATAGCCTTGAAGCCCGGGCAGCGTTTCGAGGGTGTGCCGGATCGCTCGCTTCTGCCAGAACCGAGCGGCACGGGCACGGATTGTCACATTGCGATCGACAACGTGCACCTCGTACGAGCGGAGTCGGTCTCCTGCGGCGTCGCGAACCTGCCGTTCGATCCGGCGCTGAAGGCTGGCGTCGGTCGCGGGATCCGCCCGAGGTTCGACCGTGACCGAGCCTCGAGGTGACTCGGCGCTACGGGTTGGTGTGGTGGTGGAAGGAAACAGGCGGCTGAGGAATCCGGTCGGCCTCCGAGGCGGCGGGGGCGCAGGCGTGGGCCCCGAGGGCTGGACCATCGTCCGACTCGGAGTGACTGTCGGTCTCGCGCGATCCTGTGGGCCAACGGGGGTGGATTCCAGGATGGGCGGCGAACTGGAGCGCGTCATCGGTTGGCTCGGGATCTCGCGAGCGTTAAGGCTAGGAGTGGGCTCGAGTAACTCCTTGGGAATGTCGAGCGACGGGATCTCGCGAGGCGCCTCGGGCTCCAACTGAGGAGGGGACACCGTCCTCGGACTTGTTCGGCTCCGGCTGGGTGCCGTGACTCCGGGTATGACGAGGACGGGGCCGGTCTCCGGCCTGGGTGGCGCAGTGACCGTCGTGGCAGGCTTCGGGGCCGGGTTCGGTGGATTGGCCGGTGAATTGACGACCGGGCCGGTAAGAGGGGGGAGTGCGTCGGCGGCGGTGGCAATTCCTGAGAACGCGAGCAAGAGGCTGACGACCCGCGTACCCGTGTTGCGAAACATGGTCCTTTACCTTCCTCCTCAGTGGATGGCACATACACCCGCGGATTGACACCTATCAGAGGGATCGGTTGGAAGATCGTTTGCAATGTACTTTTTCCTTTCATGTTCCTCGCCTCCATGAACGGCGACCACTTTGACCGAAGCGGTTGCCAAGACACGTGAACCTTGCCGATCGGGAGGGAAATGACGGCTTGCTCCCGTCGCGCACGGGAGGTTACATTCGCTCGACCGCGGCAACTTTGCAGCCAATCGAACGTTTTGAGGTTCCAGCATGCCGGACAGCCCGATCAGCGATCTCACGGTCACCGGCGTTGAGGCCATTTACCTTCGATTGCCGGAGGTGAAGGCGCAGTGCGACAGCGGTCAGGACGCCTTGATCGTTAAAGTCACAACCAACCAGGGGATTACCGGCTACGGCGAGGTCGATTCCAACCCGTTGGCCGTTAAAGGTTGTATCGAGGGGCCGTTCTCTCATACGGCCACCACCGGACTCGGGCGCGTTCTGATCGGCGAGGATCCGTTTCGGACCGAGTACCTCTGGCACAAGATGTACCGGGCCAACATTTACTCAGGTCGGAGCGGCATTGCGATCCACGCGATGAGCGGCATCGACATGGCCCTCTGGGACATCAAAGGCAAGGCGCTTGGCCTTCCGGTCTGGAAGCTGCTCGGGGGTGGGTTCACGAATTCCCTTCGGCCTTACGCGAGCTCGCTTTTTGGTGCGACGCCGGCCGAAACCGGCGATCGCGCCCGGCGGTTTGTCGATCAGGGGTTCACCGCAGTCAAGTTCGGCTGGGACCCGATGGGCTGCTCGTTCGCGACCGACGTCGCCCTGGTGCGCGAAGCCCGGGCGGGCCTCGGTCCAGAGCCCGACTTGATGATCGATGCCGGGCTCGTCTTCGACGCCAAGTCGGCCCTTCAGCGCGCGAGGGCGTTCGAGCCGTATAACCTGTTCTGGTTCGAAGAACCCCTGCTCCCCGATGATTACGAGGGTTACGCCAAGCTCTCTGCGGCCACTCCCCTCAGGATCGCGGCGGGCGAGGAGGAGAGCGACCGCAAGTCGTTCTTGCAACTGATGGACGTCGGGAAGATCGATGTCGTCCAGGTGGACTTGACCCGTTGCGGTGGGTTTACGGAAGCCATGAAGATCGCCTCCCTCGCGGCGGACCGGGGTCTACCGGTGGTCAACCACGGTTTTACAACGTACCTCAACGTCGCGGCGGCACTCCACTTCCTCGCGAGCGTGCCCAATACCCTCGGTCTCTTGGAGTTCGTGGTTGAAGAGGGGACGACCCTCCGCCACAGTATCACGGAGCCGATCCGCGCCGTCGACGGCCGGGTTGCGGTCCCCGAGGCGCCAGGGTTGGGGCTTGGGTTGGATGAGAAAGCGATTGAGCGGTTCCGCGTTGCGGTCTGACGAAATGGGTGGTGCGTGGCGACGTACTTTGCCAGCGATGTTCATTTGCGATTCGACTACCCCGAGCGCGGCAGGCGGTTCGGACACTGGGTGAGTGGCCTGGGCGGTGACGAGACGTTGTGGATCGCTGGTGACCTCTGCGACTTCTGGTATCAAGCGCGTCAGAGGCACGTCGATCCGCGGTCTTGCCCAGGGCTCCGGGCTCTGGCCGACTTTCGGTCTCGGGGTGGGACACTCAATATCATCCCCGGCAATCACGATCGCTGGCTCGGACCGTTCTATGAGGACGTCCTCGGAGCATCGTTTCTCCCCGAACCGGTGGATATCGAGGCATACGGGTTGCGTATTCGAATTGTGCACGGCCACATGCTCGGTGCACGCCCTTACTGGAAAGAATGCATGGAGGCACAAGCGTTTCTGCGTGGTTTCAGTCTGCTGCCCTCGCCGATCGCGCACGTGCTCGATTGGCTCATGAACCTGAGCAACCAGCGCAGCCGGCTCGCGTCCGAGGAGCGCCATCTCAAGGTCTATCGGCGCTATGCGCGCGAACGCGCGGGCTGGCACGACCTCATGGTTTTCGGTCACGTGCACCGGACCGTCGATGAGTCGCAAGCGAGCCCGAGAGTCGTGGTGTTGGGGGGCTGGCACGATCGCGCGAGTTTTCTGAAAATTGACGAATCGGGGGCGAAGCTCATCACCGAGGCCGATCCCGCCGTTATTCCTTGCTGATCCCTGGACTTGAAGATCCGATGCCGAAAATCGACCATCATTTGCACACCAGTCGCTACTCACCGGACAGCGTCATCGAACCTCGCGAATTGATCGAGCGGGCTCATGAGATCGGTCTCGACGGAGTGGTCATCACCGAGCACGACGTTCAATGGCCTGATAAGGAGCTGGCTGAGCTCGCGGAGGAAGGGCGGAAGCGGAACGTGTTGGTTCTCTCCGGTGCGGAGATTTCGACGCGCGAGGGGCATTTCCTCGTTTACGGACTTCCCGACCTCCGGGAGACGCCGGTTGGCATTTCCCTGGCCGAGTTGCTTCCGGTCGTCAAGCGTCACGGCGCGGCGATCGTTGCCGCGCATCCGTTTCGGTGGGACCAGGACTTTGACGCGATTCTCGACGACCACGGCGCTGTGTTCGATGGGCTCGAACTGGTCAGTAACAACGTCACCACCGAGAACCGGGCCAAGGTCGCCCGCGTGCTCGAGAGCCACCCCATGGGAGCGACAGGATCGAGTGATGGCCATGACGTGTTCGTCATCGGTTGTTACTTCAGCGAGTTCCCCGGCCCCATCGCAACCATGGCCGACTTCGTTGGAGCCCTCAAGCGTCATGAAGGGCGCCCTCGACATCGGCAAGGGGCTCGATTGGCGTGCGGGGCCGTCGACTAGCCCGCTTGGCAATGGCGTTATGCACAGGTGGGAGGGCGAGGCTCCGTCCGAGCCAGCCTTGATCCATCGGCGAGTCTTCGAGCCGACGGATCATCGCGTGCCGCCCAGGGAATCGCGTCATCGCTCGCGATGTTCAGAGGACTCGAAGACTCGTCCTCCGAACAAGGCTGGCTCGGACGGAGCCTCGCCCTCCCGAAGATGTGCCAATGCCAAACATGAATTGATCTTGAACGCAACGGGCGTGAAAGCCGCTCAAACGCTACTTCTTCGGGAGCGGACGAACCCTATTGCGAGGAGGTGCAAGCGCGATGTAGTCCTTGTTCGCCTCGTTGAAGGTTCTGAGCGCACGCAGGGCCAGGGGTTTGAAGTGGGTCGTAAAATCCTTGAGGGTTGCGTCGCTTGGGGGCTCGGTCAACGCCTGGTTCAGAACGCCGCGCACGCGCTCGAAGTCGTCCTTCGTGGGGCCGTTCGCGAGTTCTCGACGGGTGCTCTCCAGGTAGAAGAGCGCCGTTGGGATCACCCCTCGCTCCTGTTTGGGAACGATGCGCGTGTTCCTCGGCGCTTCGTTTCCAGGGGTCGGCGCAGTGCTGGTGCCAATCTCCGCAGCGAACCGGATCCCTCGGCGCACCGGGGCACGCGATAGCATTGCGACGCGGAAGTCTTGCCGATAGAGCGCTTCGACCACACTCAGGGAGCGCAACGTCTGCTGTCGCTGCGCGACGCGCTCGCGCGCTCGCTGGACGCGTGCCTCATGTCCCTGGGCGATCGTGGCCGTCAATAGAAGCACTACCGCGGCTCCCCCGGCCCAGCGCGCGAACGCGCTCTTCGCGTGCCGTTCGAGCCAGCGATGCGCGAACCCGAATATTCCCCCAACGATCGCGCCGCAGGCATGACCCCAGTTGTCGATCGAGGGGACACGAACCAGATAATTGAAGAGAGGAAGGACGAGCCCGAGCAAAGCGGTGTAGATCAGGATCGCCACCATCTGCCCGCGCAGGAAGTCGCCGATCCGCGTGCGCGCACGCCAGCCGACGACCGCGCAGAGGGCGACGAATCCAATCAAGACCGTCGATCCGCCACCCGAGTGAACCGCCGGATGTGATCCCGTTTCGTACCGCGCGAGCGCGGAGAGGGCATTGCCGCCGGTACCGATCAGGACATAAAGCGCCAGGGTCTGCCAGGGGCCGTACCACTCCTCGATCAGGCTTCCCAACTGGTACATGCCAAAGAGGTTCATCGCCAGGTGGACCAATCCGTAATGGACGAACGTGGATGTCAACGTTCGCCACACCTGGCCTTGAGCGAGGTATTGCAGCGTCATGTCGCCGAACTGGTCGCCACCCCGTGTGCCCAGCACCCAGGCGCGGAAGGTGGGTGGCGGACCTTGCGTGTACTGGGTCAGAAGCATCGCCACATAGATGAAAATCCACAGGGCGCAGATGGTCATCGTGGCAGGGTAGTCGCGGAATTCGCGGAACAGCCATCGCGCCATGGATTCGATCTCAGTGCGGAGCGAGGAGGATTCGGGCGAGCTTGTCGAGACGCCGAGTTGCTTCGTCGTCGTCGAGCGCTGGGGACAGGCCGGAAGTGCTGAGCGCCGCTTCGAGTGGGACCCACGTCTTGCAACCCGCGTGCTCGGCGGTCACGCGAATCGAGACGGGTTCTGACAGACGGTAGATGCGGACACCCAGGACCCACACTCCAGGCTGGCGATAGTAGAACCGTTTGAGCACCGTCTCGCGAGTCCAGACGTGGAGTGGCTCCAGGGCGTCCAGCAATTCGGGGCGATCGACGAAGCCGACCGAATTCACCACGGCGACAGCTTGCAACAGGACTCGATCTCGAGGAGCGGCCGCTGCGTTCGCTCGTTCGATCCGAAGTCCTTGCTGGGCTTCATGGACGTGAGTGGGATAGAGCCAGAACGATACGTGTTCGGGCCGGAATGCGCCGGCCTCCTCGGCAATTCCTCCCTTGCGTAGGATGATCGACTGACGCCCATCGGCCAGCGCTTCGCAGACACCGGCCCACTCCTTGAAGGCCACGCCGCAGCTTTCGGGCAGTGAAGGATGAGTGCTCATGGATTCCACTCAACCTTCGGGGCCCGGAGCATGAAGTCGGTAACGGCCTCCAGCGGCGACTTGCCCTCGAAGAGGATGTGGTAGAGTGCATCGGTGATCGGCATGTCGACATCCCCTCGAGCCGCCATGTCGTGGACACTGCGCGTCGTGGGAACACCCTCCGCGACGTTGACCATGCTGGCAAGCACTTGCTCCAGGGTCTCCCCTTTCCCGATACGCTCGCCGAGCGCACGGTTGCGGCCGAAGTGGCTGTAGCACGTCGTGAGCACGTCACCGACACCGGCCAGCCCCTGGAATGTGGCGGGATGGGCTCCCAAGCTGACACCGAATCGGGTCATTTCCACGAGGCTGCGCGTGATCAGCGCGGCCTTGGCGTTGTCGCCGAAACCAAGCCCGTCGCACATGCCGGCCGCAATCCCGAGCACGTTCTTGAGCGCGCCGGCGAGCTCGACACCGAGCGCGTCGGGGTTGGTGTAGACGCGGAGAAACCGTTGGTTGAGCGTGTCGCGAACTCGGGTGTTCAAGGCGTCGTCGGCTCCCGCGACGACGAGCGAAGCCGGAAGTCCTCGCGCCAGTTCCTCGGCATGTCCCGGGCCGCTCAGGATCGCGATCGACCGCGGGCCGAGCGCCGCTTCGATGATCTGACTCGGTCGCGCAAACGTGGCGTTTTCAATGCCCTTGATGACGCTAAGGGCGGGGACTTTCGGAGGTATCTTTTCGGCAAGTTCGGTCAGAGTCTGTCGGAGGTATGCGGAGGGGATCGCGACCACGATCAGCTCAGCCCCACCGGTGGCGTCGCAGGCGTTTGGGAGGACGGTGACGTTGTCGGGCAAAGTGACGCCGGGCAGATAGCGGGTGTTTTGCCGAGAGCGCTGGACCTCCTGCGCCCTGGCCGGATCGCGAGTCCAGAGCTGCACGGTGCGCACGGCTTGACCGAACAAGACTGCGAGCGCCGTTCCCATGCCCCCCGCGCCGAGGATCGCAACTCGTTTCATAGCGTTCGATAGGCCTCTTCCCGAGGAACGTCCGTCTTCATCACACTTTAGCAGTTGTCCGGGAGGCCGTCATCTGCTGGTAGATCGCTTCCAACGCGTCGAGGGTTGGAGCCGGTCCACAATGCGTCTCGATCAGTTCCCTCGCTGCGGTGCGCTGGCGGTTTTGCAAGTCGGGCGATCGCAGCAAGTCGACGCTGCGGGTGATCAGGCCGTCATCATCCTCGGCAATCCCCGCGTGCACGCCGTCTTCGGCCGAGAGGCCCTCAACGCCTTCGCTCGTCGTGACGACTGGGACACCGAAGGCCATCGCCTCCTGGATCTTGATTTTCATCCCGCTGCCGCGGCTTGGGGCGTAGAGCAACAGCGACGCACGTTCGAAATACGGCTGCGTCGAGGGCACGTTCTCCTCAATCGTCACGTCGGGGAGGGTCAGGTATTCGGCGAGCGCCGAGCGCGCGGACCAGCCCACAATTTGCAGGCGAGCCTCGGGGACAGTGCGTTTGATCTCGGGCCAGAGCCGGGTCAAGAGTCGCTGCGCGGCGGATTGAGTCGGCCGCCAGCCCATGGTGCCGATCAGAGTGACGATCGGTATGGAAGAACGGTTTTCCTGCGGAATGAAGCGGTAGAGTGAGGCATCGATCCCAAGCGGGACCGAGCACACGTCGGCCCGTGGATTGACCGTCCGGATCTCATCCGCGAGACGCGGAGAGACCGCGCGGATCCGTTTGTACGATCGCAGCAGTCGAACTTCAGCACCCAGCGCGAGCCGGCGCGCGATCCGCTCGCGCCAGGGCGTGGGGACCCACTCGGATTGATCGATACGCGTGAGAAAGTGCACGTTCAGCAGCGCTCGCTCGATGTGCTCGAGACCGAGCCAGCCGCTCCAGAGCTGCTCCAAGTGGAGAACGTCGAATCCTGCTTCAAGTGTGTGGTCGAGATCGTCAACGAGATCTTTTCCGAACATGTACGAATAGGGTCGGGCGAGCGTCTGGACCTTGGCCTGCCAGCCGCCGCGGATCGGGAACGGGAAGAGGCGAACGTCATATTCCGGGGCGGCAAAGAGCGCGCGTGCCTCGTCCATTTCGGCAGACTTTCCGCAGGCGACGAACGCCGTAACCCGATGTCCGCGCGCGACCAGTCCGCGCAGGAGCACGTAGTACCAGCGCGCTGCGGCGTTCCCGAAGGGGATCGGGGGATCGATCATCACCAGAACGATCCGCAAAGGGGTCATGCGCCGGGCGATTCTCCGTGCGATCGGATTTCCTGACGGGCCGCGATCGAAATTTAGTGCGGCAAGCCGTTGGCGGCTGAGCGCAGGACGTCGACGAGCCTGGCGACGTCGTAGCCACTGAGCGATTCGACCACTTCGTCGGCCCCAGCGTCCCACAGTGATGCGGCGGGATGCGTGGTCGTTACGCCAACGGCTCGCATGCCCGCGGCCTTCGCGGCTTGAATCCCGACCGGAGCGTCTTCGAAGACGACCGAAATTGCCGGCGGGATCCCCACCTTGGACGCGGCAACAAGAAATACCTGGGGATCCGGCTTCCCGCGCTGGATGTCTTCAAGGGAGGCGATCGCGGCGAACCGGCCGTTGAGGCCACACGTCTCGACGGTCAGCTCCAGGTTGGGCAAGACGCCGCTGGAACCGATCGCGAGCTTCACACCAGCGTCCGTAAGGCCGTCGAGCAAGGCCTGAACCCCGGCCATCAGCTCGATCTTGTCGCGCGCGATTTCGCGGTAACACAGCTCCTTCAGGTCCGAATAGCGCTGGAGCTCGGCAGGGTCGACGGAGTCGCCAAGCAGGAGGCGAAAAATGCTCGGATTGGTCATGCCGAAAGTCTTATGGATGAACTCGGGCGTGAGGGGCAACCCTTCGCGTTCACCCAGGATTTGCCAGGCATTCTGATGGAAAAGGAGTGAATCGACGAGAACGCCATCGTGATCGAAAATGGCCAGCACGGGCAAGGATCCTCGAGAGCCCCCAAAAAAGCACGAGCCGCGGAGGCCCGTCCCTGAAACAAAACGTCTCGGGGACCCAGTTTAGCAGGTCCCCGAGACGCGTGTCAGTGTGACTTCGATGAGCGCGGATATGCAACGGTGAACGCTTAGCGAACACCCGCCTCGGGGCTCGACGAGGTGCGGACGAGCTGGGCCCGGATCCAACCCGAGGGGTCAAGCGGACTCACGGCCTTAATCGCAAATCCTTGTAGCTTCAGGTTGCTCAGGGGAATGTCGATCGGCTGCCCTTGAAGCTTGGAACGGAACGCAGAGAGGGCGACTGTGGTTGTAAACACCGTGAGGGGCTCGGCTTTGGTCTCGTCTTCATTCACGGCGTAGACCTTGGCCTGCGGCCCCGGGTCGAAGCTTTCGATGCGTCCTGAAAGGCGAACGGGTTCCTTTTGGGTCTGTGGGCTGACCTTGAAGGAAATCACGAACTCGGCCTGAGGGGCCGAGAATCGGTAGACCTGTGCGGGGGCGCCAAAGAGACCGCCGCGCGTGGCCTGTTCGGGCGCGGGGACCTCGAGGACGAAGTCGTGAACGAGCGCGACGAGATAACCGTTGGCATCCGCCGCGAATTCCGGCGAGTGCCCGGGCCGTTTGACGCGCACGGCGATCACTTTCGGATCTTTCGCTGCGCGTGATGTCTCAACCGCCTTCAGGAAGGTGGGATAATCGACGTTTTGCGAGACGTCGATTCCTTTGGACGGCGGCGTATTGGGCGCGATCTTGTGGGTGACTACCATGAGATTCTGGACGTCTCGCGCGGTGGGGCTCTGGAGATAACCCCGCGCCAGGCTCGTCATGATGGATGTCAGGTGGAGGTCGGCTGAGACACCCGGATCGGGTGTCTGGAAGCTTGCGGGTTGAGGTGCGTAGGCACCCATCTGGTCCTCGGCTCCCTTCCACTGGAGGAAGCCGCCGATGAGCGCCTCCTGGGGCTGCGAGCTGAGCATCAAGCTGGCGATCAGCAGGTTCCGGATGGTCAGCGTATGGTTCCCGGGGATGTACTCCCGGATCTTCTGGTTGACTTTCGCTTGCTCCTCCGCCATCTTCTCGCCGCCCACCTCGATCGAGTCGGTGATCACGCCTTCGCGGATACGGCCGATGGCTCCGTCATAGACCTTCTGATTGATCTTCGCCTGGTTCATTCCGATCAGCGCCGCGACGGCGCGACCGAGGCCGTGGCCTTCGGTCTTCTCCGAGCAGATGAGGGCGTTGGTGTTGTGCTTGTAGCTCTGGTAGAGGGACAGGCCCTGATTTCCGAGGACCGCGGTCACTGTCAGTTCGGACGTGTCCGTGGTCGTCGCATCGAAATGATAGAGCTTGGTCGCACGCTTGCCCTGGGGGTCGCTGGCCATCTGGTTGTTAAAATCCCAAACGGGCGTGACGCTGGTCATGAGCTGGCTGTTGTAAAACGCGATGCCATCACGACTTGGCAGCAGGCCGAAACCCGTTTTCTGACCGGCGGTGACCTGCGACGTGTAGCCTTTGTGAGTTACGGGGCCGGTGACTGCGACATCATGGGCCAGGAATGGTGCGAGCGTCGGTGTGTCGGCGGCGATGTCGAGGTTCGGCAAGTTGAACAGGTCGTCCAGCGCGTTGCGCAGTTCGACGGTGGGGACCCAGGGGCTCGCCTTGACGTTGGTATGAAGTGCGTTGAGTGCGGTGTGAACGCGGCGCAGAGCTTCCTGGCGTTGCGCAACCGTCTCGGCACGGTCGTAGTTGCGGAGCGAGGCACCGAGATCGGTGTTCACATAGTCGATCCAGCGCTCGCGATTGGTCTTCGCGGCACCGTCTGACGTTTCGGGAAGCCCCTCGACGGCCTCGATCAGCCGCCTCTCCGCCCACGCAACTTTCACCCTGGGCCGCAGCCAGGCGCGCAGGCCCTCTCGCACACGAGCCGCGGGTTCCCAGTTGATCCCCTCGAGGGCAACCGACATCTTATAGATGCGGTTGAGGGAGGCCAGTTGGTCGCGCTCGTTCTGGGCGTTCGTCCAGGTGCGGAGTTCCGCCTGGAGTGCGTCGAAGAACGCATTCCACCCGGGTGCATGGGGCTGCGCGGTGGCGCCCGGTTTAGCCCAGGCCTGGCGAATCTCCTGGATCGTTTTCTCCACCTCGAAGAAACTCGGCGCTGCGGGTGCCGCTCCCAGCACGCATGGAAGCATCCCTACGGCCAGCAAGATCGCCCCAACATCGTTCCGTCGCATGCGTCCTCCCAGTTGATGCGGGATCCAGGCGGACCGAGCCACCCATTACCCTAAAGCTATCGCGTCCTTCTCAACGACGCTTGACCAGAAACACGACCGTGCGCACGGGGCTTCGACGATTCTGCCGAGAATTCGGAAAACCGCTGCGCAATGCGCTCCTCTCTGAACACGGCTGTCAGTTCCGTGGCAAGGATTCGAGCATGCTCCGTGCCAAAGTTTCTCTGCAATCCGGTGCGCGCCAGCATCCGTTGCCAACGGGACCAGACGCAAGAGTGGGGCAGTCGATCACGCCATTCGGAGTCAAGGGAGATCGCTGCCGATTTCGCGACGGCAGAGTGGTACAAGCCGAATCCAACCGCGCGGGCACTGAAGGATCCAACCGCGACTCGAAAACCCCACGAAGACCTGTCACGATGAGCCGATTTCGGAGTGATCCTGATCGTATCGACGCGGTGGCAACGATTGACACTGCGTCATGGGATGACTATAGTTTGGAGAGGTTCGACGCGATTGCATGCACCTTTCCCATCGCGTCCCCGCGCCATTCGCGTGCCGCAAGGATGTAGCTTCTGGGGATTTCCCCCGGCCCGTAGAGATTGTAGCCTGATGTCCGAACCTGATTCCCCCTCACCCTCCGAGCGTTCTTCTGCGCCGGGTGCCTGGCACTCCTCGGTCGCGGATGGCGATTCGTCGAAAGGCGTCGAGGGGCGCGATCCGCCCACGGTCCGGACGGGCGGCTCGTCGGTGCGGCCCAAGGCCGGCTCATCCATAACGCCGATCCCGCTGCCGATGCCCGGTGATCAGATCGATTCGTTCATTCTCGAGGAATCGATCGGCGTGGGGGGGATGGGCGCGGTCTTCAGGGCGCAGGATACGAAGCTGGACCGGCACGTCGCGCTCAAGATCCTGCCCCCGGAACAATCGAAGGACTCGGAAGTCGTCCAGCGCTTCTACCAGGAAGGTCGCGCTGCGGCGCGGCTCGACCACGAGAATATCGCACGCGTCTTTACGATCGGGCACGACGGCCCCATCCATTTTATCGCATTCGAATATATCGAAGGGACCACGATCCGGCAGCGGGTGGAACAGGGCGGACCGCTGTCGGTGAGCGAAGCCATCAACTACACGCTTCAGATCGCGTCCGCCCTTGTGCATGCGTCCGAGCGGGGGGTCGTCCATCGCGATATCAAGCCGTCCAATATCATCGTGTCGCATCAAGGACGGGCCAAGCTCGTCGACATGGGATTAGCCAGGCGCTTCGAGCGCGGAGGCGACGACGGGCTCACCCAGAGCGGGATGACCCTCGGCACCTTCGACTACATCAGCCCGGAACAGGCACGCGACCCCCGCGACGTCGACGTGCGCAGTGATCTTTATTCGCTGGGGTGTACGCTCTTTCACATGCTAACCGGGCGCCCGCCGTTTCCGGACGGGACGGTGCTTCAGAAACTGATCCAGCATCAAGAAGAAACGCCGCCCAGTGTGCGCGCCTTGAATCCGCACGTGCCGGTCGAGCTGGCGAACGTGCTTTCGAAATTGATGGCCAAGGAGCGCGAGCGGCGTTACCAGACGCCCGAGCAGCTCGTGCGCGACCTGTTGTTGATCGCCGGGTCGCTCGGTTTGCGTTCCGTGAGTCCGGAGGGGCTCGTCTGGATGTCGGCGAGCCGGCCGCCGGCGTGGGAGCGGCACCTGGTCTGGGGGTTCCCGGTCCTGGCCTTCGCCCTCTTGCTCCTGGCGCTCTTTTGGTGGGGGCAGGATTCCGGCTCGACGTCGGTCTCTTCAACGTTCACCCCAGCGCCTCCTCGGCAACCGGCGACGGACGGTTCGAAACCCACAGGCATTACGAGCCTCGCAATCACTCCCAAGGAAGACGGCATTAAGGAGGCCGCTGCGCCGTCGTATCCGGCCATGGCGCGGGAGATCGCGGCCGACTCGGGCGACAATCTCCTCGATGTGCTCGCGAAGGCGCCTCCTCGCGCCGTGATTACGCTGAATGATAACGGGCCGTACGAGTTGGGTCTGCCGTTCGACCGGACGGGAACGGTGCGTCTGCTCAATCGCGACCTCACGCTGAAGGCCGCCGCAGGTGTGCGGCCCGTCCTTCGTGTGGCACGCGATACGGGCGCGGGGAGCACGTCGCCAACGGCGATTCTCGACTTCGATGGGGGCGTAATCATCCTCGAAGGCCTCACGTTCGAGCTTGACCCCGGTGATCGGGAAGGAATGGCGGCGCTGCGCACGGACGGGACGGATTTGACGGTTCGCCGGTGCGTCTTCCGTTGCTCCGGTTCGCGCGGCTCGCATCTTCGTTCGACCGCGCTTCATGTGCGTGCCAAAGCCGCCGGGCCCGCCGGAGAGCTGCCGCCGCCGGTCTTGCTCGAAGCCTGTCATATCGAGTCGGCTCAACTCGGCGTTTTGGGATCCGGACCCGCGGACATCGAGCTGCGGGACTGCACTCTGGCGGCGTCGGGAACGGCCCTCGCCTTCGAGAACCGGAACGCCTCAGGCCCCTCGCTTATCGAGGTGCGCTTGATCCACGACAGTATTGTTGCGGGTCTCGGCCCGATTTGCCGCTTCGAAGGGGTCGAACCGCGCATCCAGACCGATTCGTCGATCCTCGCGGCCGGGCGTGACCATGAGGCGACGCTCATTGCGGCGGATGACCCGTCACGAATCGCCTGGAAGGGCCGGGCCAACCTCTACGGCCGGATTGGCGTTTATCTCGAACCGATCGAATCGCGAGGCCGCTTCGAGCCCGTTCGCGACTCGACTCGCTGGGCCGAATCGCTCACGAATGTGCGTGAGACGGGCTCGTCGTTCGCCAAGGACGTGGTCTGGGAAGAACCTGACCCATCGCTGGCCCTGGCGTCGGAATCGTCGAACCCGTCTCGTGCCTTTCGGGTCGCGTCGAGTCGCGTCGATCGAGCGGAACTGGGGGCGCGGCAAGGTCCATTCGGGGCTCTGCTGCCGACCAGCCGGCTCGTCGCGGTGAGTTCCGAGAAAGTTCGAGAACGACCCGCGGCGATTACACGTACCGAGGAGACCCGTCCGCCGGATTCGGTGAATCCCCCGAGCTCAACGCTTCCCGCGCCCATGCCCGCAGCGCCCGAGACGTCCGCCCCGGCCACGAACAGTGGCATGCCGGAGGTACCGGTGATGCCCCCAATGAAGCGGGAGGAGATTCCCACTCCGGCTACGGAAACCGAACCCGCGCGCGCTGAGACCGTTCCGGCGAGCGCCAAGCCCAATTCAACGCCCCCAACGACAGCCGCTTCCTCCGCGGCAAATAGCGATCGCACCGATGCGAGCCTGATCCAAACGGCCGAGCAGTTCAGAGTAGCACTGAATCAGGCGAAGGAGCGCGGCGCCGTCATGCGGGTTGCTGCCGAGGCGGACCTTGAACTCAACCAGACCGCGATTGACGGCGAGGTGCACTGGATCATCCGGGCCGAGCCGGGCAATAAGCGCCCGATCCTGCGCCTGCGTCCCTCGGCCGCTGCTTCGGTCAAGACTGCCAACGGCGATGGAGGGTTCGAGCTGCCGTCCGGCACGCTCCAAATCGAGGGGTTTGACATCATCGTGCCTCGGCCGAGCGAGCCCCGGGAAGGGCGGTGGGCTGCATTCAGTCTGGGGTATGGTGCGGAGCTGAGCCTGACGAATTGCACGGTGACGATGGAAGGCGAATCGGCCGATTCGCCAGCCTTCCTCGTCCGGTCTGGTGACCTCGAGGCCAAGTCGAAACGCGTGGCACGCCTGCGCTTCACCGACTGTTTACTCAGGGCCGGTGGCGACCTCATCGATGTGGCTTCGGGCCTCGGTGTCGAGGTCGACCTGAATAACGCGCTCGTCGCAACCGGTGGTAGCGTGCTTCATGCACACGGAGCGCCTCGGGTGGAGGGTGGCGATCCGCCCAAGTTGGAGATCGAGCTCCGCCAGGTTACCGTCATGACCACCGGGGGACTCGTTTTTCTTGACAGCGACGGCGGTGAACCCGAGTTGCCGATCGCGAATGTCTCTGCACGGGACCTGATCGTCGCGATGCCCCCAGACAGCGAGCCGCTGCTGCGGGTCGACGGTCAGGACCCGCTCGTCGAGCTGCGCAATCGGATCAACTGGAAAGGTTACCACGTCGCTTATCATCAGATCAGTGTCTACCGGCGCGATCAATCGGCCCAGATCGGCTCGGTTCCGAACACCTACGACCGGCCGTCGTGGACCAACGCGGTCGGTCCCAATGAAGTCGATCCCATCCACGGCGACCTCAAGTTTCTGCACGGCTGGGACCCGGAACGCTCCGCCTGGTCGCTGAATCGGGACGATATGAAGCTCTCGTCGGATAGCCCGGTTCGGACCTCGGGCGCCGACCTGCCTCGCGTCCCGGCCGCGCCTCCGGGTTCTTGAGGCGACTCGGAACAACAACGGCGATTACCGCCTGTTACGATCCGGGCTTCCGGCCGCGGAGGTCAATTCTTCCAGGGTGGCGCGTGCCCGCGCGAATTGACCTCGGAGTAGTGCGTCGCGGGAATCTCGCAGAATACGGCGATGCTCTTCTCGAAACGGCACTCCCAAACCGGGAGCGGGCGGGGACGGAACAAGTCGCCGCGCGATTTCGTGCGCAAGCTGCGCGACTCCCGACCCTTCCTTCGCCGAGACATTCAGATAACGGTCCGGCGCGGCGAGCCATGCCGCGGGCAGATCGACCTTGTTGGCAACCCACAGCGCTTGTGGCATGGCGTCCATAAGGTGACGGTCGCTCGTGGTTTGCCCTTCGGACCGGTCAAGCACGAGCACCACCAGGTCGGCTTTGCCCTGAAGAGCCCGAGCCCGGGCGATACCTTGAGCCTCGATCAATTCGTCCGACGGCCGCAAGCCCGCCGTGTCAAAGAGCTCGACGGGCCAACCATCAACGGCCGTGCGTACCCCGAGCGCGTCGCGCGTTGTGCCTGGCGTCGGGGCGACAATGGCACGCTCAAAACCCGCTAAAGCGTTCAAGAGCCGACTCTTCCCAACGTTTGGCCGGCCCGCGAGCACCACGCTCCAGCCAGAAACCAAACGCGTGCCGAGAGCCAATCGCTCCAGTAGCGTTTCCAGGGCTTCCGCCGCTTCATTGGGAGCGCGATCCAGTCGGTCGAGGATCGTCTGGAGTTCGCGATCGAGCGCGCCGTCGGCCTGTTCGAGAAGAATCTCCGCGGTTCGAAGCGTCGGGGCGCCCGCCAGTTCGATGTCGGCCGCTTGCACGATGGGAGACCGGGAGTCGCCTTCGGTTTGGTCACCGACAGAGACGCGTTCTGCGCCGAGGGCCTGAAGGGCGTCTGCGACCAGCGCAACGGCCCCCGGCCCTCCGTGGCACTGGATCTCGACCTCTGGAGGGCCCGACGCGAGCACCACCGCCACAACTTCATCACCCATGCCGGCGCCGATCCGCCCGAGGCGAAGCCGCCGCAATGGTGACTGAGAGAGGGGACTTCCGTGGAGGGGTCGAAACCCTTGGCTCGTGATTTCGATGGCCCTTGGTCCACGGACTCGCAAGACACTCACCGCACCTCGGCCTTCGGGCGTGACGATGGTCACCGTCGTGCGTTCAGCGGTTTCGTCGTGATCCGTCATTCAGACCTCGGGCGGCAAGGGTCGAGCCGCTAACCGCGCGAGCCCGCGTAGGACCAGATCAGGGACGATTTCTGCCTTGGCTCCGGCGACTGCAGGCGCGAGCCGAGGTGCATCGCCGCCGGTCCAGAGGATCCGGGGCTCAGAGTCGAATCCGGTTGCTTGTTTACCCAGAAGTTCGCGGATGGCCCCCACCACGCCCCAATAAACACCCGCCTCGAGCGCCGGCCTGGTCGAGCGGCCCCACGCGGGAGGCTCAGGACCTGGATGGACGAGTGGGAGCTGCGCCGTCAAGACATGGAGCGCCCGAGCCGTCATTCCCAGGCCGAGCGTAATTGCACCTCCTTGCCAGACGCCTTCGACGTTGATGCGCTCCACCGTAATCGCTGTCCCGCACAAGACCACAAGGCAGGATTGGCAGGCCTCTCGCAGATCGAGCGCACCCAGCACTGCCAAGGCGCGGTCCGCCCCTGCCGTTGAGGCTTGCTCCAACTCGTGGTGCAATGGCACATCGGCCGCCGATCGCATCCAGTGGACTTGATGGACTCCTCGCTCGCCGAGGAAGTTGTGTAACCGCTCGGCGAGGGGTGGATTCACACTCGAAATCCACCACGCGGTTGCCGAATCGAGGTTCCAACCGTTCCAAAGCGCAAGCCAGCCGTCCTGGTCGTCGAGCGGGAGGGAGGCCACGTCGAGTAGGCTTCCGTCGGGCCCGATCCGGCCCCACTTGAGACGCGAATTCCCGAGGTCCGCAACGATCGTTGGCAAGGGGCGTCTTCCCGTTGCTAAGGCGTGTGAGTCTGCTCGACTTCGAGCGCCAGCGGAGCGGGAGTCGGCGCCTCCGCCGGGGGCGCATCGGGCAACTCGGCCAATCGATCGGCCAAGGCGTGGATCAAGCTGGGAACTCCGGCGCCGGTCACCGCCGAGATGGCGAGCGGCTCAAAGCCCAGCGCCTCGGCGATCCGCCGACGCGCTTCGGTCGCCCCCGTTAGGTCCATCTTGGTGACGACCACTAGCTCGGGCCGTTGCGCCAGCGTGGTGCTGTAATGCGCGACCTCGCTGCGGATCGTGCGGTAGTTAACGACCGGATCGGACCCATCGGACGGAACGGCATCGACCAGATGAACGAGCAGCCTCGTCCGCTCAACATGGCGCAGGAATTCATGACCGAGCCCGTGGCCCGCATGCGCGCCTTCGATCAAGCCGGGGATATCGGCGACAACAAAGCCCCGATCGTCACCAGCCTGAACCATTCCGAGGTTCGGATATTTGGTCGTGAACGGATAGTCGGCGATTTCGGGATGGGCACGAGAGACTCGCGACAATAGCGTCGACTTGCCCGCGTTCGGTAATCCGATCAGCCCCACGTCGGCGATGACCTTGAGCTCCAAATGGATCCAGCGTTCCTCGCCTGGGTGCCCGTGTTCAAATTGTCTGGGTGCCCGATTAGTACTCGACTTGTAGTGCGCATTGCCGTGTCCCCCGCGGCCCCCGCGACCAACCACGACCGAGTCGCCCGATCGCTTGAGATCACGCAGGACATGGCCGCGGTCGCGGTCGCGCACGATCGTTCCAGCCGGCACGTCGATGATCATGTCATTCGCGTTTCGGCCCGTGCAGTCGGAGCCCTGGCCGTGCTCGCCACGATCGGCCTTCCAGTGGCGCTGATAGGAAAGGTGCGCAAGGTTCGTCACGCCGTCGACGGCCCTGATGATGACGCTCCCTCCTGCCCCGCCGTCGCCGCCGTTCGGGCCCCCGCGAGGCGCGTACTTCTCGCGGCGGAAGCTCAGGCAGCCGTTGCCGCCATCCCCCCCTCGGACGTATATCGTCACCCGATCCACGAACATAACAAACCTCGACGCACACCGCGGAGAATCGCGGGGGGAGTAAGATGACAAGGCTCCCGCCAAGTCAGGCAACGACTCGACAGGAGCCTTTTTTCCAGGCGAACGAGACTGGACCGGGGCTCGCGGCTCAGTTCTGGGTCGCGGCCGGCAGCGGATCGATGTTGATCCGGCGCCCGTTCTGGTCGAACCGCACGGTACCGTCCACGAGTGAATAAATGGTCCAGTCGCGCCCGACGCCGACGTTCTTGCCGGGGTGCCACTTGGTCCCCTTCTGCCGGCAGATGATGCTGCCCGCACGGGCGAACTGGCCGCCGAACAGCTTGATCCCCAGCATCTGAGGATTGGAGTCGCGACCGTTCCGGCTGGATCCCTGACCCTTTTTATGAGCCATCGCTCAAACGCCCTCGGATTCGTACCGTCTCTCGCTTGCGGTCACGCAGGGGGAACTCCCCAAACTGATCAGCGTTGACCGCCCAAACCAAAAACTATACCGCGCTTTCGTTTCCCCCGACAAGCCCGGTTGAGTGCTCTCAGAGTGCGACCTTGAATCGGGCGCGCTCAATTGACACGATGAGAGAAACGACGGAACGGACAAGCCTGTAACCAGCACAGAGCGCGACGATGGCCAAGAAAGCGGTTGTCCTCCTCAGCGGAGGACTCGATTCGACCACGACGTTGGCCGAAGCGAGGGTGGCGGGATTCGAACCTTACGCGCTGACGATCCTCTACGGGCAACGGCACGCGGTCGAACGCGATGCCGCACGACGTGTGGCGCAGGCGCTCGGCGTCGCGAAGCACGTCGAATTCTCGATCGATTTGCGGGCGTTCGGCGGCAGTGCTCTCACGGCCGACATCGAGGTTCCCAAGGATCGGCCGCTCGAAACCCTGGCTCACGGCATTCCGATCACGTACGTCCCAGCACGCAATACCGTGTTCCTGTCACTCGCGCTTGGATGGGCGGAGACGCTCGGGGCGTTTGACCTGTTTCTCGGCGTCAACTGCCTCGACTATTCCGGCTATCCCGACTGCCGGCCCGAATACCTGCACGCTTTTGAGTCGCTCGCCAACCTGGCGACGCGCGCCGGTGTCGAAGGGGCAGGACGATTCCGCATCCATGCGCCTCTGCTGACGCTTACGAAGGAGCAGATTATTCTCCGTGCCGTTGAGCTCGGAGTCGACCTTGGACTGACCCATAGCTGCTACGATCCTTCCCCGGATGGGCGAGCCTGCGGCCGTTGCGACGCCTGTACCCTGCGGCTCGCCGCCTTTGCACGACTCGGTCGAGCCGACCCGGCGCCTTACATCAATAACCCATAAGTTCATTTGAGTCGACAAGACGATTGGCGTTTGCGGTAAACTGCGTTACACTTTACTTGTGTTCTTGCGGAGGGAATCGCTCCCCCCGACGCAGCCGGCGCTCTCACGTCGCGATTGTATCACTGGATGGTCACCATGCGGTTTCTGCTTCGTTCTCGCTTGTCGAGAGTGGGTCGGCTTGCCAGAAAGCTCAGGAATCGGGCTGTTTTCTGCGGGGTCGAGCCGCTTGAGGTCCGATCGCTTTTGAGCGTTGCAAGTGGGACGGACGCGCTGATTGATCACGTGCCGCGATGGCATGATGCGGCACGGAATCTTCCGCACACGCCGATCTCGCCTACCGCGTCGAGGGCCGCTCGGCACTCTGGGGGATCGCTTCAAGTCAAGGGAAGCTATCCGCATAGCGGACAGACGCTGGACAAAGCCGTTGCCGCGTTCACCGTCTACTTCAATCAGTTGCCAAAAGGGACGACGCTCAATAGCGGAGACGTTCAACTCTCGCACCAAAACGCGAACGGCAGTTGGCAGGTGCTTCCGACAACGAGCTTGGTCAATCCCGGGAACAACTCGATCGAAATCGTTCCGCTCGTCAATCAGCCCAATGGGCTGTATAAGGTCGGAATCTACCCAGGTGTGCGCGGCGTGGGCGGTGGGACTCTGGCGCGCGCGGTGTTCGAGACCTACACCGTGGCTGATCCCTGGGGCTCCCAGAACCCCGTCACGGTCTTTCCTTCGAACAACGGCGAAACGGGCGTGGTCGTCGCCGATCAGTCGCGTGCGCTCGACCCATCGTCGGTGAATAACAGCACGGTTCAGGTTCACGCCTTGAATGCCGACGGTTCGCTCGGAGCGTCCGTGCCCGTGACCGTGGTTTATGACCCGAACATTCCGTCGATTGAGCTTGCAATCCAGGTGGGGCTCTCGGCAGGAACGTATCAGTTTCTCGAGCAGGGCGTGCGCGACGCGGCGGGAGACGTGTTGACCACGCCGTACACGCAAAACTTTACCATTGCCCAGACGCAGGTTCCGCCTGGACCGGATATCCTCCCTGGGGCAACGATCGCGGTTGCCGGGTCGTATCCCGTGGACGGCTCGACGACGGAAACGACCCCGATCGCCTCTGTTTACTTCAATGAAGCGGCGGACCCGACGACTGTAAACACGAGCACCGTGCAACTCGTACGCTGGGTGCCGAGTCTTGGGGGGTGGAGCAATCCACTGCCCATCTCGGTGACGTATTCGAACCTTCACAAAGCGACGATCATTCCGACTGCCGGGTTAGAAGAGGGTTCGTACCTGATCGCCGTCAATGGCGTGAAGGATCTGTTGGGCCAATCAATGGCAGGCCCGCAGTACTTTCACTACAAATTCTACAGCGCGACGGCACCGCCGCTCAACGGCGACTTATTTGGCTCTTACCCAGCGCTCGGGCAAACGATCCAGGGTGTTCCGCCAGCGATTCTTGTGTTCTTGAGGAAGTACGCGGGCGAACAACCGTGGTCGGTCAACACGAACACGGTCCAGCTTCTCCCGTGGGTCGGGAACCACGCCGGCAATCCGCTGCCGATCAGCGTCGCCTACAGTCTTGGGCCGGGAACCATCGTGATCTCGCCCAACTTTCCGATCGGCGACGGCAAGTACGTGGTCGAGGTCAACGGCCTGGTCGACCTCGCCGGCAACGTTCAGCGCAATTCGTTCCAGAGTTGGTTCGTGATCAAGGGGACGGGTCGTCGTCAATCGACTTGAATGGAGTGAGGCCGCTTCACTCGTCGACCGGGCTCACGGCAGGAGCACTTCCCTCCTTACCAGTAGATCCACTCGTAAGGGGGCTCGTTGAGCCGGATCTCTTTCTCGTTCAGGTTCCGCTCATCGCCGCGCCGGATGAAGTCGATGCGGAGCGTCTTGTAGCGCGGAACCACCTTGCCATCAGGTGCCGTGACTTCCTGAAATCCGTCGGACAGTCCGCGAACGTAGACGTGGTAGGCATCCGCCTTCGGGTCGACGCCTTCCCACACGGCAACTCCGTACACCGCGTCGTCCACACCCTGCTTTGTACTGGGGGGGATAATACCGATCGCGTTCACAGCGCCGACGAGCGGGATCGACCGATCCTCGCGCGACTGGATGAGCTTCACCGCCTGAGGCAGAACCGCCTCTTCGCGACGCTGGCCCGTGTCGGTCACCAGGGTGAACTGAGGGACAAACATGCGCGGTTTCCCCGTCCGGTTCACCACGCGGTAGTACAGGTAATGGACGATTTTCCGGCTGCCGTCGATCTCAACCGTTCGGAGCCGCATGGGCTTGAACGAGAAGTCGAGCACCCAGATTCCTTCCTTGTCTCGGGGCAGGAGCGAGGCGTCAACCATTTGAACGTTGAAGACGCTTTTGCCGTGCGCTGAGGGGACCGTGTTGAGCGTCGGTACGAGGTTGACTTTCGGGATCGGGGGGGGGCCCGGGAGCTTTCCACCCTTCTCGGCGTCTTCGGGCTGCGCCGGGGGCGTATCGGCCTCCGGTTTCTCGCCTTTGGCCTGCGCGGGCGCTGGGGCTTCTTGCGCGTTGGCCCACAACGCGCCAACAAGCGTCCACGTAAGAATCAGTACGACCATCCGAGACGGTTGGTTGAGCACGAGTTACGCTCCCCAGCAGCGATTGGAATGAGACTGGAGCGAATCAAGTCGAGAGGGCGGATCCCAGCGGTTGTAGTGAGAGTATCCCATTCCCCGGAGACCCGTCAAGTGGAACCGCATGATCTGGGAATTCAGGGAGAATGGGAAGAGTCGGTGTTTTGTGGCAAGAACCTGAGCCGCAACCTGGCGAATAGTCTCAGGTTGGGCGCTCGCGCGCGTGTCGAACGTTAGGGATGCTAGGGTTGCAACTTAAGGGCGAATCCTTACAATGAAAATCCTCGGAAAAGTCGTTACGACGAGGCCGCGCCTATCGATTGAGGGAAGGGACATTTGCCAATGCATTGGCGGAGAACGGTCACGGCGGCGGCTTTGGGTCTGTCGATGCTCACGGCCTTGCCCGCCGGCGCGGCTGTGGAAGTCATCGACTTGAAGGACGGGCAGCAAGTCACGGGGGACGTGGTTACCGAGAAATCCGGTGCCATCTACGTCGACCTGGGCTTCGACCTCTTACGCATTCCTCGCGATCAAATCGTCCGTCGCGGGAAGCCGGGTACCGCCGGATCCGGAACGACGGCACCGTCCCACGCGGTGGAATCCGACCCGTCCGGATTCTTCATCACGGGTTCGCTGAAGCCCGCGCCCGTGAAGGAACTTGTTCAGAAGTACGGTGAAGCCGTCATCTCGATCGAAACCCCTTCCGGGAAAGGGTCGGGGTTCCTCATCAACAACGACGGGTATGCGATAACAAATGATCACGTGATCCAGGGTGAAACGCGGATTTCGGCCATTCTCTATCAGAACGTGCCGGGGGGCCTGGCGCGGCGGCGGATTGAGGATGTGGAGATCCTGGCGCTGAATCCGTTTTTTGACCTGGCGCTGCTGAAGCTGCCGCTGCCGAAGGACTTGAAACCGAGTCATGTGGTGCTGGGTACCCTCGATGACGTGAACGCGGGCGAGGGTGTGTTCGCGGTTGGCAATCCGCTCGGGCTGGAGCGCAGTGTGTCGCAAGGGATTGTGAGCAACCGGAACCGGAATCTGGAAGGCCAGATTTACTTGCAGACGGACGCAGCGATCAATCCCGGGAACTCGGGAGGTCCCCTGTTCAATCTGCGTGGGGAAGTGATTGGCGTTACGAGCCGGGGCGCGCGAAAGGACATTGCGGAGAGTCTGGGTTTCGCGATTCCCGTGAATTATGTAAAGGACTTCTTACGCAACCGGGAAGCCTTCTCGTTTGACAAGGAAAACCCGAATACGGGCTATCGCTATCTCGATCCACCCCGGCGCATCCGGCCGGGTTTGCCGCCGGGAGCCCGGTCCGCCAACCCGGGGTCGAAGCCAGACAAGGAAACGGCGAGCCAGACGAATGGCTCTCCGAAACCTTGAAAATCAGTCGTGTCACCAAAAAACGCGTCGGTCACCGCCGGCGGCGGGCCAGAGAATCGTCCTGGCCTGCCGTAGCGTCTCCGTCTCGGCAGGAGTCGAGTCGTGGGGTGTGTAGAAAGGTCCCTCTGCCGGTGAGCCGGGGGGGTATGAGTGGAAATGGAGTGTTCTTCGATGAGTATCGCCACGCGAGCGGCTCTTCGCCTCGCTCTGTCCGTCTGCATGGGCCTGGCGGGGATGTCCCTGTGTGCATCCACGAGTCGGGCCGCGGCCCCTCCGGAGAAGGTATTTCCAGACTCGACCTTTCTCTTCGTCAAGGTGAATAGCGCCAGCGCGCTTCGCGATTCATTCCGTCAGAGCCAGTTCGGGCAGCTTTGGAACGATCCGGGGCTGAAGGAATGGAAGCAAGACATGGCCCAGAAGCTCGATGAGGGGAACAAGTCCCTCAAAGAGAAGATCGGCATTACCCTTGCGCAACTCGTCGAGCTGCCGCAAGGGACCGCCGCCATGGGTGTCGTGCCGAACGATGACCCCAAGACGCCGATGTCTCTGCTTCTCTCTATCGATTGCGGCAAGAACGCGGGCACCGCGGCGGACGTGCTCTCCAAGGCGACCAAGCAAGCCGAAGACGCCGGGGCTCGGATCGAGGAGCTCAAGTCCAAGGGCGTTACGATTCATGTCATTCATCCCCCCAAGAAGGATGACGACAAGGATAAGCCGCAGCCACCGCTTGTCTGGGCGCAGAGCGGTCCGAACTTCACGATCGGCACGGACCTTGATGCGGTGAAAGACGTGCTCGTCAATGCCGACGGGCGGAACGATTCTTTGGCCTCGACCGAGACGTACGCCAAGACCTTGAAGAAGTGCGGCACGGACAGCCAGGTCATCTGGTACATCGACGCGAACAAGGTCTTCAAGCTGATGGCCCAAAACGGTGGGGCTCGCGGAAATGCCGCTCAGGCCCAGCAGGTTGAGGCCATCATGCAGGTCGTCGGCATCAACGGGCTGAAGGCGGTCGGCGGGAGCTTCAGCCTCAGCACGGGGAATTACGACAGCCTGAGCAAGACGGTGTTCTACGCTCCCCCGCCGGTTCAGGGGCTCCTGAAAGTGTTCTCGATGCCCAAGGTCAGCCTCAAGCCCGAGCCCTGGGTGCCCGCCAACGTCGCGGCCTACCAGACGATCAGTTGGGATCTCGATAACGCCTTCATCGCGATCAACGATCTGGCGAATATGTTCCAGCCCGGGATCCTGAACGTGCTCGAACAGCAGTTGATCGGCCCCAATGGGGGTGAACCGCTCAACTTCCAGAAGGACCTCTTCGGGCCGATCGGCGACCGAATCACGATCATTAGCGACTACAAGAAGCCCATCAAGGAAGACAGTCAGCGCACACTCATTGCGATCGCCCTCGAGGACACCAAGAAGTTTGAGAAATCGTTTGAGAAGGTCCGCGAGTTGATGGGCAACAAGCCCAAGGAACGCGAGTTCCAGGGGAACAAGATCTTTGACTTCGAGCTTCCCGACCTGCCCAATCCGAACGGTGAGCAGGCGAAGTTCAAAGGCCCCATCAGCGTCACGATCGCCAAGAACACGCTGTTTGCCTCGAGCGACGCTTCGCTCCTGGAGCAAATTCTGCGTGGCGGCGGCGCCGGCTTGGCGGACAGTTCAGCGTTCCAGTCCGCGCTCAAGGAAATGCCGGAAAAGGTCAGCTCCCTCTCCTACGTGAAACCCGAAGAATCGGCCCGCGTCTCCTACGACATGATCAAGAGCGGGCAGTTCGAGAAGGCCATGAAAGGGGCCGCCCAGGCGGGCGGTGGACCGAACGTCGGCAACTTCGGCGAAGTGATCAATAAGGACAAACTGCCGGAGTTTTCGGTCTTCGCGAAGTACCTCTCTTCGGGCGGTGGCTATAGCGTCTCGGAAGAGGACGGGATGGTGATGACCAACTTCACGCTTCGCAAGCAGAAGCCCTGATCGAGGCGCGCTGAGCCAGGCGCTTGCGCGTGGCAACGATGGTTTCCTGGGACGGCGGACCGACTCATCTCGGTCCGCCGTTGCTTTTCGAAAGTTTGACTCAAGCGTCAGATCTGGTGCGACCGATTCATTAAGAATACACGGAGAGTCGTGCGCCGGGCGTAGTCTGTCCACCCGGTCGCTGATCGGTCGATGCGCAGGAGGTGACTGATGGGGTACCGCGCGTGGGGCATTGCGAATCTTCTTTGGCAACCTAACCGTGGCCCGGAGAGT
>DAIDJG010000537.1 GCA_027451445.1 Singulisphaera sp.
CATCGGCTGGCCAGCCGACGAGAACGAACATGGCGACGGTGGCTGAAAAACAGCCTTGTTCGAGCGATCGCCGCCTGTTGGATCATAAGTGCAAACCTTGCAAGGAGTTCTACCAGGAAAAAAGTGTCGGGTCGCCAGCCCTTGCGGGAGAGGGTCGCCGCACAGCGGCGGGGTGAGGGGTGCGGGGTGTCGCTGCGGTTGTGCAGACACCATCGCGCGGACAGGCGGGACGCCGGCTCGCGAGGGGTCGGACAAATCGGCGGCAGTCGGAGCGTCTAGGTTCCATAGATGGACGACACCCCGGCATGGGCGACTGCCCGGCGCCGTCAGGGCGTGGACGAGTCGATTCATGTCGTCAGGCTGGGCTGGGTTCACAGTAAAACGGCCGTGGTCGTCGTGGAACTCAGACCCAACCGAGGCGAGGACACAGGTGTCACCGCGTGCCTGGAGCCGTTCCGCGAGCTGCGCTCCAAGTCCGCCCTGATCTGCGAAAATCAACCAGGAGCCGGCCTGAGAGGAAGATATCGCTTCGGGCAAAGGCTGGGGCTGCCACTGGTAGGCGAAGAGCATGTCGTCGAGCGAGTCTTCGCGACCCCTCATGACGCGCTGGCTGCGCAGGCCGCGGATGCGCACGGCGAGGCGCTCGTGCTCGTCGTAGATGTCAACCTCCGCCAAAGACCGACGCGGCGTCTTCTCCAGCAGACGGGCGTGGACCCAAACGCGCTGGCCGGGGCGGCGGAAGAGCTGAACCTGGTCGATCGCCCAGGGGAGATACAGGCCGCCGTCGCGCTGGTCGAAGTCGGCGTCGGCCGGGATCACGACCTGGAGGCAGGCGTCGAGCAACGCGGGGTGGAACAGGTAAGACCCGTCCTCAGCGGCGAGTGCTTCAGGGAGGCGGATCGAACCGAGCGACTCGCGGTCGCCCTGGTAAACGTGCTCGATGCCCTGAAACAGCGGACCGTAGTCGAGGCCGATCCGCTGGAGGTAGCTGTAGCACCGCTCGTGTGAGAACGCGCGCGGACAGCGGCGGCGGATCGCATCAAGCGCGGAGGATAGCGACTCGGGCTCGGCGGGTTTCGGACGCAAGACCGCGGTGAGGTGTGGTGTCCACTCCCGTGAGTCCTGAATCGGGCGCGTGGCGACGTGGAACGTCGACGTCTCCGGGTCGAAGGCGCTCTGAAGCCACAAGGGTGCTTCGGGCGTGAGGAAGCAAGGGTTGGCGAGAGTGACGTCGCGCAGCTCGCAGCCCTCAGTGCCCGAAGTCTCGCGAGCGGCGCTGAAGGCCAGCTCCAAATAGGCGGTCGCCGGGAGGATGACGGAGTGTCGCACGCGGTGGTCGGCGAGGTAGGGCAACTGGCGCAGGTCGAGCCGCGCTTCCCACTCGGGACGAGGCGCACCACGGTTGACGCCGAGCAGGGGGTGCGACGGCGGCGTGCTGCGCGAAACGCGCGACTCGTCCGACTCGTACCAGCAGCGCACGCGCTGCCACGGATAGAGCGGCAAGCGCACGAAGTGCGAACGTCCCGGATACAGCCCCTTCCAGTCGACGGTGTAACCTCGGACGTGCAGAGCGCCGAGCGAGCGCAGCATCGTGGTCCGTTCCGGTTCCTGACGGCGTAAGGAAGGAAGAACGGTGACTGCCCTCCCGCGCTGTGCGAAACACTCGGAGACCGAGGAGGCGAGCACAGGGTGCGGGCTGAGCTCGACCGCAATGTCGGTCTCAGAGGCGATCAGTCCGTCCACGCCGTCAGCGAAGCGGACGGACCGGCGGACGTTTTGCCACCAGTAGTCGGGGCCGAGCTCCGGCCCTTCGACGCGCCGGCCGAAGACGGTGGAGAACAGCGGCAACGCCGCGGTTTGCGGCTTGATGCCCTCCAGGGAGCCGAGCAGTTCGTCACAAATCGGGTCCATCTGGGCGCTATGGAATGCGTACTGGACCTTCAGGAACCGTTGAAACACGCCCCGAGATTCGAGCTGCTGCGCGCAGGCTTCCAGCGGACCGGCCTCGCCCGAAAGGGTGACGGAGCCCGGGCTGTTCACGGCGGCAAGGGCAACGCGGTCGCCGTACTCGGCGATCAAGCTCCGCGCCTCGTCCGGCGTGATGGCTGCGGCCAGCATCCGGCCGCGCGCGGGGGCCTTTTCCATGCAGCGGCCGCGGTGGTAGATAATCCGTACCGCATCTTCCAGGCTGAACACGCCGGCGAGGTACGCCGCGGCCACCTCGCCCACGCTGTGACCGACCAGGGCCTCGGGTCGCACGCCCCACGAATCCCAGAGCGCCGCCAGTCCGACCTGGATCGCGAAGAGACAGGGCTGCGCGATCGCCGTGACGTCCATGCGCGAGGCCGACTCATCCGCCGTGAGCTCGTCAAGCAGCGTCCACGAGCCGAGCCGGCGCACGATCGCATCGCAACGCGCCACGGCCGTACGGAAGACCGGCTCGGTGCGGAGCAACTCCCGGCCCATCCCCCACCATTGCGGCCCCTGGCCCGAACACACGAAGGAAACGCGGGGCACATGACCCTCGGTGGCACGTCCCTCGACGACGCCGGGGAGCGTTCGCCCATCGTCAAACGCACGCAGTGCCTCGACCAGCTCGCCCGCCGTGGTCGCGACAATCGCCAGGCGATCCTCGAGGTGCGAGCGGCGCAAGGCTGCGTTCGAAGCGATTTCTTCCAGCGAGGCTCCGGGCGTCCGTTGCGCAACGAACGCCGAAAGCGTGCTGGCCGCAGCGCGCAGGGTCTCGGATCCTCGTGCGGACAGCGGAACGAGGAACGGCCGAGACGGGTCGTCCTGGGGTTTTCCATGCTTGAACCCGTTGAGAGCACGAGGGGCGTCCTGAAGCACGACATGGGCGTTCGTGCCGCCAAACCCGAAGGCGTTCACCCCCGCCGTGGCGGGACCTTGACCCGATGGCCAGGGCTCGGTGCAGGTCGGCACCCGCAGGCGCAGGGCATCGAAGTCGATGGCGGGGTTCGGGCTGTCGAAGTGCAGATTGCCCGGAATGCAATGGTGGTGGAGCGCGAGGACCGTCTTGATCAGCCCTGCGATCCCTGCGCCCGCTTCAAGATGGCCAATGTTCGTCTTTACGGACCCAACCAGGCAGGGCCGCCCGACTCGTCGCTTTTCGGAAAGCGCCCGGCCCAAAGCACGGGCTTCGATCGGATCGCCGACCTGGGTTCCGGTACCGTGCGCCTCGACGTACTGGACCTGTGCAGGCGCAACACCGGCGCGCTGGCACGCCTCGCGGATCAAGGCCGCCTGGGCGTCCTCGCTCGGCATCGTCATGCCCGGCGTGCGACCGTCCTGGTTCACGGCGGTCCCTCGGATGACCGCGTAGATCCGGTCACCATCGGCGAGCGCCTGCGACACCGGCTTCAGCACGACCATCCCGGCGCCTTCGCTCCGGACGAAACCGCTCGCACGCGCATCGAACGCCCGGCAGCGTCCTTCGGGCGACAGCATGCCCATGCGACAGAAGCCGACGTACCAGTCGGGCAGGAGCAGGGCATTGACCCCGCCCGCGAGTGCCAGGGTGCAGCCGTCCCGCCAGATGCTCTCGCACGCCAGGTGCACCGCCACCAGGGCCGACGAGCACGCGGTGTCGACCGCTGCACTCGGGCCTCGGAGGTTGAAGCAATACGAGATGCGGTTCGCGGCGATGCTCATCGAACCGCCGGTGTTCGAATAGACGTCGATGCCGGCCCGGTCACGGAAACTGGTCTCCAGCACCGAGTAGTCGAAGCTGGAGATCCCGACGAACACCGACGTCTTGCTCCCCGAGAGCCGGTCCAGCGGCAGTCCGCCGTCCTCCAGGCCCTCCCAGGCCACTTCCAGCAGCATGCGCTGCTGCGGATCCATCCGCGCCGCCTCGCGCGGCGAAATGCCAAACGCATGCGGATCGAACCGGTCAATCCCCTCGACGAAGCCGCCCCAGCGCGAGTACGACTTGCCCGGCCGGGTCGTGTCAGCATCAAAAAACGCCTGCAAGCTCCAGCGCTCGGGGGGGATCTCGGTCACGGCGTCGATGCCGTTTTCGAGAAGGTTCCAGAAGCTCACCGGGTCATTCGCGTGTCCGGGAAAGCGACAGCCGATGCCGACCACGGCGATCGGTTCGCGAGCGCCGGAGCCCGCTTCGGAGTGGGCCCGGCCGTTAACGTGGCTAATCGACATACGTAACTTGCTCCGTGCGATTCCCCACGAACTGCTATTCGTGGCTCGGGAACAATCCGTTCGTTCCGTCCCGCAGTTCCAGGCGATTCGCAGTCAGAGTGAGGGGACCCGGGTGGCCGTGTCACACGGGATGCGCAAGCAGCATCCGATGACCCGGCCCGAATCAGGCACCCTCGTGTCCCAACTCGTTTCTTCCTCCATCGGCCAAAGCGACTCCGTCCTTCAGCAACACCCAACCATCAAGGGACATCGCGCGCCTTCCAGGTGCAGGCGTGATCCCCTGAATGCATACCTACTGCAAAGCGCGGGCCGTCGGAAACGAGGTAGCCAAAGTGGACAGGGCGGTTTAGATTGGCTTTTCCGGCAATCTCCGGTTGCACGAAATGTAAAAGTGTGCCGGTTGCCGAAGATGTGGCTGGTCATTCGCCCCGCTTCACGTACCAATTCAACGGCTTCCGCCCCCAGTTTCGCGCCGCGATCACGAAACGCTAAACGTCGCGCAGGACACTTCTCACCTTGACGGGCGGAGAAGAAAATCAATCGCGCGTACTCTCAGTCGACTTCCTGCGTCGGCAGAGAATGTGCGTTTTCGAAGAAAGAATTAAGAGCACGGACGCATTGACTCACACACGAGAGGCCACGGACCATGCGACGACCTCAGCGCTTACGTCCGCAAGTCGAAAAACTCGAATCGTTAGCGTTATTATCCGGTGTGTCGGCCGCCGCCCCTTCCCCGCCGACAATGTCGGTTTCGGTCGCCGGAACGGCCACCGGGAAGTACGTTACAACGAAAGTGCCCAGAATCGGGGAATCCTACGTTCTCTCCGGGCACGGTCAGGTCGCCGTGTTCGATCCTATGACCGTGGGTAATTTTCCTCCTCCAGAACGGTTCGTCGTGAAGGCGCGAATTGAGTCGCCTACTGTGCTGACCATGTCGACGCAAGCCGCCGCGTCGCCATCGAAGTCTCATGGGCTGGTGACTCTCGCCGACGCGCAGGGTCGTCTCACGCTGGCGATTGACGCGCCCGGCGAACCCTATTCTCATTTCACGATCGTGAGGGCGTCCGGAACGTTCCGCGGTTCGACGGGCTCCGGCTTCATGGCCCTGGATGTGACGCCAAAGAGCGTTCGTGATCGTGGGACTTTTGTAATGCAACTCTACTGGGGACCTCCTCCGCAGATCGTGTGATGGCGCCCTTCTGATAGCCGCACGGGGTTCGTGCTCATGTCTCGGAACATGGCCGAGCGAGGCTCGGACGTCGCGGACTGAGACCCGGTGTCTCATTGCAACAGGTCCGTTTCATCTTCGGTCGTTCGATCCGGATCGGGCTCCTCGGAGTGCGTGGGCTTGCCACCGCACTCCAGAGCCTGCGGACTCCGACTGCGACGGACGTCCACTACGATGAACTCGCGAGGGCCGGCGGGTGTGGTACAATCCCCCGCGGTCGGGAATGCTCGCGGTTGGAGTCGATCGTCGGACGTCCATGCCCTATTCGTTAATCATTCTCTGGCGCGAGCGCAGGCGTTTCTTGCCGGCAATCCTGGCGGTCGCGTTCAGCGACCTGTTGATCACCGTACAGGTTGGCCTGTTGCTGGGTGCCCTGGCCGTGTTGTCGCTACCGATCGACCATAGCCGCGCGGAGGTTTGGGCCGCGTCGCGCGGGGTGCTCAGCCTGGAGCTCAGCTATCCGATCCCGGAATCGTGGCGAGCACGTGTGGCGAGCATGAAGGAAGTGGTCGAGACCGAGTGCTACCAGTATGGGTTCAGCTACTGGCGGAAGCCCGAGGGCGGGTCGGAGGTTTGCTGCGTGATCGGTTCGCGCCTGCATGACGGAGCCCTCGGCGCGGTGAGTGACCTCACGCCCCGGATGCGGACGCTGCTCACGGAACCCGGAGCGGTCGTGATCGATGAGTCGGAAATGGAACGGCTCGGTGTGGCGGGGGTGGGTGGCTCCGCGGAGGTGGCCGGGCACCGGGTCCGGGTCGTCGGCCTCGTGCGCGGACTCAAGAGCGTCGGGCCGCCCTTTGTTTTCTGCTCACTTCGGACAGCCTCGCTGCTTCAGCCCGTGTTTCGCGATTACCCGAACCACACCATGTATCTGCTCGCCCGCTGCCGAAACCCGAAAGACGCGCGCACTGTGGCCCGCCGACTGGCCCGGAGCAGCGACCTCTCGGCGTTTACGCGTGACGAATTCTCCGAGCGAACGCGCAAGTACTGGGCCACCAGCACCAAGGCCGGCAT
>DAIDJG010000538.1 GCA_027451445.1 Singulisphaera sp.
GACCTGGTGGGAGTCGACCACGTGGATCCGATCCTCCTTCCGAGCATGGGTGGCGAGGATTTTGCGGGCTATCTTGCGCATTCGCCCGGCTGTTTGCTGCGGCTCGGAGTCGCGACGGATGGGCAGCCAAGGCACTTTCTGCATTCGCCGCATTTCGACATCGACGAGCGCGCGTTGTCCATCGGGGCGAAGCTCCTCGCGCGCTGCGCCGTTCTTCTGGCTCGCGAAAAAGTCGCGTCGTAATCATGAGCACGTATAAGTTCGCGAGTAACGATTATCCGACTCTCGGAGTCGAGATCGAACTCAACCTCGTTGATGCCGAGTCGTTTGCCTTGCGCAGTGCGATCGAGCCGATCCTCGCGCGGATTCCCGAAGGTTTGAAGGGCTCGGTGAAGCCGGAATTGATGCAGTGCTACCTGGAGATCAACACCGGGGTTTGCCGCGACGTGCGGGACGTGGAAATCGACCTGACGCGGAAGATTCGCGCCGTCCAGAAAGCCGCAGCGGAGCTCGGGTTGAGACTGTTTTGGAGCGGCACGCACCCGTTTTCTCCGTGGCACGCGCAGGAGGTCACGCGCAACGAGCGGTACGAGGGGTTAGTCGAATTACTTCAGGATAGCGCCCGGCGAATGGTCACGTTTGGACTGCACGTCCACGTGGGGGTCGACTCGGGTGACAAGGCGATCATGATCTGCGACCGGATCATGAATCATCTGCCCACCCTGCTCGCGCTTTCGACGAATAGCCCGTTCTGGAATGGCCGCAATACGGGCCTTCACTCGCAGCGAGTAAAGGTGATGGAAGGCTTGCCGACGGCCGGCCTTCCCCCGTTGATGCGGAACTGGAGCGAATACATGTGGCTGCTGAACCACATGGTCGAGACGGGCTTCATCAAAACGATCCGGGAGATCTGGTGGGACGTTCGGCCACACCATAATTTCGGCACCGTGGAGATCCGGATCTGTGACATGCCGCACGACCTGGCCTCGGTGCTTTCCCTAACTGCGCTCATCCAGTGCCTCGTGTACGACCTTTCGGAAGAGATCGACCGAGGTATCTACCAGTTCGGTTGCCACCCGATGATGGTCAAGCAGAACAAGTGGCGTGCCTGCCGTTCTGGGCTGGATGCGCAGCTCGTCGATCCGATCAGCCTCAAGGCGGAGCCTGCGCGTCGCGTCGTTCGGGGTTTGGTTGAGCGGCTCACCGACATCGCAAAGACGTTGCATTGCGACGACTATCTCGGCCTGATCCCCGAGCAACTCGACCGTCCCACAGGGGCGGAGCGACAACTCGCCCACTTCGAGCGGCATGGCGACCTCGCCGCAGTGGTGCAAACGATGCTGGCCGAGAGCACGCTCTAGCACGTCGACCAGTCGCGACACTCGCCCGGCGTTTGCGTTCATTCACGGTTTCTTCACCTTTTTTACAAGGAAGTGACACGAGATATCCTACAATAAAGCGAAAACCAAACCTTCGAGGGTCAACCTGTGTCGTCGTTACGCGTTGAGCACCAATCGGCCATGCCCAAGCCCAAAATCCTTGTGATCGAGGATGAGCGTGCCCTGGTGGAAGTGTTGACTTACAACCTGGAGCGCGAGGGATTCGAAGTACTGTCGGCGACGGATGGCCGCGAGGGTTTACGGCAGGCGCAGTTGAGGCTGCCGGACCTGGTTGTGCTCGATCTCATGTTGCCGGTGATGCCAGGGCTGGAGGTCTGCCGAGAGCTCCGCACAGGGACGCGGACCCGTGACATCCCGATTGTGATGCTGACGGCCAAGGCCGAGGAGTCCGACCAGTTGGTGGGCTTCGCGATGGGGGCCGACGACTACGTGACGAAGCCGTACAGCATGAAGGTCTTGATCCAGCGGGTCAAGAAAGAGCTCCGGCGCCGACAGGTGCAGGATGAGCAGCCGGCGGGCACCTTGATCGAGAGTCAGGGCGTGGTGATCGATCGGCATAGCCACCGGGCCCTATACCAGGGCGAGGAACTGCTTTTGACGCCGACCGAATTCCGGCTGTTGGAGGTGCTCTTGAGGCAGCCGGGCCGCGCATTCACGCGGTTCGAGTTGATGGACGCGGCGATTGGAGAGGACGCCGTCGTTCTGGAGCGAACGATCGACGTCCATATCAAAAGTCTCAGGAAAAAGCTCGGTGATGCGGCGGACCTTATCGAGACGGTCCGCGGCGTCGGGTACCGATTTCATGAGCCAAGGTCGGGGCTGGAGCCCTGAGCGCGGGGCGAAGCCCGATGGGCCCCCGCACCGCAGGCTGCGGCTTGAATTTCGGTGCGGGCTTGTCGCCCAGGAGTTCGGCTCGGACGACCGCAACTTCGCGGGGCGCCTCGATCCCCAGCCTCACCTGGCCGCCATCCAGACGTACAACGGTTACGCAAATGTCGTCGCCGATGAAGAGTTTTTCCATCAGCTTTCGGGTCAACACCAGCATGGTACGGTTCCTCGGGTAAATTGAGCCACGGTTCCTTCCAGTCCTTCTTGGCTGGCTGTGCTGTTTAGTGGTATCTCGCTTCATCGCGGCCACTTACTGGGAACCCTAGTTCACGAGCCCATGCACATCCGGAAATCCCTCTTTTTCTTGCCATCCTTGTTTCCCAATTTCACAGGTGCCGGCGATTCGCCGCGCAGACCCGCCACATCGTGATCATTGCGGGCCGCGTTTCTGTTTCGAACGCTGCCATACGCCGCCGGTCCGACGGGTCGATCGTCACGCTCCTGGCACTGGGCGCTGGACAACGCGCGGATTTCTGGCAACATGCTCCCTAGAATGTGAAAATGAGCAGCCCGGCGAGAGAGGACGCTGTCCCGTCGTACCGGGCGTCGATTTTGGAAGCATTAAGGTGTTTGCGAGGAGCCGATG
>DAIDJG010000539.1 GCA_027451445.1 Singulisphaera sp.
TCACGATCGGCGGCGCCTCCGACGCCGCGAACGTCATCTCCGGAAACGATGGCAACGGCATCCTGATCGTGGGGCTCACGGACACACAGGACGTGATCTCGAGCAACCTCGTGGGCACCGACGCGACCGGCTTCAGCGCCCTGGGCAACGGCGGGTTCGGCATCCTGATCGAAGGCGCTTCGGGCAACCTGATCGGCGGCTCGAACGACGCATCGACCGGCAAAAACTCGCCGGGCGGGGGCAACGTGGTCTCGGGGAACGCCGCCGGTGGTATCGAGATCGCCGGCATTACGATGGGCTCGAACGCCTTCCTTCCCAACGACAATCTTGTGGTAGGAAATCTCATCGGCGTGAACGTCCAGGAGGACGAGGCTATCCCCAACGGCACGCTCCTGGATACGACCGCCGAGGGCGCGGGGATCATCATCGACGGCGCAACCAACACGACGATCGGCGGCCTGACTGCCGGCGAGCGCAATGTGATCTCGGGCAATCGCGCCGAGGGCGTGCTCCTCCAGAACGGGGCGACGAGCACCTTGATCGAGGGGAACTACATCGGCACGGACGGCACGGGCGACGCCCTGATCGCCAACGGCTCCGTGATCGGTGCGGGAGACTCGGCGTCGTTCTTCGGCGGCGGTGTGGTGATCGACAATTCGCCGGACAACACGGTCGGCAGTACCGAGTCCGCGAATCCCGGCGGAGCGCTCGCCGGCGGCGGCAACCTGATCGGCTCCATCAATGGGCCGGGCGTCGTCATCCAGGGAAACGCGTCGAGCCAGAACTTCGTCCAGAACAATTTCATCGGTATCAACGCCGAGGGCACCGCCCCGCTCGCTGCGCCGGGCTCCTTCCCCGACAACGACGACGAGGGCATTTCCATACTCGACGCCCCCAACAACCAGATCGGCGGGACCCAGCCCGATGAGCGCAACGTGATCTCCGGGAACCTCTCGGACGGCGTCGTGCTCAAGGGCGCGGGGGCCTCGGGCAACGTCGTCGAGGGGAACTTCATCGGCACCGACGCGACCGGCACGAAGCCGGTTCTCAACGGCCTCAACGGCGTGTTCATCCACGGTGGTGTGAACAACCTCATCGGTGGCACGGCCGACGGCGCGGCGAACGTGATCGGTGCCGGGTCCGGCGGCGCCGGGATCGCGTTCGCCGTCCAGGATGCCAGTGACGGCGGTCCCTCGATCCCGACCGGCAACGCCATCGAGGGAAACCTCATCGGCACGGACGTCTCCGGCGCCAACGCGCTGTCGGGCAACCAGAAGGTCGGGATCCAGGTCTCGGCCGGCATCGGCGCCAACACGATCGGCGGCACGGCGGAGGGGACCGGCAACACGATCGCGTTCAGCCAAGGGTCGGGGATTCTCCTGGAGGCCAACGCCAGCGGGGGGAGTACGGGAGGTCCACCTCAGCAAATTACGATCCAGGGCAACTCGATCTTCGCCAACGGCGGCCCCGGCATCGACTTTCAGCGCGGGGGCGTGAGCGGCCTCTCCAATGCGCTCCCCAACCAGGGTGAGCCGGGGCCGTCCATCACCAACGTGGTCATCGACAACGCAAGCGGCCTGGAGCTCGACGGCACGCTCCACAGCTTGCCCAACACGGCGTTCGCGCTCGAATTCTTCGCCACGCCCACGAACCACCAGTCCGCCACCGCCCCCCAGGGGGAAGACCTCCTCAATCAAACGCCCTTTACGGTCACGACCGACGCGAGCGGCAACGCCACGTTCAAGGTCACGGGGCTGACCCTCGACTCGGGCGCGGTGGCCTACACGGCCACGGCGACCGACCTGAACGGCAACACCTCCGATTACGGGGTCTACACCCCTGCGCAGCCACCGCCCCAGCAACCCCCCGCACAGGCGATCGCGGACCTGGTACTCGCTGGCAGTGCAACGCCGAATCCTTCACCGCAAGGGGGCCAGCTCACTTACCAGTTCACCGTCACCAACAACGGCCCGAACCGAACGGCAAACGTCGTCCTCACGGACAACTTGCCCGCGGGCGTCACGTTCGTGTCGGCTCAGCCCGGCGTGGGCTTCGTCCTGGGAACCAGCGAGCTCACCTGGAACGCCGGCCGGATGTCCAAAGGCCAGACGGCGACCCTCGACGTCGTCGTGACGACCCCGACGCTCGGCACCATTCAGAACACCGCGTCGGTGACCAGCAGCCTGCCCGACCCGAACCCGGCCAACAACCAGGTGACGATCACGACCAACGTCGTCGCCTCGGCCGACCTGTCCGTGAGCCTTTTCCAGCCGCCAACCTCGGCCACGCTTAACGGAACGTTGACGTACACGGTCAAGGTCACGAACAATGGCCCCGCTCCGGCCGACGGCGTCACGCTAGCGGAAAGCTCGCTCGCCGGCGAGGCCGTCTTCCTGAGCGCGAACGCCAGCCAAGGAACGGCGGGCGCGAGCGACCCGTTCTCGGCGAGTCTCGGCACGATCGGCCCCAATGCATCGGCCACGGTGACGATCTCGGTCCAGCCCACGGCACTGGGCAAGTTCCTGGCGACGTTGTCGGTGGCGTCCAGCACCCTGGACCCGACCGGCCAGAACAACGCCATGACGCTGGCGGTCCCGGTCAAGCCCTTCGCCCCCGTGTCGCTCGCCACCGTCACGTCGCCGGCCATGAACGTACCCGCGCAGACGTTCTCACCCGCGATCACTCCCGACGACAAGTTCGTCGCCTTCGTGAGCACCGACTCGAACGTCATCCCGGGCTTCCCCAACCCCAGCGGCGAGCAGAACGTCTACGTCCGGAACCTCGTCACGGGTGTCATCACGTTGGTGAGCGCCAACGCCGCGGGCAACGCCGTGGCGAACGCCCCCTCGAACGACCCGACGATCAGCGCCAACGGGCGTTTCGTCGCGTTTGAGAGCGACGCGACCGACCTCGTGGCGGCCGGCCTCGACGGCGGCGCAACGACGAACGTTTACCTGCGCGACCTGACGACCGGGGTGACCCGGCTTGTGAGCGCGACCCCAAGAGGGACGGCCTCGCTGCGGGGTGTCGCCTCCGAGCCGTTCCTCAGCTCCGACGGCAGCTTCGTCGTCTTCGCCAGCACCGCCACCGATCTGGTGGCCGCGACGAGCTTCCCCCCCGGCACGCAGCAGCTCTTTGCGTACAACGTACAGACGGGCGCCCTGCGGGTCGTGAGCCTCGATGAGACCGGCGCGCCGCTCGCCAGCGGCGCCACTGCGCTGGCGCTCAGCGGTGACGGCCGGCATCTGCTCTATACCGACGTGGTCCATCCGTTCCTTGGCGCCGTGAACGTCGACCTGTTCGCGGAGGACCTGGATACGGGATCCGTCACGCTCGTAACCTCGCAGTTCGACTTTCACAACGGCGAGAGTTTCACCAACAACGCCGGGATCAGCGACGACGGCACGGTCGTCGCCTTTGAGAGCACTGAGGCCACCCTCGTCCCCGGCGTTCAGGACGGAACGCCGTCGGGGACGCCGGGCGTCGACAATGTCTACGCCGAGAATCTGACGACCGGCGTGCTTCAGGTCGTGTCGGTCGACGCCGCCGGCACCGCGACAGGCAACGATACGTCGCACTTCCTGGGCCTCAGCGGCGACGGGACGTCCGTCTCGTTCTTCAGCTTCGCGACGAATCTCGCCGTTCCGGGCGACACCACCGGAGGGCAAATCGTCGTTCGGAACCTCGTCACCGGGAAGGAGATCGCGGCGACGAACAGCCCATTGAACAGCCCCAACGGCGGCGCGCTCAGCGACAACGGCGAGTTTGTGGCGTACATGGAGCCGACCGGGGCGAACCAGTCCGACGAGGCGTACGTGATGAACGTGCTCACCGGCGTCACCACGATGGAAAGCGTCACGCCGACGGGGGGGCCGTCGGGCTCGATGATTTTTGCGCTCGAGCCCAGTTCCGTCATGCTGAGCCCCGACGGCCGCTACCTGCTCTTTGCCAGCACCGCCGGCGACCTGGTGCCCGGCGGCTTTGGCAACCCCGGCTCGAATGAGGGCACGTACTACATCCGCGACCTGCAGAGCAACCAGACGCAGGCGCTCGCCACCGACCCGCCGGCGGTCGTCAGCGCCCAGGCCGTGGGCACCGGGAATTCGAACCAGGTCGGCGAGCCCCCGGAGGCCGTCAGCGCCAACGGCCGGTACGTCGCTTTCGTGAGCCTGTCCACGAACCTCGCGCCGGGCGACGCGGGCGCCGTCGCAAACGTGTTCCTGCGCGACAACACGACCGGCAGGACCACGCTCGCCAGCGGCAACACGCCCCAAGGGGGCGAGAACCCCTCCCTCAGCGCCGACGGCTCGCTCGTGGCCTACGACAACGGCGCGCAGGTGTTCGTCTACAACCGAAACACGAGCCAGACGACGCTGGTCAGCGCAAACGCCGCGGGTACCGGCGGCGGCGACGCCAAGTCGTTCCTGCCCATGATCAGCGCCAACGGCCAGTACGTCGCCTTCCTGAGCTTCGCCGACAACCTCCTCGGCGCCGGCGGGCCCTCGGTCTCGGGCACGACGGAGCTGAACGTCTACCTGCGGGACCTGACGACGGGTGTGACGCAACTGGTGAGCGTCAACGCCCTCGGGACGGGCCCAGGCGCGGCCGCCTCGGGCCTGGCCTCGGGCCCGAGCTTTTCAACGGAGTTTTCGGCCCCCCAGTTGAGCGACGACGGCCGTTACGTGATGTTCGTCAGCCTGGCCTCCGACCTCGTGGCGGGCGCGACGGACACGAACGGGGCCAACGACGTCTTCGTGCGCGACATGCAGGCCGGCTCGACCCAGCTCGCCAGCGTCACCAGCGCAGGGAGCGCTGCGGGGCTGAACAATCCCGGCTCGAACGTGGACGGCGCGGGATTGCTTGCCGAGCCGGTCATGTCGCCCGACGGGCGGTACGTCGTCTTCGTGAGCAAGGCGGCCAACGTCGTGGCGGGCGTCGCCAACGCCGGCGGCACGGCGAACGTCTACCTGCGCGACCTGCAAGCGGGAACGACCACCCTCGTCAGCGCCGCCGCCGGGGTGCCGGGGAACGGCGACTCGGGCAGCTTCAACTCTGGCAGCGCCGGCTTCGGGTTCGACCAGTTTGGCGAGCCCCTCGCCGTGAGCCCCGACGGCCGGTTCGTCGCCTTCTGGAGCACGGCGTCGAACCTCGCGCCGAACGCGCCGAGCCTGGGTCTCTATCTGTACGACGTGCAAGCGGGGACGACGATCCTCGTGGCGAGCGGGCCCAGCCTGGTCACGGCGAACCCCCACTTCAATGACGCCACGCTCGGCTTCAGCGCCAACGATGAGCTTGTCTTTTCAAGCACCGCCGACCTGACCCCGACGGTCAATTTGACTGTGCAAAACGTTTACGTCGAGAACGTCCTCACCGGTGTGGTGAGCCTCGTGAGCGTGGATGACCAGGGCGCCACCACCACCGCGGGCGGCGCATCCTACGCCCCCGCCATCAGCGCCGACGGCAGTACGATCGTCTTCAGCAGCAGCGCCCCGGACCTGGCAGGCTCCGTGCCGCTCTTATTCGGCAGCAGCTCCGTCGAGTTCCCCAGCGCCCTCGCCACCAACCCGCTCTACGTGTTCAACGTCGGCGCCGACGCGGTCGAGGCCCCGCAGTTCGCCTTCAGCGCCGCGTCGTACTCGGCCCGGGAGCAGGACGGCTCGGCCACGATCACGATCGATCGGCTCTTCAACACAGCCACGGCGCAGAGCGTGACGTTCACGACCAGCGACGGCTCGGCCCAGGCGGGGACCGACTACACGAGCGTCACGCAGACCGTCTCGTTTCCGGCCGGCGCGGCCTCGGAGACCGTGACCGTCCCCATCCTCACGTCCGACGCGTTCACCGGCAACCGGACCGTGAACCTGTCCCTGTCCAGCCCCTCCACCGGGGCGTTCCTCGGCGACCCGGCCGCGGCGACCCTGGACATTCAGGGTGAGGGCCTCTCAGGCAGCCTCGTCGAGGTCAAAGGCGTGGCCGGCGACACATGGAAGTACACGGCGGCCATCAGCGGCGTCCTGACCGTTGACGTCACGGCCACGCCGGTTTTCCTTTTCAATGAAACGGGAAACGCGACCTGGACCGTCAACGTCGCCGGCTCCGATGGATCGGGCGGCTCCTCCAGCGGCGGCGGCGGTTTCACGTACTTCGAGGGCCGGATCGATCTGCTCGCCACGGCCGGCGCGGTCTACACGATCACCCTCACGTCGACAAACGGCGGCACCTACTCGATGGACATCGCCAACGTCCTCAGCCGCGCCGACGTTCCAGGGGGTTCCGCCCTCCAGATCCACGGCGGCTCCCCCGCGCTGCACGTCTTCGTCGGGGCCACCACCGCGCCATTGCCCAACGACGTTCCCCCCGGTTCCCTCGTGAGCTCCAGCGACCCCCAGAACATTGTCATCACCGCGGCGGGTTTGCCTGACGGCGAGACCTACTCGGCCGCCGTCCTCGATCAATCCTTCGTGCTCGGGTCCGCCCCCTTCACGGCTGTGCAGGCGGTCAACTTCGGGTCGGGCAACGTCCTCTACGTCGACCCGAGCGTGACGCTCCCGTTCACGGTCTCACCCCTGAACGACGTCACGGCCACCACCGCATTCGATGCGCCGGTGGCGATCAACGTGCTGGCCGGCGAGAACGAGCCGGGCCTCTCGGTCACGGCCGTCTCGGCGCCGGCCCACGGCACCGCCGCGATCAACCCCAACGGCACGGTCACCTACACCCCCGCCGCCGGCTTCTCGGGAACCGACCTATTCCAGTTCACCGCCTCCAACGCGTCGGGCGTCGTCGGCACGGCGCTCGTCACCATCACCGTGAATCCCCCTGTCCTGAGCAACGTCACAGCCAGCACGGTCGAAGACACCCCGGTGGCGATCAATGTGCTGGCGAACGTCGGCGCCGGTCTGACGGTCACGGGCGTCAGCACACCGTTCAACGGCACCGCCACGATCAATCCGGACAACACGATCACGTACACGCCCAAGGCCGGCATCTCGGGGACCGACTCGTTCCAGTTCACGGCTTCGGACGCCTCGGGCGTCGTCGGTACGGCGACGGTCTCCATCACCATCAACGCCAACACGCAGACGCTCAACAACGTCACGGCCGCCACGACTGAAGGCAACGCAGTGACCATTAACGTGCTTGCCGGGGATGGCGCCGGGTTGTCCGTCTCCGCCGTCACGACGCCGGGTCACGGCAGCGCGTCGATCAATCCGAACAGCACGGTCACCTACACCCCCGCCGCGGGGTTCTCGGGCAGTGACTCCTTCCAGTTCACCGCTTCGAACGCCTCCGGGATCGTTGGTACCGCGACAGTCACCGTCACCGTCTCCCCTTCGAACGGCCAATCGACTCCCTTTAGCTCCGTCAATCCGCTGCCCGCCACGGAGCCGGCCATGTTCACGGTGAGCTGGTCGGGGACCGACGCGCCGGGCGGCGGCGGCATCGTCAGCTACACCGTCTTCCTCAGCACCGACGGCAGCTCGTTCGCGGCCATCCTGATGAACACGACATCCACGTCGCTGACCTTTACCGGCGTGCCCGGAAACACCTACGGCTTCTACAGCGTGGCCACCGACAAGGCCGGCTTCGTCCAGCCCACCCCCACCGCCGCGCAGGCGACGACCACCGTGGGCACGGTCGCGACGGGCCCACCCTTCGCCCCGGTGCTCAGCGCGTCGAGCGATACCGGTGTGAGTAGCACCGACGGCCTGACGAAGGACAACGGCACGGCCGCTGCCCCACTCACGTTCACAGTGGCCGTCTCTCCCGCGAATGCCTTCGTGCAGCTCTACAACGACACGAACGCCGCCAATCCCATCCCACTCGGCAGCCCCGTTCAGGCGGTTAACGGCACGGCCACGATCAACCTGAGCGGCGGCACGAACCTGCCGCTCGCGGACGGTACCTACACCTTCGCCGCCTCGGCGGCAACGACCGCCGGAGGGACCCAAAGCGCTCTGTCCTCCCCCTCCTCCACGGTCACAATCCAGACCAGCCTGAAAGTCCTCACTGTCAATGACTCGGCTGGCTTCTACAACGGCACGACGATCCCGCTGCCCAACAATGGTCAGGTCGTCGTCACCTTCAATCACCCGCTCGCCGGGCTCTCCGCTCAAGATCCGCATGCCACCGGCTTCAAGGGCAACCCCTTCGCGGTCATGCTGATTCCCAGCGGCCCTGACGGCCAGACCGCCGAGCAGCAGACCGGCGTTCTCTGGACCGCCCCCTCCGGCATCGACTCCGGCGACCTCCCCGTCCCAGCCACCGCGGCGTATACCGACAACGCCAACGGAACCTCGACGATCACGCTGACGCCCCACCAGCCGCTCACGACCAATGTGTACCTCATCTCGGTCAACAACCTGGTCGACCTCGCCGGCAACCCCATTCGGAACAGCGTGGGCGTGCCCGGCCCCTTCTTCGCCTCGTTCGAATACCTCCCGCCCCCCAACACCTCCGCGCCCCCGGTCGTCACGTCCGTCTCGGCCTTCGAGGGCACCGTGCCAATTCACAACGATGCCATTCCCCAGCCGGATACGATCGGCATCGCCTTCAACAAGGCGATGGACGCCTACACGATCAACACGAACACGATCCAGCTCCTGGCCAAACCTCTCAGCGGCGGTACCTACCAGGTCCAGCCCGCGGACGTCGCTTACAGTCCCACAACGCGCACGGCTTACCTGACGCCCACCGGCGTCCTCAGCACCAACATGCTCTACCTCGTCGCGGTCTCCCCCACCGTGACCGACGACACCAGGTTCCCCAACCCGGGAACCCCCCTCGGCAGTTCTGCCTCGGCCCCGAACGGTCAGCCGTTTTTCACAACGTTCACGGTGTCGACGAACCCCGTGGGGGCAGGCCAATCGCCCTTCACGATCAAAGGGACGTTCCCCACCGAGACCCTGATTACCCAGCCCCTGGGCTACGTCTCGGTGACCTTCAGCGAGCCGCTCTCGTTCACGCCCCAAACCTTCGGCCGCTTCGCCGCCATGCTCGTACCCAACAGCGGCGGCGTGACGACCGGGAACAGCGGCTACGCCGACGTCCCCTACAACGCCAAGCTCGCGTTCAACCCGAACACCAACACGCTCGTGATCGTACCCACCGGTCAGGTCATCAACGATCTCCTGCACGTGATCGCCCTGCACCAGACCCCGATCGAATCGACGACCCTGGATCCTCTGAACGACTCGGCCCACAACGCGCCCGGTTACCGGACGTTTCTGCTGAATTACGGGGTGACGTCGTCGATCAGCGTTCCGAGCCGAAGCGCGGCGCTGCTGACGACAGCCGACACGGTCATCCCCGCCGTGACGGTCCCCGCACACGAACACACCATCACACAGCACACTACCGCACACGTACGTCTTCACCGAAGCCTTCCAGCCCCGCGCCAAAGGCCTCCGGTCCCCGCCGGCCCTCTGGGCTCGAAGCGGACTCCGTTTTCGTAAGCGAGAACGGGATGAAGCGCCGCTGGGTTGCGATTGAATAAGTCGGATCCCCGGCGCAGTTTTGGTCGCTCGCTGCACGAGTTTACCATAACTCTTGAATTGCCAACGGCTTCCGAATTACCGAATCAGGCGCGCAATTCGGTATGCTTAAGTTATTGTGCTGCAACGGGTTCCGAATGACCGAATGGCGCGCGCACTGCGCACCTGTTACGATGAAGATTCGATGAATGCGAGAATCCGTACGTTCGCGTGCCGCCGTTGGTGCGCGTTGGTCAGTGACGACAACACGATCGAGAGTGGCAAGGTTTTCCATCTTCGGGCACCAACTGACGACCGCTTGCGAGGAATCCGTAAAATGCGACTTGACGCTTGCCATGAGGTCGCCGCCGGTCGAAAGCGCGCGTTGTCTGGTCCTCGCGAGACCGGGACTCGTTTTGCCTTGAAGGCAACCCCAGACGCCGAGGGCGACTTTGGAAGCTGACGACACGTCCGTAACCACGTGCGACGTGGTCCGATGATGTAACCGCCGCCTCGTAATGGCGCGCACACTCTCCCTGGCCCCCGAGCCGCTGGGCCGAGCGTGCCGTCGACGCCTCCGGTCGACCGTCGCCACTCCGGCACGCGCGGTTCTGCGAGGCTCTCTACCCTATATGCTCCGGGTAACTCGATAGTTCTTACCGCCGTTGTTCGCGGTCTAGCGCAATACCATTGGGAGTTTGCGACAATCTTTTCTGGAAAGTTTTTCGTCGATAACCCCCGGAGACTTCCCGCAGAGGAGTCCATTGCGCTTCCTGAAATCGTGGGAGCAAACGCGTACACAGGGGTCTTTTTGACCAAATCCCGCGGTAGGATTGAGCGCACCAGCAAGAGAAACGTCCACGACTGCGGCAATAGCCGCCGTCGTCAATCACGACGAAAGCGACCTCACCATGAAGAAGAGCGGCTCGAAAGAGGGAAAACGAGAAGACACTCCCTCACAGCCAATCGACACAAAATCCCAGGCCCTGAGTGACTGGCGGAGCGAGATGCTCGCTCGGCTCCGAACGATCATCAAGCAGGCCGACCCGGAAGCCGTCGAGGAGGTCAAATGGAGGAAACCATCGAATGCGATGCAAGGCGTCCCCGTTTGGTCACACAATGGTATGATCTGCACCGGTGAGACGTACAAGAACGTCGTGAAGCTGACCTTTGCCAAGGGCGCGTCGTTGGATGACCCAGTCGGGCTCTTCAACTCCAGCCTCGAAGGCAATACCCGGCGTGCGATCGATTTTCACGAGGGCGACAAGGTTGACGAGAAGGCATTGAAGGCCCTCGTTCGCGCTGCCGTCGCGCTGAACGAGTCGAAGTGAGTAACCGCGCGAATCTACAGCGCGTCCGCCGACACCACCTCGCCCCCGGCCCGCGTCGAGATCGCCAGCCAGACGCTGGGCGCCACGGAGTTCTTCACGAACGCCGCATGGCCGTCACCCATCAGGACGTTGACGCCGCCCGGATGGAAACTGCGTGCGGCCTTCCAACCGGGGTTGTGATAGACGATGCAATCCGGCCGTAGCGAGTTCGGCAACAGGTAATGATTGTACAAAGCGTTCTGATAGTTGCCGTCCCACCAGCTCGAGCCGCGATTGAGTAGCCAGCCGCTGCCGGCCACAGCGCACGAGGCGTCGGTCAACGGGGCCGCGGTGCGTGCCATGGCCCGCAGCATCGGTGAGGGAATGGGCGACGGCGACGGCTGCGAGTATGGCCCGGCGATCCCCAGGGTTTGTTCCGAGGCCGCGGCTGTCAGGCTCGTGCCGTCAATGATCGTGGCGACGGACTGCGGTGGTCCCAGGATGAAGGTGCCGTCGGCGTTCGTCGCATCGCCGCCCTTAGCGCCGTCGCCGGAGCAGAACGCGTAGTTGGTCGGCCCCGAGCCGGTCGCCGGGGCCGGCGCGCCGTCGCTCGGGCAGAGAAATATCGACACGCTCGTGGCCATGGCGGTGGTGTTCGCCGCGTAATAGGGCCAAAAAAGCGAGGGGCCCGACGTGGGGGCGTAGGCGATCGGGAAATTGAAGTTCAGCGCGTTGAACAGCACCGACTGCTCGAGACAAGGCGCCATTTGCGCCAGCACCGACCAGCGGTACTGCGAGGGGGACGACAAGGGCGAGGCATTCTGGTACGCATAGAGGAACCCCACGGGGAAGCTGTTCCACGACGCGTGATAGTTGTGCAGCGCCAGGCCCATCTGCTTGAGGTTGTTGGCACACTGCGCCCGTCGCGCGGCTTCCCGCGCCGCTTGCACTGCCGGCAACAGCAGCGCGATCAAGACCGCGATGATCGCGATGACCACGAGCAATTCGATGAGTGTGAAGCCCGGTCGTTTGCTCGGACGGCAAAGCGCTTGCATCGGGCGAATCCTCCGACGTCGAAGCCGCACAGTCGTTTCGAGGACGGCACATCATGATGGTGAGCCGGCGCCGCGATCCGCAAGGGTGCACTCCGGGAAGGCAATTCACTCCATCTTACGGGCCTGCAGAGTCGATTTTCGATGATCCTTGTCGCGGACCACGAACATCGCGCCAAAACGCGCTCCTTGACTGCCCGGGGTAGCCCAGTATGATGACCGCTTGACTGGGTCGGGCAGGATTACCGCAATTCCAATCCACCATACTCCTGCAAGCGCCTTCGTGTCCGCGAGCCTTGGAGAGAGACGGCGTCGCTCACGCTTTGGTTCCCGATCGCGCGACCGGGACTCCAGGTTCTGAGACGCGTCTCCGCCGCAGGCGCTTCCGGAGAGAAGTGAGGTCGCCGCCGTGAGCGCACTGCACCTTTCTCTTCATGGTTTCGGACGTTTCCGAGCGCGTGGTCGCCGTCTCCTCACATGCCTGGGCCTCGTGGCCTGCCTCGGGCTGATCGGGCACGAGTCCCGCGGCCTGGCCCCCGGCGCCAAGGACGATTCGGCCGAACCCGTGGGTGCCGTCGATGACGTCGACCTGCTGAAAGCCAGCTCCAACAACGCCAACTGGCTCATGTACGGCCGCACCTACAACGCCCAGCGCCACAGTCCGCTCGATCAGATCAACACC
>DAIDJG010000540.1 GCA_027451445.1 Singulisphaera sp.
GAAGGCGAAATGCAGCAGGTCCACAATCGCGGCAATCTTGACCTGAGCGAAGAGGAATACTTCGCGATCATCCGCGGGAAGACTGCGGAGTTAACCGCCGTGTCCGCCCGACTCGGCGCCCATTACGCGGGTGCCCCTGAATCCACTGTGCAGGCTCTGGAAGACTACGGCCGCGATCTCGGCGTTGCGTTTCAGATCGCCGACGACGTGCTCGACATCTGGGGCGAAGAGCGAGTGACAGGGAAAAGCCTGGGGACCGACCTCGAAAAGCAAAAGCTCACCCTCCCGTTGATCCGGCTGTTGAACACATCGGAAGAGGTGATCGCCGACCGTGTTCGCAGGTTGCTCGCGGAACCGAATCCCGAAAACCGGCGCGAGCTGCGCCCGCTCCTTGAAGAGTCGGGAGCGCTCGACTACGCCTGGCAACGCGCCCAGCGCTATTCCGCTCACGCCCTCGCAACGCTGGACGTTCTGCCGGAATCGACTGCGAAAAACGTCCTACGCACCATGGCCCAGTACGTCTTGCGGCGCACGTCTTGAGCCGGTTCGGTTCCGTATCAGGAACCAATTCACCAAATCGCAAAAAAAACGGAATCGACGCTCTTCCCGAACGACCCGGTGATGGTGTACTCTTTGGCCCTCTCACCGACCTTGCCCAGGGCCTTTGGGTTCCCCACGGTCGGCAGGACGCCGGATGATTCCTCTCAACGGGAGCGACTTCCATTCTGTACGGGTACGTGACCTGAAGCGAGCCGCTTCGGCGGTCTGAACACACCTCCAGCAATGACGGGTCTCTCCTAAGTCTGCAACCAGATGGCGCCGAGGGAGTTGCAAATTCGGGATGAGGGAGTTTTCGACGGAACCCGAAACTGCTACATTAGCCGGCATGGAACTCAAGGATAAGCTGCTTGCTCAGATGTCGCGCATGGGTCTCAACGGCCAGAAGCTCGCTCGGATCTCCGGGGTGAGCGACTCGGAGATCTCGCGCATCCTCAACGGCAAGTCGCGTCCTGGGCTGGAAAATGCGTACCGGCTCGCCAAGGCGATGGGAGTCACGCTCGACTACCTGGCCGATGACGCCCTTGAGGCTGACCCAGGGGCCAATGCCGACCCGCTCAGCCCCGATGAGCGCGAGGTACTCGACCTTGCGCAAGGAATCGGGCTGACCCGAGCATCCCGGATCCTGGAGAACATCCGAATCATCGGTTACGAGGCTGCAATGCGCCGGCTGCTTGAAGCAAAGGCCATTGCCGAAACCGACGAAGATGCCCGCGCCCACGCGCCTCAGGTTCCACTCGCCGCTGCGGCCCGTGCCAGCAGCCCGGCCTGAGCGCGGTGGTACGGCGCAGGCTGCCCGGAATCGACGCTTCTCGTCGCGTCCTAAAACTGTTTGCGCTGACGGCTCGACGGGATTCGGAGCGTACGCCGGTATTTTGTGACGGTCCGGCGGGCCACCGGGAAACCGTGTTTACCCAACTCGTCGACGATCTCCTCATCCGAGAGCGGGTTTTGTTTGTCTTCCTTGGCGATGATCTCCAGCAACTTCTGCTTGATGGTATCCCAAGCGACTTCCTCACCTTCGGAGGTGACGGTGCCACCGCCGAAGAAACGCTTGAGCGAGAAGATGCCGCGCGGGGTCTGAACCCATTTATCGTCGACCGCCCGGCTGACCGTCGTGACGTGGACGTTCACACGATCAGCGATCTGCTGCATCTTGAGCGGCTCGATGGCCTCGGGGCCCTTATCGAGGAAGTCTTTCTGATGCTCGATAATGGCGCGAGCCACCTTGAGCAACGTATTGCGCCGTTGTTCGATGGACTCGATCAGCCAGCGAGCCGATTGGATTCGCTTCTGGATGAACTCACGGGCTGCGGGATCGGTTGCCTTGTTTTTGAGCTGTTTCTGATAATACTGCGAGATCGAGAGCTGCGGTGTGTGTTCGTCGACCAACCGAACGTCGTAAGTGCCATGTTCGTTGAGCTCGACGATCAGGTCTGGGACCACGTACTGCGCATTTTCTGGGCTGAACCGCGCACCGGGACGCAAATTGAGCCGGCGAAGATGCTCCATCGACTCCTTGATCTTCTCGATGGAGATCCCCGACTTCTTCTCGATCGCCGGCAGACGATTTTGCTGCAAGTCTTCCAGGTGGTTGGCGATCAGGATGTACAGGATGTCGCGACAAGGCACGTCCGGCGTGAGTTGAAGCAACAGGCATTCCCGAGTGTTGCGGGCACCAACGCCGGGCGGATCGAGTTTCTGAACGAGCTCGAGCGCTTCTTCGGCCTGAGAAAGGGTTGCATCGCCCGCGAAATCACGAACGATGTCGTGCAAGTCGAGGTTGAGATACCCATTCTCATCCAAGTTATAAATGATGTATTCCGCGAGGGCGCGAACGGCGGGGTCGGAATCCAGGAAGCTCAACTGGTCGGCGAGGTCGTCGTGGAGCGACCTTGGTCTCGCAGCCATGTTCTGCATGGCGTCGTGCTTGCGGTCCGCTTCTTCACTCAGGGCAGCACGGCTGACTCGATGCGTCTCACCGTACGTGTCCCGCCACTCCTCGGGGATGAGGTCGAGGTCGCCGGATTCAGCGTCCGGTTCGGCCTCAGCGGCTGTCTCCTTGGCCTGTGCGTCTTGAGCTTCTTGTTCCTGCGGAGAAAGCTCGCGCAAGTCGACCAGCAGCGGGTTCTCGATCAGCTCCTGGTCGATCCGTTCCTGCAAGGCCATGAGAGGAAGTTGCAAGATTTCCATCGACTGGATCATGCGAGGCGCCATCCGCTGGCGCATGTCGGTCCGCATCTGCTGAGAAGTGTCGAGTCGCATGGTCCTGGATTCCGCCCCGGGAGAGTAGTGAGAAACCAGCCATAGGGAAGGTCGTTGTTCCGGCCGCCTCCCCTCGTCGAGAGCCAACGGGCACGATCCATCGCCTCGCTGCGCGGTGATCGAACGGGACTCACCGCCGTTCCGGGATTCTCTGTACGCAAGAATTATGCCATAGCCAATTCGATTTTCAAAGACGTGTCGCCGTGGATTCGCGGAATTAGAACCGCTGACGACCGTTGATGGCATCGGCGAGCATCTCTTTGTTGGCGAATTCCAACATACTTCCGGAGGCGAGCCCGCGGGCGAGCCGAGTGATCGCCACGCCGCTATCCGCGAGCCGGTTGGCGACGAGGAGTGCGGTGCCGTCGCCTTCCAGGGTGGGATTTGTGGCCATGATCAACTCGCGCACCAGGCCCGATCGGACACGTGCTTCGAGCGCATCGAGAGTGAGTTGTTCAGGGCCGACGCCTTGCAGGGGAGCAAGCCTGCCGAGCAGCACGTGGTAGACGCCCGGGTAGGTGCCCGCTTTCTCGAGCGCGATGAGGTCGCGCGGCTGCTCGACGACGCATACGATCGAGGGATCGCGCCGGGGGTCGCGGCAAATGGCACAGAGTTGTGATTCCGCTTCCGTCAGATGGTAGCAAGTTGCGCAGTGCCGGACTCGTTCCTTGACCTCGCGGATGGCTTCGGCGAGCGCCAGGGCCTCTTCCGGCGGGCATTTGAGCAGGTGGTGGGCCAAACGCTCGGCGCTCTTGGCACCGATACCTGGCAACCGGCCCAGAGCGGTTGTCAGGCGATCGAGTGACGCGGCGTATCCCGACATGAGTCAGGCCCCTCCACCGCCGCGCGGGTCGAGCAAATTGTTCAAACCCGGAATGGGAAACCCGCCGGCCATGTTCGAGAGCGATTGCGCCGCCGCTTCCCGGGCCTTGCCCAATCCCTGGTTCACCGCGGCCGTCACCAGGTCCTCCAGAAGCTCGACATCGCCATCCGCGAGCAGTTTGGGGTCGATGCGCACGGCCAACACTTCGAGCCGGCCGTTCACCTTCGCTGAGACGACACCGCCACCGGCTGTGCCTTCGACCTGGACTTGGCCGAGCGACTCGGTTGCCTTCTCCATCGTTTCGCGTAGCTTGCCCGCGTTGCGCATCAGTTCGGCGAGATTTCCTAAGTTGCTGAACATGGCGAACCTTCTTGATGGACGAATGGGAAACGAGCAACGGGTCCGGCCGGTCAACTCATCCGACGCAGACTCGTCCGGAATACGACTCGACCTTCACCGTCAGGCCCCTCCGGCGGGAGGACTGTCGTCCATTTCGATATGGACCGGCCGTGCGTCGAAGAGCTTAACCAGGTCCTGAATCATGGGATCTTCGTGGGTCGTCTGTTGTGTGGGAGCAAGTTCTGTCGACGGCTGATCGTCCTCGGCGGGTCGCACGAACCGGAGCGTCACGGGCCGCCGCAAGAGGCGTTGAAGGGTCTCTTCGATCCGGGCACGCGGCTCCGGCTGATCACACTCGACAGCTACCCAATTGTAGCCCGGCGACAAGGTGATGACCAGCGTGTCAGGCGGTTCGACCGACAGGTCGGAAGTCCTGACTTGACTCAGTTTGGCACCGATTCGAAGACCGATTTTCTTGATTAACTCTTGCCAAACCTGCTGAACCGCCCCCAGTTCGAGTGGTCGTTGAGGCGTCGGTGGGACCGGCTCTCGAGCGACCGGTTCAGGGGATGGCGCCGGGCTTTCCTCAGCACGAGGTAGCTCCCGCGGCGCTGCACTCTCAACGGGAACTAATTTTTTTTTTACGGCGGCCCCGCTCACAGCCGGCTCACCGCGCTCGAGGGCGGAAAGACGCGCGGTGAGCTCGCTCAGCTCGGCGAGGTTTTCCAGCCGAGCGACTCGAACCAAGGCCACTTCGACGACCGTTCGTCCGTGAGGACTTCCTCGCAGCCGACGTCTGGCTTCATCGAGGATCTGGAGGGCGGCAATAATGGTGTCGATCGACCACCGCTTGGCCAGGGCAACGAGCCGGGGTTTCTGAGTCGGCGTTGCGGCGAGGAGCATGGACTCTGCTCCGACCGCAAGCACCATGAGATCGCGCAGGTAGTCGATCACCCCGTTGAGCAGGTCGACGGGCTGAACGCCGGTCGCTGCCCCCTGCTCGACCTGAGCAAGCGCCGCGGCGGAATTGTGATCGACGAGAGCCTCAATCAGGTCCAGGATTCGTTCGTCGCTCGCTGTCCCGAGGAGCGAGTGCACCAGTTCCACCGTGAGCCGCTCGCCGCCCGCGGCGAGCAGTTGCTCGAGCAGCGACTGGGCGTCCCGCATCGAGCCGCCCGCGCGCCTGCCGACGGTACGCAACGCATCGGGGTCCGCCTCAACGCCTTCGCGCCGACAGATTTCCAGCAGCGAGGCCACGATCTGTTCGGGGACGATCCCAGCGAAATCGTACCGCTGACACCGCGAAAGCACGGTGATCGGGATTTTGGCCGCCTCGGTCGTCGCAAAGAAAAACTTGACGTGCTCCGGCGGCTCCTCGAGCGTCTTCAACAGGGCATTGAACGCCCCGGTCGAGAGCATGTGGACTTCATCAATGTAGTAGATCTTGAAACGAGCTCGACTGGGCCGCAAGCTGGCGTTCTGCCTGAGCTCGCGCACGGCATCGACACCGTTGTTGCTTGCGCCGTCAATTTCGATGACGTCGACGTCCTGACCAACGGCGATGGCCTCGCAGATATCACAGTGCTGGCAAGGATCGACCGTGGGGCCGTGCACACAATTGAGGCACTTCGCAAAAATGCGCGCCATCGAAGTCTTGCCGACACCCCGAGTGCCGCAAAAGAGGTAAGCCTGCGCAATTCGGTCGAGTCGGATGGCGTTGCGGAGGGCCTGGACGACGTGGTCCTGTCCCACGACGTCTTCGAACCGTTGCGGTCGGTAGCGCCGGGCGACAACCGTGTAAGCAGCCCGTTCGGATGATTCAGGCTCCGGCGGGATTGTCGCAGGTGCTTTGTCAGGCGGCACGAGCCTCGCTCCATCGGGCTTGGTCGGATTGAAGGTCCGCGCGAGTGCGCGGCCATCAATCTCGCCGGAGGGAAGCAGGAGTCTGGGTGAGCCGGGGAGGTTCTCCCGCGCACATGGGGGCGATGCTTATGGCTGCTGCGTTCCCGCCCTGACCAGGTTCACAAGCACCCATTGCCCGGGTCCCCCCCGGCTCACCCTGACCCCCGCGTCGCCTCATGTTCGCGGCACGGCGGCCCAGGAAAGGGATCATTGTCGGTGATCAGACGATCCCTTTCAAGGCCAACATTGTGAACTTGCGGCTTCCCACTTGCGTCGGCGGTCCCGGTTGATGACCATGTGGTATTGTGAAAGTAGGGGAACCAAGGCGCAGGCCGAGGCTCCCGCCTCACGACGCGCCGGGCCGCTTCGGAGGGTCGCGGGCGTTATCGAAGTGCCGAAAACACCGAAGAAAGTGGGGCAGCCATGGCCCGGCGACTGACCGCCCACCCTTTGCCGGCGTGGGTGGGGGACCTTCCGGTCTTCGAGCGGACCCTGGCGAACGGTTTCAAGGCCTTGGTTCTTCCCCGAACCCATGCGCCCGTCGTGGTCTGCGATCTGTATTACCCGGTCGGCTCGGTGAATGAACCGGCGGGCAAGACAGGCCTGGCGCACTTCGTCGAGCACATGTTGTTCAAGGGAACGGAGCGGTTCCCGAAAGGGCAAATCGACCGCCTGGCGTTCATTGCAGCGGGGCAATCGAACGCGGAGACCGGTGAAGATTGGACGCACTACTGGTTCGCGTTCCCTTCCGACCGGTGGGAGCTTGCCCTCGCGATCGAAGCGGACCGCATGACCGGCGCCACGTTCGATGCCCGCGAAGTTGAGGCCGAGCGTCACGTCATCCGCGAAGAGCGCGCGCGCGACCTTGATTCGCCTCTGGGCCGGCTCGATCGGAACCACCTGGCGCTGGCCTATCTCCGCCACCCGTATCGCAATCCGATCCTGGGCTGGCCCGATGACCTTGCCGGAATCAGCGTTGACGACCTGAGAGAATTCTATCACCTCCATTATCGGCCGGATGGCGCGGTGTTGGTCGTCGTTGGCGACGTGGAAGCCGAACGCGCGTTGGATGCCGTCGGAGCGGCGTTTGGGCCCATCGCCCGCGGCCAGACGGCACGCCCGCGGATCGAAGGTTCGGAACCTCGACAGACGGGGCGCCGCGAGTTCACGCTCAACGAGTCGGAGGGTGTCGCACGTGGCCAGTTCGGATGGCACTCCGTCCCTCGAGGACATCCCGACGGCCCTGCGCTCGATGTGCTGTCCGACCTCCTGTGCTGTGGTCGCCGATCCCGTTTATGGGATATGCTGATCGAGCGCGAGCGTATCGCCACCTGGGTTGACGCCGCGCAGGAGGGTTCCCGGCAGGCTGGCCAGTTCCTGGTCCAGGTGGAAGCACCGCCTGGGGTCGAACCCGCTCGGGTCGAGCAGGAAATCGCGGACGCGATCCGCCGCCTGGCGGATGAGGGGCCGACGCGCGAGGAACTGGTACGTTCTCGCTGTCGCCTCGAGGCGGCCTGGCGCTGGGAGCAGGAGGATCTCGCCGGCCTGGCTGCCGGACTTGGCCAGGTTGCCCTCTGGCAGGATTGGCGAGCGTGGCAGGCCGAACACCGCGTGGCACTTGCGGTTCAAGCTGACGACGTGCGCCGCGTCGCCTCAACGTACCTGGTCGAATCCAATCTGACGGTTGGCTGGTCCTTGCCCCGACCGGCGCGTTCCATGACCGTCCTGGCACCGTCGGAGACGCTTCCCAGTCCTCCCCGCCCCGCCGCCCCACGATCCGCCGAACTCCCAATCGAACTGGCAATCCCGGATGCGGGATCGAGATTAAATGATTTCCGGCCGGAGCGCGCGGTTTTCCCCAACAGTCTTCGGCTCGTCTCCGAGCGGCGCGCAGGGACAGGGATCATCGCGCTCGAGTTATTCGTCGACGCCGGCCTGCTGCGTGAGGAAAAGCCTGGCCTGGCGTACTTGACGGGCCGATTGCTCGACGAGGGGACGAAGACACGTTCCGCGGAGGCATTGGCCGAGGCCATAGAGGACGTCGGAGGAATGCTCGAGGTTTCCTCGACGGGGGCATCGCTACGTGTCCGGGCGGAGGATTTACCGCTCGCCCTCGAGATCCTGGCCGATGTCATCCGGCGGCCTGCGTTTCCGGAGGAAGCCGTTCCCTGGGCGAAGCGCCGGATCGCCGCCGAGTTGCAAGGTGATCACGACGATCCCGCCTTCTCGGCGGATCTGGTTTTCCGCCGACTCGTCTATGGTACCCATCCGTACGCGCGCGATCCCCGAGGCTCGTCGCGGGGGTTGGGGCAGCTCACGCTCGATGACGTGAGGGAACATCACGCCCGCTACTTCACCGCGGATAATGCGTTCCTCGTCGCCGTTGGCGACTTCGAACCCAGGCGTCTGAACAGCCTGGTCCGTAAACATTTCGGCACATGGAGAGCCGGCGGAGCGGCCCTTCGGAGCGGCCCTCGGTTACAACGAGCACGCCGCCCCAGAGTCCGCCGGATCGCCCACGGCAGCGAGCAGGTCCAGATCATCCTGGGCCATCTGGGGATTCCGCGGAAACACCCCGACTTTTACGCTCTCGCCGTTCTCGACCACATCCTCGGCAGCGGGCCGGGATTCACGGATCGCCTGAGCCGTCTCTTACGGGACGAACTCGGCCTCGCCTATTCGGTGGGCGGCGGCATCACGGAATCGGCTGACGTTGCCCCCGGGATGTTCCGGATCTACGTCGGCACCATGCCCGACGAGGCGGACCGCGTCGTGGCGAAGATCGTCGAACAAGTGCGCGCGGTCCATGCGGGCGAGTTCTCCGATGAGGAGGTGGCGCGTGCCAGGAACTATGTCGCAGGCTCGTGGGTCTTCGACTTTCAGACGGTCGAGCAACGAGCCGAACGCCTGATGGACCTCGAGCGCTGGAAACTGGATCTCAACGAGCCGCTCGTCTGGCCGGACCAAATCGCGCGAGTCACAACCCGCCAGGTACGACGCGCCGCCAAAGCTCATTTGGACCCGTCGGCCTTGTTGCGCGTCGAGTACGGCCCTCTCCATCGTCGACGGAGCCGAACCGATGCCGAGTGCGCGTGATCGAACGCCCTTTCCATCTCGCCTGCCGAGGCTGCGCCGCGGGCACACACCCGTTGCAAGAAGCCTCGGCAAGGGTTAGAGCATAGTGTTGGTTCACGAGGAAAACGGCGCAATCCCCCTCCCTCGTGTGGGCAAGATGGTTCCACGACGTGCATTCCGCAAGATCACGCAATGATTCCGGAGAGAAACTGATGAAACGCGCGTTGAATCCCTCGACGCTCCTGTTGCTGCTCACCACGCTATGCACTCTGGGAACTTCCGCGACGACCTGGGCCGGCCCGTTCGCCGACAAGAACCTGGAGGCGGCCGTGCGAGCGGTTTTGCAGCATGATCCCAAAAACGAGCTGACCGATGCGAAACTCCTCGACGTCTACGTTCTGGAGGCGCCTGGGAAGGAAATCCGCGACCTGAGCGGCCTCGAGAAGTGCAAGAACCTCGCCTTGCTCCGGCTCACGAAGAACGAAGTCGTCGATTTGAAGCCGCTCAAGGACCTGAAAAATCTTCAGTCACTCGACCTCGCGAAAAACAAAATCACGGACATCCAACCCCTGGCTGAGCTCAAGGCCCTGCAATACCTCGAGCTGTCGGACAATCAGGTGGCCGACGTGAAGCCGCTCACGGGTCTCACACACCTTTCCGCGCTTTACCTGTCGGGGAACAAAATCACCGATATCGCGCCGCTCAGTCCGCTGACGAAACTGGCGTCGCTTTACCTGGCGCACAACGAGATCAAGGATCTCGGACCCTTGGCGCCCGTGAACCGGCTCTCGATCCTGGACGTGAAAGAAAACAAAATCGAAGACCTTGCGCCGTTATCGAAGCAGACCGAGCTGAAGATGCTCTTCCTCGAGCGGAACAACATCAAAGAGCTCGCACCGCTCGCGGAGGCGGCCAAATCCGACTCCGACGGGCCAAAGCGGTTTGCGCCCTTCTTGCGTCTCTACCTCGCCGGCAACCCGCTCTCCGACGTCGCGAAGTCGACCCAGGTGGAAGCGCTCAAGGCGGCAGGCGTCCACGTTGAGAGCTTGTGAAGCGGGTCGACCGTGTATTGCCATCGACGACTACGCATCATGACGATGATCGCGAAAGCGCGAGCGGAGGTGCCATTGATTCGGCCCGCGCTCGCGGCTCGAGTTGCGGACATGGCCCTGAAATCCGACCTCGAACCATTTGACGCCACGATTCGTAACACGCCTGAGAGGTGCTTTTCGATCGACATTCCCTTTCCACGAACAAGGGGGCAAGGATGCGACCCTCCTTCGGAAGAACGCTCGTCAGGCCGTGCGCTTTGGTGCTGACCTTGTCGTTAATCAATTGGCCAGAAACGGCTTCAGCGCACGGAGGCGGCCATGGCGGCGGCGGGCACGGTGGTCACCATGGGCACGCGACGTCTCATGGCGGCTTCAGAGGAGGACGTGGTCTGAATTGGGGCGGCTCGTCAACAGCCGCGACCGCCCCACCTGTGCTGTTTCCTGATGACCTTCCCGCCGCTCGCTTTCACCGTTTTCTGGCGCAGCACTTCCCGCGCCTCATGCGCTGAACTGGTGAAGGTAGGAAAACTCAACAGTCACGCGATGTTGCCAATCCACCACATCGTGGAGGATTTGTGAGAGACGCGGCCTAGGCTTTAGTCGGAGCTCTGCCTGACGACAGGGCGCATCACCGGCGCGGAGTCTAGGCCACCATGCATATGATTGAACAGCCCGACACAAATCTGCTCCATTTCCTTCAGTCTGCCGCCAAACCTGCTGGACGAGACTTCAGAACTAACCCTCGACATGACTCTTCGGCGTTAATCCAGCTCTCTTGGACGGACAACCGCAAACCCGCATTGGCCAACGGGCGACTCATCAACCTCAGCCGCTTAGGTGCCGCTTTGATCATTGCCGGCCCCCCTCCCGTGACCAAGAAGGTGTTGGTCCGACTCGGAGGGGAAGCGGGCACGCCCTGGATGGAGGCGGAGATCCTGGGCATCGAGGCGCATGAAAGACGGCGCTACCGCGTCCGTCTCCAGTTCACGGACCCATGCCCCACCTTTTTCCTGAAGGCTGCGGTCCTTGGCATTGAGACCTCCGCCTAATCGCCATTGAGATAATCGGGATGCGTCGTTAGCCTCCCGAAATCCCAGCATCGACGGGCCGGAGCCGATTCCTCGCTGACGAGTTTGATACGCTCGTCGACCGGCTCTCGCCTGTTGCGGCTTCCCCTCCTAAACGACCGCACACAAAACGCGCGCTGCGCGGGTGAGGCGGGAGATTGGCGACCAGTACGCGCCGTCGTTTTGCGTGACGCGGACCTCGCCCGAGTCGAGCGCGTCGACGATGGCGTCAGGCTGCGCGGGGTCGTAGCGGATGTCGGCGATGAAGTCTCGATCGATCAGTTCGGGGTGATTCTTCTTGGTCACGTGGGACCACGACTTGCCCCCGTTTGTGGTTTCAAACAAAGCATAACCGCGATCCGGCTGCGTGTTCGCGCGGGCGGCCTCCGGCGCGAAGGGGCCGACTCCCGCCAGGAGCGTGTCGGGCGCACCGGGTTTGATATCGAGGGCGCTCACGAACCGGCCTCGGTCCAGGCCATCGCTCCGTTCTTCCCAGGTCACGCCGCTGTCTGTACTGCGCCAGCAGCCGTTGGAGGTGCCGGCCCACACGGTTCCCGGCTTAGAGGCCAGGATCCGAACGGCGTAGACATCGTCGGGGAGGCCGCTACAGCGCGTCCAGTTCACGCCGTTGTCGGTGCTACGCCAGAGGCCCGCGCCTCGGACGGCGGCGAACCAGGGATCGGACTCGCCCGGTCCGAACACCAACGAGCGGATATCGGTCCCGGCGCCGGCTTTGGGAACCCCGAGGGTCTTCCACCCCGCAGCGCGCACGACCTGCGGATCAAGCACGACGGCCTTGCGCCGGGTGAGCAGTTGCGTCGCTTCCGCGGCAAACGATTGCGCCTGGTGGAGGAACTTGGGCCTGGACGCCCCCGGTGCTGGTTTGGCCTGGGGGATCGGTGCGCCGAGCACTCGGTGGTAGAGGCCCAACGGCCGCGCCGTTGCGAGTAGAATCGCGGCCCCGGTCGCGGTCGCCCAGACTCCCAGCGCGGTTGGCTGACCGGCACCCTCCGCCAGGGGGATGGTACGCCAGTCCTGGCCGTTATTCACGCTCTCGAAAACGACCCCCTCACGGTCGAGCGCAACCAGCACGCCTCCGCCCAGCGACGACAGTCCTACAATCGGTCGCCCCTGCAAACTATGAAAGATCGGCCAACCGCAACCGTCGAACCAGCGATAGATGCCCGTGTCGGTGCCGATGAGGATCATCTTGCTCAGTTTCCTTGAAGTCCCGGCTAATCCCTGGCGGGAAAAGCCTCGGTATGCGCATTTCGAGACGTCTCGTCGCAACCGGAAGGCGACGGCGGCTTTGATACGATAACGCCCTCGTTTCGACCGAACAAGGCCGCGCTCCACCTGGCCGTTTCGACCGCCTTACGATTCGTGTTAAGAGTGGCCCAATCGGTCGATCACGCTTCCGCACCACTCTTTTCCACGCTTCTACAATAGCGTGTCGGAAGGGTCGATAATCGCGACTTGATTGCCTGGCAAAGGAGCTCGAACATGCCCGCCGCACCGGAGGTTCTCAACCTGCCGATCGCAGGGATGACCTGCGGACATTGCACCGCGTCTGTCCAGCGGGCCCTGGAAGCGATACCAGGGGTCCAATCCGCATCCGTCAACCTCGAGGGTGGCCAAGCAGAAGTTGCATTCGACCCGGCACGCGTGAACCGCGACCAGCTCAAAAGCGCGGTCGAACGAGCAGGGTATTCTGTACCCGGCCTTGCTCCGCCAATTCCCACAAACCTCGTGACCCTCGATCTCGTGCGACCGGCTTCTGTCTCCGTTCCATCTCCGGATCCCACGCCCGCCGCTGAAGAAGAGTGGAACCTCGCCATCAAGGGCATGCATTGCGCGAGTTGCGTAGGAAGAGTCGAAGAAGCCCTCGTTCAAGTGCCGGGCGTGCGCGAAGCGAGGGTCAACCTCGCAACGGAACGCGCCAGCGTTCTCGTCGACCCCAATCGCGTTTCCGACGAGGATCTACAGTCTGCTATCGCCAGGGCCGGTTATTCGGCAAATCGTTCGGAGCTCGAACTCGGCGCCGAAGCCGAAGCGTTGCGCAGGGAGCGTTCCGAACAACTGGCGTACTGGCGAAAGCATCTGCTGGTCGGAGTGGCTTTAAGCGTCCCGCTGATCGTGCTTGGTTACGGGCCGATGCTCGTGCCGGAGATCTTCGGCCGCGGCGTCGTTGTCGCGTGGACGATGTTCACGCTCGCTGCCGCGCTTCAGGTCTATCTCGGGGGACCCTACTACCGAGGGGCCTGGTCGCGCCTGAAACAGCGTTCGTCCAACATGGATACCCTGATCGCGCTGGGCACTTCGACGGCGTTCGGCTTCAGTGCGGCTCATCTCCTGTCCGGACGCGTTCACGAGGCGCACTACTTCATGGACGCGGGGATCATCTTGACGCTCATCACTCTGGGCAAGTTCCTTGAAGTGCGTTCCAAGGGATCTGCGGGCGCCGCGATCGAGAGGTTGTTGGACCTTGCGCCCAAGACCGCACGCGTCCTGCGTGATGGCGCAGAGCGAGAAGTTCCGCTCGCGGAGGTCCGCCGAGGGGACCGGGTGCGGGTGCGCCCGGGTGAGACGATCCCCGTCGATGGATTGGTGGTGGAAGGGGACTCGAGCGTCGATGAGGCGATGTTGACTGGTGAATCGCAACCTGTCGACAAACGTGCCGGCGACCGCGTGACCGGGGCCACGCTCAATGGCGATGGCACACTCGTCGTCGTCGCCCAGCGCCTCGGGCGTGAGAGTGCCCTGGAAGGGATCGTGCGGCTTGTTCGCGAGGCCCAGGGGTCGAAGGCCGGCGTGCAGCGGCTGGCCGATCGGATCGCAAGTTGGTTTGTTCCCGTCGTTCTGGTGGTGGCACTTTTGACGTTAGTTGGCTGGGGACTGATCGGAGGCCGATGGCAAAGCGGCTTCTTGAATGCGGCTGCGGTATTGATCATCGCATGCCCCTGTGCCCTGGGTCTGGCAACGCCGATGGCCGTCGCTGTCGCGACCGGTCGAGGAGCTCGCGACGGGCTCCTTGTGCGCGAGGCGTCGGCCTTCGAGCGAATGGACCGGCTCAACGCGGTTGTGCTTGACAAGACTGGCACGATCACGGAAGGGAAACCGAGCGTGACTGATGTCTTCGTGGTTCCAGGATGGGATCGGGACCAACTCTTGCGGCTCGCTGCGGACGCAGAATCGGGGAGCGAACACCCGTTGGCCGTGGCACTTGTCCCGTTTTGTCAAGGCGCTGACGTGACAGATTTTCGGGCGATACGAGGCGGCGGCGTGGCGGCGAAGGTCGACGGTACGACGGTGCTCGTAGGTTCCGAAAGGTTCCTCGCCGACTCTGGAATCGCCCCGCATGATTTGGAGGAGGTCAGTCGACGCTGGGAGTCTGAAGCAAAGACGGTGCTGTGTGTCGCTGCCGGTGGTCGGACCGTCGGTGCGATCGCACTGGCGGACAGCGTAAAACCGCATGCACGCGACGTCATCGCGCGGCTGCGTGGCCTTCGCGCTGATGTCTACTTGGTCACGGGGGATAATCCCGCGACCGCTCGAGCGATCGGCGGTATCTTGACCCTCGCCCCGGAGCGAGTGTTTGCCGGTGTATCGCCCGATGGGAAGGCCGCCAAGATCACGGAACTGCGTGGGGCAGGGGGGCACGTCGCCATGGTGGGCGACGGACTCAACGACGCGCCCGCACTCGCGTCGGCCGACGTCGGCATCGCGCTCGGGACGGGCACCGACCTGGCCAAGGCGGTCGCGGACGTGGTCATTGCGACGAGCGACCTTCGCGCTGTTCCGAGGGCCCTCGTCCTCGGTCGGGCGACGCTCCGGGCGATTCGGCAGAATCTGTTCTGGGCGTTCGCTTACAACGCGGTCGGAATCCCGTTGGCCGCGTTCGGGCTTTTTGGAACGTATGGGCCGCTCATCGCGGCGCTGGCGATGTCGCTGAGCTCGGTCACGGTCGTCTTCCGTTCAAGCCTTTTGGCGGGGCTCCGACTCGACTGAGCAATCGTGTTGTCATAGACGCGATCTGGTAAATTAAATATGAAATCTCATTATGTTTGATCATTTGTGATTTCGGTTGGTGTCTGCGGTGCGGTCGACTCGAACTGTTTCGTGATTGTGAGGCGTCCGTTCTCGTCGATGCCGATCCAATCGCCGGATTGCAGAGAAGCGAAGTCACCGGGTTCCAGCGCGATGAGGGGGATCGGGAGGCCGTAAAGTTCGTCGGCCACGATGGAGGCCAGGGCGAAGAAGGTGTCCGGGCCGTTGGTCAGCAAGGCAGCGGGCGCCGTGCCGGCGCGAATGGCTTCGAGGAGCACGGCGGTCGTCGTTGAGGAACCGCGCGCCGCGGGGAGCGCCAAGATCGTGCCCGCAGCATTTTCACCGGACAACGGGTGGCGGCGATCGATGATCTCGCCGGACCTGGGGTCGAATCCTCCCCAAAACGAAAGCGGCTCGTTGCTGACGAGCAACGTCCCTTCCGCTCGGCCCGGAATAAGGACTCGACCGCGGATTATGCGTTCCATAGCGAATCGTCCCGCACGATGCGTCCCTCGACAGCCGATCGAACACAATCCTCGAGGCTACCAAAGGCGACCCGAGCGTTCAGCATACCGGGCGCGTAGTAGGCATACTTCGCCGAGTTGCTCATCAGGTGCTCGATCCCCGCGGGAAGCATGGGCGACGCGAGAATGCAGGTATCGACCGTCACGCGCCCGCCAAATGCCTCCAGGGTTGCAAGGAAACCTGCCGATCGGGCCAGTTCCGTCATGATCCGGCTCGACGTGACGAGGAACTGCACGTTCGGATGGACTCGTTGACCGGCGAGCAACGGGGCCAGGCGCCGGAACTCCGCGAGCGAGAAATGCGGGCTTCCCAACACGACGAGGTCGAGGGCTTCGCCATCGGCGGTGCTCAATTCCCGACGGGCCGCCCTCAAGTCGTCTGGTCCAATCACCCGCTTTTCGGTCGGCGCTCTTCCCTGAAGTGCGTGCTCGGTCGTGGACGCTTCGGGCGTGACACCGACCAGGTGAAAGAGGGCCACAGCCCCCGACGACGCGGCGGCAGCTCCCAGGGCCTTCAACTGGTCCTCGTTTGGCCGAACGATCAACCCGTCGATCACTGGGACGCGATCGCCAGCGATTTTTCCCACGAGATGCCCGAGAACGGGATAGAAGCTGTCGTCCTGTTGTAGGGATGCAGGAACGTCCCTGAGCCGTAGTAAGACTTCACCCGCGCGATTGTCTGTCAGGTGCAAACCAAAAGCCGGCACGCGTCCGGTCAAGGCGCAGCAGATGTCGAGGAGATCCGGATAGCGTTCCGTGCGAGCACCGAGCACGGAATTGGCGAAGACAATCGCGTTCGACTCACCCCAGGCGATTTGCTGCCCGAATTGCGGGCGCACGTCCAACTGGTAGGGCGCACAAGTCCAGGTGGGAACACACCCCATCGCTCGATACGCCGCCATCTGCCGCGCAGCCTTCTCCGCCCAGTCGGTGGGGACAGCCCACTCCTGCCAATGATGCTCGTCAAGACCGCTCACGTTGAGCGTTGTCGGGACCACGACGCGGGCATCGAGTGATGCCAGACGCTCGGCGAATTCCAGGCCGGCCTCGCCAATGTAAATCGTGCTGTCGATGTGGGCACCGGTGATGTCCATCAACTCCGTTGCGCCAAAGACCTCGGCCATTCTCGTCACGATCGAAAGCGCAAGGCGGGCGGCCGGCCCTTTCTCGCCTGCGCGAATCGACTCATCTGAAGCCGACAGTGACAACGGCATGTCATTTCCCGATGCGAGACCAGTTTCCGCAGTGCACGTTTCACTGTAAGGCGCCGACTGTCATCTCGCCAGTCGCCGGACTCGTCGAGGTTCGAACTTTGCAGGCTGTGTATCTGCAAGCTCGCGACGAGACCATCGGGGCAGTACGCACGCGGCCAGGGATTCGCTGTAAGGCTTTCATTGGTCGTGCCGTGACGCACGGCGTCTGGCACGGGTACTTTCCGGGAAAAGCGTCTCCTGATCGAGGTTCCCGTCCGCATCGAAGGGGATCGGCTCGAATTCGGTCTCGAGATGGAGATGGGTTCGGCCGTCGAGCTCGTCGCGAAGCGGTGCCGTGATCCAAACGTCGGTGAGCTCCAGCGTGTTGGGGATAATGACCATACGGGCTTCCGAACGCTCGATGCGCCAGCACGTGTCGAGACACGTGGCGATCACGTCGCGATCGGAAGGGAGAGAAAGCGGGATCCGCGCTCGTGTGAGGAAGTTGCTGGTAAGGCTGTTCACGCGCATCGGAGTCGGATCCAGCGACCGCACCAGTCGATCGGTCGTAAGGTCCGCGAGCCCAATTCCCAGCGCGTTACCCCGGGTCTCCACGGAGAGGTCGAGGACCGCGAGACGCGTGACGACCGGTCGTGGAAGGTCGGGCATCGTCTCGATCCGCTGGCGGCCGATCACATTCGGGTCGAGCCCAGTGCCGCTGTAGTTCTTGCCAAGTTCGCCAATGACCAAAACGTCGATCTGGTCAAAAGGCAAATGAGCCATCAGCCCGCGCGCTTCGTCCAATAGGCGGGGTTCAACCTCCAGCAGGTCTTCCGGCTCGACCGCAACGACCCGCGCCGTGTGTTCTCGCGCATTCTCAAGCAGTGCAATTCCGAGGGCGACCGGGGTCTTTCCCATGAGAAACGTGCCAACTTCCGGAAGTAGCTTTTTCAACCCCGGCAATCCGAGCTTGTGGACCTGTGCGGCCCCCTGTCTCTTGCCAAGACCGATCGTGAGCATCTTCAAAAGCCCGCTCTCGTACCGTCCGGTGAACGATGTGTGGGGCTTGATTCGATTGAGAAGGACAATCCCGTCCGACTCAAAAGCCGCACGATCAAAGTGGATCGGAAGACCGAAGGAATTCGATCCTAGAACCACCGTTTCCATGGAGTCACGGATCGGGCAGCCCATCGCGGCTTCCGTCACGCCGAACTCGGCGAGAAGAGCGCGTTGACCCTCGGGTGTACCACCGCCGTGGCTTCCCATCGCCGCAATGATGAATGGGTTGAAGCCCAGGTCGCGGAGTGTGTCGACCGCAGCCCGGGCAATGCGATCGATCCCGCTGATACCCCGACTGCCGACGGTGAGCGCGACCGAGCCGCCCGCGGGTACGCGGTCGCGGATTCGACTCGCGCGCAGCGCGCCGGCGACGGCCGCCGGGACGTCCGCAACCTCAGGCTGGTGAAACGACTGTCGAACGCGGGCGATCGGCGGAAGAGTCCGGCTCATGGATGTGGGCTCAACTGGGGAAAAGAACGGCCGGGTGTGGCATCATAACGCACCCTGCCCGCGCGCGCCAAAGCCCCCCGGTTTGTCGAGGGGCTTCGGTCTACAAACCTCGGTCGATCTTTGCTGGTCAACCGCCGGTTAGGCGATCGACGCGCGGTGCTTCCGCACGCGGCGGACGAGCGCCAGGCCGCCCGCCATCCCGGCCCAGGCCAGGATCGTTGCGGGCTCGGGGACAGGAATCGGCTGAATCGTACCCGCGGTCGGAACATAGACCGTGGGTAGGTTCGTCTGGGGGTCAGGGCTCTGGACGTTCACGAAGTCCTGCGTGGGAGCCTGATTGCTGATGACGACGAACGTCGCGCTATTGGCGCCGGCGCTCAGCGTTGGAGCTCCGGACGCGGCGTTCTCGAATTGCGCGCGGAGAACACCGCTATTGGTCTGAGCCTGCCAGGAAAGCTCCTGGGGAACTTGGACCGCCCCCCCAGGGCCTGTCATTGTCGGGAGGCTCAAGCTGCCAACGGTCCCGCCCGTGACGACGTACGAGTACGAATTGGTCCCGCTGTTCGTCAGATCGGTGCCAACGGGGGTCGCGTTGAAGTGGAACGAGATGCTGTCAATGTTCGCCGGGGCACCGGTAGACGTCACGCTATTCGGATTGACGCCCACCTGATACGCATAGGCATAGAGCCCGGCGTCCGCACCGGTGCCCTGGAACACTTGCGACGCGACGACACCCGACGTGATATTGGAACCGGCGGTGGCACCCGAGAACGAAACGGCGGACGTCATCGCCGGGGCGTTCGCAATCGGCTGAAACATGCTGTTGAATTGCGACACCGACAAGTTGGTCGGGTCCAGCGATTGAACAGGAGCTGCCTCGGCGGTGGGTGCGGCCAAGCCCAGAGCGAGGCCGGTCGCAATAGCGGAAAGGCGCATGTATTTCTTCATTTTCCTCGATCTTCCAGGGTTGATCCGGGTTTGGGAGACCCGCCCAAGGGCCTCACCGTAGACTCGAGTCGTCCATAACTCGTGAGTAAGTCAGGAGTTAGACTCCAGAGCGGCCACACGGGCCATGTTGCGTTGGGCATTCGAAGCCGACGGGATGATGCCGCGGGGGATCTCGGCTCTCGATGCTCCGCCCCGCGCCGCGACATGTTCTGTCGCGAGTTCGGGACGGACCGCCGCTGGCGAGACGACGGTCGAGTCAGAATGCAAGCCAGCCGCGAGGACCGAGCCTGCGCAAGGTTCGTAACGGTTAACGCCTCAGCTCTTGGCGGAACGCGACTTCTGGTTGCGCCGGAGCAGCGCGGCACTGGCGATCCCAGCCCATGCGAGTAGCGTCGCCGGTTCGGGAACGGGTGGGGGTACAGGTCCCACGGTGCCACCCGTCGGTGCGTAGGCCGAGGTCAGCGAGCTCGGATCGATAGGGTTCGGGCTCTGGACGTTCACAAACTGCTGGGCGAAGGGTGTATTCGTAATGATCACGAACGTGGCGCTGTTGCCGCCCGCTTGCAGGGCGGGGACCCCCGTGGCCGAGTTCACGAACGAGGCGAGGATGGCACCTCCGGACGTGGTCGGCTCCCAGTTCAGAGTGGCCGGCGACAGAATCGCCTGGCCCGGGGCTGCCTTCGGCGTGCTCAAGCTGCCGATAGGGCCGTCCGAGATCGAGTACGCGTAGGATTGATGGCCTAGGTTCGTCAAATCCGTGCCCTGCGGAGTGGCACCGAACTTCCACGAAGCGCTCTGCACGTTGACCGGCGAGCCGGACGAGTCGGTCGTGTTGTTCACGTCGACCTGATACGCGTATGCGTAGTAGCCTTGTGCGGCGCCCGTTCCGGCGAATACCTGGGATTCCAAGACGCCGGAGGCGTTCGGCGCGAGCCCTAAGTAAGTAAACGGAGACGACATCTCCGGCGCCTGGGCAATGGGCTGGAAGAGGCTGTCAAAGGTGGACGCCGACATGTTCGGTGTAGCAAGTGTCTGAATCGCAACGGCGTGCGCTGGCGTAGCTGCCCCGATGAGCGTCAAGCTGATTCCCAGCGCGAGGGCAAACTTCTTCATAGTCTTGATCTTCCAGGGTTGATCTTGAAGGACCTACCGATCCCTCTCGTGCGAGTCGATCCGTAACTCGTTGACCGGAGAACGTCTCCGAGCGGGCCTCCGCGGCCGTGACGCGCCGAGCATTGTTGGAGACGAGGCGCTCGGTAACAACACTCGAGCCACGACCGCGTCCCGCGATCGCACAATCCTCCGACCCGCCTTCGGCTGGCCGTTCCGCCAGGCCGATGGAACTGAACCGAGCTCGGATCAACTCCTGTGGCGGACGCGAAGGTCGTGCGACTCTGTCGTCCCAGAACGAAAGCCTTCGCTCCGAGGCGCGGAGAAGGTAGCACTGAAGGAAAAATCGGTCAATCCGGCTTTTTCGAAAGTTGCCGTCCCGGCTTTCCCTCGATTCGGAACGCACGCAACCAACGAGGGCGAATGCGATAGCGTGGGGCGTCAGCCGACGCTATGTGTTTTGCGCTTCGATTGGAGGCGTCGATTCGTGCGCCGCTCCGTTGCGATGAAGCGCGGAATGGTCAAGTGGGGACAGTCCGCTGTTCGAGTGAGGTTCCGCGGTTGCTGGAGGCTCGCTCACGGGAGGCGGCTCAATCCCGATCTCGTTTGCTGATTCGGTGCCCGGAGGCCGTTCGGGTGTGTGCGGGTGAAGGTCGTCGGGCGGCAACGGGAGATCGTCCCTGACCAGGACGGGAGGACCAACCGGCTGTCCAGCGCGTTTCCGCGCCTTGTAATAGCGTGACAAAAGCCAGAACGCCAGGGCCAGAGCGACGATGGCCGTCAACCAGTGCTTGTACTGGTCGAAGCTCGTCTCGATCTGGTGCGCGAACACGTAACCGAGTCCGAACATCAGGCAGGTGCTCAACGAGGCAGCGAACAAGTCCGTGAGGAAGAGTTTCAGTGCGGGCAGTTTGAGTATGCCCGCAGTGAGGTAGGCAGCGGTCCGAAATCCCACCGCGAAACGTCCCAGAATCAGAATCTTGAAACCGTGCCGATGGAAATAACCCTTGATTTGCGCTTCGCGTGCGCGGGTGAGGAATTTCCGAGTGAGCCGCAGACTCATCACCTTCTCGCCGTAGAAATAGCCGAGAAAGTAAACGACGAAATCCCCGAGCAAGACACCGGCAAAGCATGAGGCGAGGGCCAACGGCCACCACAGCTTCTCGCTCTTCGAAAGTACCGCCGCCAGGATAATCGGCGCTTCCTCGGGTACCGGCAGTCCAAGGCCTCCCAACACCAGGAGAAGCGCGATTCCGAGGTAGCCGAGCTTTGCAATCAGTTGTTCGGTCAAAACCCACTTCCCCCGCTTTTCCGCTTCGCCTCGCTACGGTTCCGCGGGCATTCAACCTAGCTTTCGTATCATAACGAGCAGCCAGCGTCGAGGGTCGAGATGATTGGGATGTGCGACCGACGGATGGGCGCGTGGGCACGAATCCGTCGCGATCGGGGTTGACGAAATCGGATGGTCACGGTAGCGTCCGCCCAGAACCCAGGATCGGGTTCGTTCGAACGCGCAAACCCGTAACCGGGTACGCTGCTGACTCATGGAGGAGACGCCGTCATGTCATCCCACGACCGTCGGGCTGCCGCCCGACGCCGCGCCTGGGGGCGCGGGCCTATTATTCTCCGGTTCGAACCCCTTGAGAACCGAGAGCTCCTCACGGTCGCGCTCCCTGATCTGGTCCCCTCCTCCTTCACGATTAGCTCGCACAACGTCGACTGGGGCGGCTCGTTCCAAGCCACAGGTACGGTTCTGAACCAGGGGGACGCCGAGGTGTCGGCGCCGTTTCAGGTCGATATCTACGCGTCCACGTCGCCCAAGATCACGGCCACGTCCGTGCAAATCGGCGCGATCACCATTCCCGCCGGACTGGGCATCAACCAGTCGAGTCCCTACAATCAGACACTGACTTTGCCCAACACGCCGCTCGCGGGCATGACGAACGCGAACGCCGTGTATATCGACGTGACGGTCGACCCGCAGAACGTTGTCCAGGAAAGCAACACAAAAAACAACCAGGCGCTCGGACTCGGGTATGACACCCAAATCATTAATATCACCGCTCAACAGCCCGCGCTTCTGCAAGGAGCGGCGCTCGACATTTCCTCGGCGACAACTCCTGTGACGTGGGGGGCGCCTCTCCAAATTACGGCACAGATTCGCAACAACGCCCAGGGCGATGCGCCTCCGACCAACGCTCGGGTCGTCCTGACGCCCGCGGGAAGAGCCCTGGGCAGTGGCTCGGATTTCACCATCGGCACGATCTCCGTCCCGGCGATCCCTGCCTGGCAAACCGCCAACGTTCAGGGGACCATCACCCTCCCTGCGCTTCCGCCGCCGGCTTTGGCAGGCAGCAGCCAATTCCTCGTGTCGCTCGTACAGGACGCCGATTTCGTCACCAATCAATTGATTCCCATCCCGCCCCAGAAGGGCCTCGGGATCGACCAGCAGTTGATCCAGATCGCGCCGAATCCCAACACCGCTCTCACGCAAGGGCCGTTGCCCGACCTCGCCGCGGGCAGCGTTCTTGTCCCCACCGGTTCGTTGAACTGGGGACAGTCGTTCCAGGTCTTCGGAACGATCGAAAATATCGGCCAGGCCAACGTCAATCAGCCAATCCGGGTGCGTTTCGCACTCGTGGGACCGAACGGCAATTCCGGACAGGCCCTCTTCCTCGGCGATGCGATCGTGGCCGGGCTCAACGAGGGCCAGACTCAGCAGATCATTCAGAATCTCAAGCTGCCCAGCCGGATCCCGAACGGTCTCAATATCACCAGTCCGTCCGAGGGTCGCATTGAAATGGCGATCGACCCCAATCAGACGATCGCGGAATCATTCAGCAACAATCAGCAGTCGTTCTCAGCTCCGTTTGTATTACGCTTGCCAGGCGCTGGTAGCGGCAGCTCCGTCCCAACGACCCCGCCCGTTTTGACCACGCCAGGCGTGACCGTCGTGACGCCGTCGAGGGCTCCCGCGTTGAAATCGCGGAGGGTTAAGATCACTCGCACGGGCAAGATCGTACGGAGGGAGGTGCCTCCCCCGCACAAGAGCTTGACGAACAGTGTCGAACACAACCTGAGCATCTTCCCCAAACGGGTGACCGACTTCTTCAAGAAGGAGACCAAGAGTCTTTGATCCGTTCGCACTCCTCGCTCCACCGGCGACGTTCTGCGCTGCCGAGCCGATGGAGCGCGCGTGTTGCACAAATGCATGGTAAACACTGTACGATTAATCGCTACAAAGGGAGTTTTTGGAGATAGGTTACCCATCTTCAAGAGGTCACGACGAAAAACTTTAGAGAATTTCCAAATTAACTGGGCGATTTATTGAAGAGCGGCAATTTCCTGGCTATGCTTTGCGCAGGCTCAACTTGCGCCGGCATGGAAGGCTAAGCAAGCCAGGTTGAGTCAGGGCTGGCGAATCGCGACCGCGACTTTGAGCGTTCCCTACAGCTTCGGCATCGAGGAGCAACTGACTAATGTCTAGCAACCGACGATACGCTCCTTCGTTCGAGGTCACGACGACGAGTACGAATCAACTCGTCCAGGCGCGCTTCATTCCCCAGCGGTACGAGCCGAACTATGCGTATCCCCTGCTGGTGCTCTTCCACGCTCGGGGCGGCGACGAGCAGCAGATGGTGCGCTCGATGCCGGCCATGAGCTGGCGCAATTATGTAGGGTTGAGCTTGCGCGGACCTGAGCCTTGCATGCGGAGGGACCGCCAGGAAGGCTTCGGCTGGGGACCGGAGTTCGCGCGCCCGGACCGGGTCGCGCCCACCGAGGTGTCCTCAGTCAAGGAACAGGATCTGGTTCATCGTCGCCTCTTTGAGAATTACCGGGATCCCGTCGACCAGTTGGAAGATGCCACGTACGCGGCGATTCGCGAGACGCGAAGGAACCTGCACGTTCATTCCGAGCGGATTTTCCTTGTAGGGTGTGGTGAAGGGGCCGCTGTGGCCTACCGGCTTGGCCTGACATATCCTGAACGCTTCGCGGGCGTGGTCGCGATCAACGGCTGGCTCCCGGGCGGCTTCCGGCCACTCGGCCGGCTGAAAGAGTGCCGCAGCCTCCGAATCCTTGTCGTGCATGGAGAATGGAACGCCCGCGTGTCCATTCAGGCCGCCAGACGGGACGTTGCCGCTCTCCGCGCTGGGGGACTCCGGGTCGCCTTTCAGTCGTACCCCTGCGCCCACAAGATCACATCCCCTATGCTCTCCGATGTCGACACCTGGTTGATCAATCACTGCACTTCCGAAGAGTAAATTGCCCGCGCCGGGCATGGAAGACTCCACACAGCCTTCACTCCCGGGACCTCGGGGCATTTTCCTCCATTTCCGGACGCGCACATCTCTGTATTCCCCTCGCTCCAATCGAGTACGATACTACTCGGATTCAATGGGTGGCAGATCACCGGAGATTGCACCCATGATTGCATGCTGCTGTCTGATCCCTGCGCTAGGGAGAGGTCGTTCGGATGGATAGGGTGTTCGCCTGTCCCAAATGTGGCTCAGAGCTGAAAGCCCGAAGATTGCGATCTGGACGCCACGTTCGTTGCGACTGGTGTGAGGCATCGGTGGAGGTGCCGTTTTTCCCGCGAGAGTCCCAGAAATGGCCGGGACGACGAGGACGGCGGGGCTTACCCTGGTATTTCTGGGGGTGGGGATTCGTCGGCATCGTTGCATTGATGGTTTTAGCACTAGGGACGACGCGGTGGGTGCAGTCGCGCACGCGATCTGTACGGGAACACGAGCTTTCCGGTTTGCTTGATGCGGCCGCGGCCGACGAAAAGGAAGGGCGGCTGAGTGAGGCGGTCTCAGAACTGGAAGGGGCCTTGTCGCTCCTTCGACAGCTCGAATCCCCATCGTCAGCCCGAATTCAAGAGCTGACGACGCGACGAGACGCGCTGGTCTGCCGAGAGGCCCGCGCACTTCTGGACAAGCTGAAGACCTTGCAGGCGGCCGAGGTCGTGAAGCAATGTTTGCAACTTTTGGCGCGCTCTGAGACTCAGCCGGCTCTCGCAGAATTCGAGGGCGAAATCCAGGAGTATCTCCAGGACGCATCGCGTCTGACGGTCCGCGAGGATCTATCCGCAGCAGCGAGAGCCTTCGACGTTGGAAAGGCTGCGGAAGCTGTCGGGTTGTGTGAGCGGATCGATCGCTACGCCGAACATCTCGATCCGCGCGAGCGCCGGCAGGCCCGTGAGGATGTAAAGGCACTTGTCGCACGGATCGCGGAACGCTACGGAGTGGTTCTGGAACCGATTCGGGGTGTTTTCATTTTCGGATCTCCGGCCTCTTACACCGAAACGCTCGAGCCTGTCGTCGCCGATGCCCTCAAACTGCATGGCTATTCGTCCTGTCCGCAATCGTCCACCTGGCGGACACTCTGGGACGAAAAGGCGCCGTTTCGAATGGCGATCGAGATGACGGACTATCAACTCGAAAACTACCTTCAGTCGCATAACCGGGTCTCGATGATCAACGCGAAGCTCACGCTCAAACAGCAGAGTGAGATCCTCTGGGAGCGTTTTGTGAACGCACGCACGCAGGTTCCGGTGCCGAAACTCCCGGCCTACCAGGCGAGCCGAATCGCCGTGGGCGACAAACCGGTGCCGGAATTTGAACGCGTTTTGTATCAGAACGCCCAGGAGACGTTTTACGAACGATTCGGCGCGGCACTTCGGACCATTCCCGACCGCCCCGAATCGGGTCCTCCGGCCAACCGATCATCGAGTTTATATATCCAGATGGGTTCATCAATTCATTGATGCGCCGGTTCGGCTCGAAGCGACTGTCGTCGCTGAACTTCGCCTACGGGGCCTGGCGCGGTCGCCACGACTTGGGGCAGACCCCGAGACCCCTGGGTCGAATTCCGGTATGAAGTTTTTGACGAAACGACACACGCCGTTTAGGATGATCATCGACGACCGACCCCTCCAACCGAGGCCGAGTATCGACGAGGCTCAGCGATGCACATCCCGGACGGCATGCTCGATGCGAAGGTCGCCGTCGCGACCGGAGCGATTGCGGTCGTGGCCCTGGGTTACAGCCTGAAGCGGCTCGAGAAACAACTCGGCGAGCGGACCACCGTCTTGATGGGGGTCATGTCGGCGTTCGTCTTCGCAGCGCAAATGGTCAACTTCCCGGTGGGACCGGGGGTCTCTGGACACCTGCTCGGGGGTGTGCTCGCCGCCGTGCTTTTAGGCCCCTGGGCGGGTGTGGTGGTGATCGGGAGCGTTTTGATCGTTCAGTGCTTCCTGTTCGGTGACGGCGGCCTCACGGCATTGGGGGCCAACTTCGTCAATATGGGGGTGATCGGGGCGATCGGCGGCTATGCGATCTATGCGCCGATTCGTCGCGCTGTGGGTGGGCGAGCCGGTGTGGTATTTGGCGCCATGGCGGCCTCCTGGTTTGCCGTACTGCTCGCATCCGGCGCCTGCGCACTCGAGTTGGCGGCCTCCGGTCGGCGCACGGACTTTGTTCGGGTTCTGAGTTGGATGGCATTGATCCACGCGGGCATTGGATTAGGCGAAGCGTTGATCACTGGGTTGGTCGTCCGGTTCGTGCTGTTGACGCGGCCCGACCTGATCGACGAACCGAAGGCGGAGCCGTCATCGGCGTCGACACGCTGGGGACAGACGGTACTCGCCGGATTGGCGATCGCCCTCACGGTGGCGGTATTCTTCGCACCCTTTGCCTGCGACGCTCCCGACGGCCTGGAATATGTCGGCGATAAGCTTGGGTTCTTGAACGAAGCAGCGGGTTCGGCGGTGGCGGCTCCACTGGCCGACTACAAGCTCCCAATGCCGAGCTTCCAACAGATGCGAGTCGCGACGTCCGTGGTCGGAGTGGTAGGAACGCTCGTTGTGTTTGGTTTGGGCTACGGGCTGGCTCGTGTCTTCGCGCTTCGCGGCGACGTTATCCTGCGGTCGAAGCGGTCTGAAGGCCGTGGCGAGGTCTCCCCGGATGCGGCTTGAGCTCCTCGAGCGGCGGTCCGAAGGAACCGGTCCTCTCCACCGGCTCGACCCTCGGCTCAAGCTGCTGACGACCGCGTTTTTTGTCTGCGGCGCGGTTGCGACCCCGATGGGTGCCTGGCGTTACCTGGCCGCCGAGGGGCTTGTGCTCGCATTCGCGGTCGGTCTGGCCGGCGTGCCCCCGCGTGATCTCTTGCGACAATGGCTGGGATTTTTCGTACTCGTCATCGTGCTGGCGTTCATGGTGGCGACGTCCCACCCCGAACGCAGAACGCTTGGCACCTGGACCGTGCTACTAACCATCATCGCCAAGAACAGCCTCGCCTTTCTTGCTATGGTCACGCTCGCGAGCGTGACCCCGTTTCATAAACTGCTCCAAGCGCTGCGCCTGTTGCGCGTGCCCCTCGTGCTGGTGACGACCCTCCAGTTTATGTACCGTTATCTCCATGTCCTGACGGACGAGCTCGACCGGATGGTCAAGGCACGCCGCGCCCGGACGTTTCGCCGTTCTGTGGGAGTGGACTGGGGCTTATTCACCGGTTTGATCGGAATCCTCTTTCTCCGCGCCTTTGAGCGTGGGGAACGTGTTCATGCCGCGATGGTCGCGCGCGGTTGGGACGGGATGATTCGCACGCTCGACGACCCAGAGCCCTCGGCCACACCCGTGCACCCATGACGACCGTCGAATTGCAACTCACGGGCGACGAAACGAGCGCGGTGACAGCCCCCGCCGTGAAGGTCCTCGATCTGGAGTATCGCTACCCCGATGGTCGCCACGCGTTGCGAGGGGTGGACTTGACGATCATGCCGGGCGAGACGATCGCACTCGTCGGGCCCAATGGCGCGGGAAAGAGTACGCTTCTCTGGCACCTCAACGGGCTGCTTCCCGGCAAGGAACGAACCCCGGCCGTACACTCGCACGGCGGTGAAGGACATGTTGCACGCAACGACGCCCCTGCCGTCTGGATTGAAGGCCTGGAGGTGAATGCGAAAAACGCGCCGGAGATTCGGAGACGGGTTGGGCTTGTCTTCCAGGATCCGGACGACCAGCTCTTCAGTACGACGGTGATCGAAGATGTGGCGTTTGGCCCGTTGAACCTGGGGATGCGCCCGAGTCAGGCGCGTGCGTTGGCACTCGAGTGTTTGGGCCGGGTCGACCTCCAGGACGTCGCGGATCGGGCTCCGCATCATCTTAGTTTTGGCGAACGCAAACGGGTCTGTCTCGCCGGCGTGCTGGCGTGCCAGCCGTCGGTCCTGGTTCTGGACGAGCCCACCTCCAACCTCGATCCCCGAGGGCGCCGGAGGTTCATTCAATTGATCCGGAGCCTCCCCGCGACGAAGCTCATCGCGACTCACGACCTCGAGATGGTCCTGGACCTTTGCAACCGCGCGCTACTCCTCGATGGGGGCCGCATCGTCGCCAACGGGCTCGTTCACAACGTTCTGGGCGACCCCAACCTGCTGGAAGCGCACGGGCTGGAGATGCCGCTCAGTCTTAAAGTCGGGCGAGGGTAAGGCGGTCTCGCTACTACCGTGCTGCGCCGACCGGCACGGGTCGCGCCTTCCGGATCAGCTCGCGAAACTCGGAACGTTCCCGAAGGCCGTTCCAGTCAATATCCGCGTCGGCCTGGTCGGGTGGGAACCCGTGATCGAGCGCCTGTTTCAGACCATCGAGCGCGCGGGGGATGAGCTTTTCGTCGTGGGTCTTGTCGACGAGGATTGCGAACACGCACGCGGCATTGTACAGCCGGTGGGGGGTGGGCGTGCGTCGCAGGCGTTCGGCGTCGTCGATCGCACTCAAGTCGCCGCACCGGGCGCGGAGGAGGGCGCGGAGAACCAGAGCATCCATCGAGCCAGGATCAGCCTCCAACGCTACGTTCACGTGCTGTAGCGCAGCACCCGGGTCCTCTCGATACAGCACGCGGGCCATCCCGTAGTGCGCACGGGGATAGGCCGAGTTCAGTTTGAGCGCGCGCTCCAGGTCCTCGCGAGCGCCCGCGGAATTACGGGCCAGTCGGAAGATCCCCCGTGCGGTCAGGGCCATGATGTTTTCGGGCTCTCGATTCAGCAAGTCTGCATAGAGTCCTTCCGCCTCGTCGGTACGGCCGAGTCGATACACGACCTCGCCCAGTGCGGCCATCACACCCGTGTCGCGCCGGCCCAATCCCACGGCCTGACGCAGATCCCTCTCGGCATCGGCCAGCCGCTGGAGCTCGATCTCGACCAGAGCACGATTGACCAGAGCTTCGACAAACTTCGGATCCGCGCCGAGAGCCTTGTCGTAGCAATCGAGTGCCTCACGGAGCATACCGACCTGGGCATAAGCCAAACCTCGATTCATCTGGGGCCACGCGAATTCCGTCCTCAGCGCGGTGCACGCGCCGAAGTCGCCGGCGGCTTCGAGGTATCGCCCCTGCTGATAGTGGCAGTGACCCAGCACGAACCACGCCCACAAGGCCTGGGGATCCAGGCTCACGGCACGTCGAAGGTCGGCCTCGGCTCGCTCGCGCTCACCGATCGCCAACAAGGAGGTCCCTCGCAATTCGAAATCACGCGCGGTCGTTGGCGCTGTGCGAGTTGCTCGTGCGTAATCGCTGGCCGCTTCGGCTTTCAAGCCAAGATCCGCCTCGTAGCGAGCGCGATCGGAAAACAGTGACGACGGCGGCATGGGATCGATGTGCTCGGCCCAAACCAACGAATCGACCGCCCATTCGCGTGCCCGGCGTTGGTCGTCCTTCGAAGGCGCGCGATCGGCAAGGTAAGTTTTCGCTTGCGCCTCGAGCAAGACGAGCTCGGTCAGTCGTTCGCGGATCTGGTCACGCTCTTTCGGGCTGAGCTTCCAGATCCACGACGTTGACTGAAGTCGTCCTTTCGAATCGAAACCCTGACTTTTCACCATCCTGTCCGCCTGATCCACGCCGCGCGTAAGATGGTCGCGCATTCCGGTGGACGTGTTCAGACGGAACCGACACTCTTCGAATTCGGCCAGGAAGGCATGCTTCTTCAAACGGGTCTGGGTCTGCTGGAAACCCCAGGAGAGCATTGCCATCAGCCCGCCAAGCAACATCAAGAGAACGACCGCGACGGACGCGATTGACGTCGTGCTGCACAGTCGGGGATTTCGGCGTGCCCATTTTGCAGCGCGTTCACGCAAGCTCGGTTCCGGAGCGTGTTTCAGGGGCAGATCGTCCAGGAACCGACGGAGGTCTTCGGCCAGGTCACGGGCACGCTGATAGCGCAAATCCAGGTCGGGGTCGAGACACTTGGCAACGATCGCATCCAGGCTCCAGGGCACTCCCTTGCACGCTGCGTGCAGCGAAGGGGCCTGCCGTCGCTGCTTGATCATGTACGTGACGACTTCGGGCAACGGCAACCGGGCCGACGGCTCAGGGAACGGATGATGGCCCGCGAGACTCTCGAAAAGAATCAATCCAAGGGCGTAAAGATCGGATCGTTCGTCGACCTTTTGGGCGAGGACGGGATCGCGCGCCTGGAACGCTTCCAGATGTTCCGGCGACATGTAGGGAAGTGTGCCGCCGATCAGGGCACGTTCGCCATCCTCAGACCATTGCGGCAGTGGGCTCGAGAGGTTGAAGTCCAGCAGCATCGGCGTCCCGTCCGCGGCGATCAGGATATTCGAGGGCTTCAGGTCCCTGTGGAGCAGCCCCCGGGTGTGCGCATGGTCGAGACCTTCCGCCAGGCGCGCGACGATCCAAACTCCCGCCTGGACGTAGTTGGCCGAGCGCAGAAACTGACGGGCGGGTTGGCGGTCGTCCCACTCGTCGATTTCGAGCTGCGAGGCGATCAGCGGTCGCCGCCACCTCGACAAAAAGTTTCGCACACGTCCTGGCGGACGCGCACCGGCCTCAGCCGGCGATCCGGACTCGGACGGCTCGTGGAAGAACCGGCTATGGGAGAGTCGCGAAGGGAATGGGCCCGGATGCGTGAACGATCGCCGCGAGCCCGGCGTCTCACGCGAAACCGGTGCCTCCGAGGCAAAGCGCTGACTCGCAACATCGAGTGCCGCGACGAGGCTTCGTCCGGTCGCCTGGTCGGGGAGACACACGCCGGTTGCTTCGAGGACCTGGGCGAGATTCGCACCTCCAAAATACGGCATGCAGATTAATCGGAGCTGAGTTGCCGGATCGTCGTGCACGGAGAAGATGGGCACGATATGAGCGTGCTGAAGCCGCGCCAGCATTTGCGGCTCTTCTCCGGTTGCACGCGAGACCTTGAGCGCCACCAGTCGGTGGCTCAGACTGGGTTGCTCGGCAAGATAGACACGCGCAAACGCACCCCGCCCGAGTTCCGAGACGATCAAAAAGCCGCCGATCAGATCGCCGGGCTTGGGCGCGATGAGCGGAACGAGGCCATCGGACACCGTTCGAGAGGGGTGTGCTGCCGGTTCGGACAGCCCGGCGTGGATCGCCCCACGGTCTGGCGATTGCTCGGGAATGAGCTCACCTGTCAGCGAATCGACGCGGAGATTCGATGGGTTGCTCGTGCCTGGTCCAGCAGAATTCCCAGTCGGCGACCACGGTCTTGCCAGCAGGGAATCTGCGACATTGGACGAGCCGGATGTCTCTTCGCCAAAGGCCCATCCGGCAATCAGGCTCTTATTAGACTCGGCGGGCGACTCGGACGACGGTCGGGTCATCGGTTCTTTCGCTTCGGACTTCAGGCAATTCGCCGCAAACGCCATGGCGCGCGCAAACGCACTCCAGCATCCTCAATGGGCTTATAGTGCATGGCCGCGCGTTCTGTCCGAAAAAGGATGAGTCCGGGCAGAATTCGCCGGAGTGCGTTTTGAAAAAGAAGCGCAAATGCGTCGAACGCATGGCTCCGTGTCCTAGAGTTGTCACAAGGGGACAAACGGCCCAGGTGCAATCCCCAACTGCACAAGGACACAGGAATGTTAAGCTCCAATGCAACACTCGAGGCAGCAGCCGCCTCGTCTCGACTGGAAGATGCCCTGGCCGGCAACGAGCATCACGCCTTGGCACGCCGATTGGCTCGCGATTTCAATGCCCCGGTCGGCTTGCTCGACCCAACCGCTTTGACATGGCTCGCCCGCGCGGGTGCGCCGGCCGAGCAGTTTCCGGCCGCGGGAGCCACGCTCGTTGCGGCGTTGAAGACGAGTGGCGTAGGGCAGGGCCGTGTCGCGCTCTGGCGTGCGAATCGCTCGAGTGGTCCGGTTTGGCTTGTCCTTCCGCTCCCGCGCACCGGCGGCGGCGAAGTGTTCGCCATGGCGGGTTTTGCAACCTCGGTCGACATGGAACAAGCCGCCTCATGGGGGCCCGTCTGTCCCGACGCAGCCTTACGGGCGTGGGGTCAGTCCGTCGCCGATCAGCACCGCCGCGCCAAGGATACGCACGCCGCCTCCAAGCCCGCCGGGGCGCCCACCTCGACGGACAGCGCCGAGCATCTTCTCATTGCCCGCCTGATCCGCCGGATGAAGATCTCGGATGCCCCGGACAAGTTCCAAAGCCTAGCAACCAACGCGCTTCGGAACGCATTGAACGTGCAGGCTGTGGCGTGGGTACCCGCGCAGCAAACCGATCTTGTGATCGTTAGCGGGGAGATCGCCGGATTCAAAGGCAACGCATATCGAGCGATTCTGCCGGGCGACAACTCACCGCTCTTGCACATTGTGAATCACGTCGACAGCCCGCCGGGGGTTGAGCTCAAACGGTTCGTCGCCGTCGCCGCGGATACTCAGGGGACCCCGGGCTGGCTCATCGCCGCCAATCCGCTCGATGACCGCCCCTTTGCCGCCACCGAGGTTGAGATTCTCCAGCCCGTTGCGTCGTTGATCGGCACGCAGCAGAACAACGCAAGGCTCTACGCCGACCTCAAGGAACTCTTGTTCGGCGTGATCCGGGCGTTGACCGCAGCTATCGACGCCAAGGATCCGTACACCTCGGGCCATTCGGAGCGCGTGGCTCGGATTGCTGTCCGGCTGGCGGAAGAGCTCGGCATGCCCGCCAATCAGCGGAGCGATTTGTACCTCATGGGCCTGCTCCACGACGTCGGCAAGATCGGCATCGACGACCACGTCCTCAAGAAGACTGGTCCACTGACGCCGGACGAATACCGTCAGATCCAGGCGCACGTCGAGATCGGAGTCCATATTCTCTCCGACCTCAAGAAGTTGCACCACTTACTCCCTGGCGTCTTGCACCACCACGAAAGCCTCGACGGGACCGGTTATCCCGCAGGCCTGGCCGGCGACAAGATCCCGCTCGAAGCACGCATCCTCGCGGTGGCGGACTCGTTCGATGCCATGTCGAGCACCCGACCCTACCGCCGGCGCATGACACCCATGCAGATCGACGATATTCTCCGTAAAGGCTCCGGCACGCAGTGGGATCCGAAGATCATCAACGCACTGTTCACGTGCCGGATGGACGTCGAAGCCATCCGCCAGAAGGGGCTCGGCGAAAGCCTTCAGATCGTCGTCGACGAAACCCTTGGCAGGGTTTGATGTCCCGGCCAGATCCAACGTCGAAACCTACCGAACAAATCGAGCACGGGAGCGCGGCGCGACGGAGTGACAACGCCTCGCTCCCATGCTCATTTTACGCGTGTTCGCGGTCGCCTTACTTGATCGGGCTATAGTCGGTCGGGTCAAGATAGACGGAGTCGACCTTCTTGACGAGCACGCCATTCTTGTGGCTTTCCGCATACACCTTTTTCCACTCGGGATCGTCCTGAAACGCCTTCCAGGACGCTTTTGCGGCGTCCCGACTCGGAAACGCGATCAGGTACACAAGTTTGTCGCCCTTGCCATCCTTCTCGTCTTGAGGTGTCCAGAACCCCACCAGTTCGATCCCGTGTTTTTGAAACAAGGCGCATGTGTGCTCACGGAATCGCTTGTGCAGGTCGCCAAGCTTTCCTTCGTTCGTATAATACGTTCGCAGTTCAAAGACGCGATTCTCTGCAGCCGAGGGGGCCTTGTCGGTGTGTGAGTTGCTCGACATCGCGACCACGCCCAATGTAAGTGCCAAAGCCATCACGATAATACGATTCATCGGAGAACTCCTCAGTGTGTTCGGAAACGTGTGGTACAGCCGTTTATAGTCTTCCCCCAGCGTTGGCTCAAGTGACTGGCCATTTACCAATCCGAAAACAGCGCGCGTATCGCGAAGTGTCACGATAATCTTGATAAAAACAGTAGACAAACTTCACTTTAGAAACAAGGGTTCGTAAACTTGCCCGGTATAAGCGGACAAAGGACCTGCGGCGAAAAGGCGATCCGAATGAGCAGTGAGCCCCAAACGATCCGTTCCTTGCCGATCCCCTGGGATCATCGACTCATGGCGAGGAATGAGGGCGCTCGTGCTTGTACGGTCGTAAGCTCACCTGCGACGAGGCGTGCTTCGGCCAACCTCGCCTTACTCTACGCAGGAAGCCGCGTGGTAAGGGAACGTCGCGATCACGATGGCTCTAACGGACAGACTCGCGCCGCACGGGTGGAAAGGGTCTGAACCACGGGGCACCACACCTGGCGGTGCGGGGCGTCGCAGTAACGCACACGATTAAGCAGCAAGTGTTCTCATTTTTGAACGGAACGAAGCGCGCGTCAGCACGACGCGCGCATTCGCGTTTTGGTGGTCGGGTGAGCCCAGAACGCTGATTGCCCGCTCGGCACGCCAAATCCACGCCCGGCCCCACGGACGAAGGGAATCGGCTATTTGTCCGGCTTCTCAACCGACTCCTCAATGAGTTTGAAGAAGTCCTCATCGCTCGCCGTCACCTTGGGCGTTGGTGCCTCTTTCACATGGTCCGGCAGGGCGTCCTCGAACTCCGCTTCATCAGCGGAAAGTCGCTCAATGATTTCGGGAGCCTTGGTGGCACGGCGAGGCCGGGCCGGCTTGTCGCCGTCGGTATCGAGCCCGGCCAGCTCCAGGAGGGACGTTTTCTTCCGTTCTTCGAGCACATCCTCGCCGATCACCTCTTTGGTGCGGACCACCGCCTCAGGGCCGCTGGGCTCGTAGTCGATGTGGAAGAGGTGGCCGGCGATGCCAAGCTCGTCGTCCGGCATGAGACTGTGGTCGCTCGAAAGCGCGGCGCCATTGACGCTGGTCCCGTTCGTGCTTCCGAGGTCGCGGACGTGCCAGACTCCGTGGATGAGACGCAGCTCGCAATGCTTTCCCGAGACATTGGTAAAGTCCAGGCAAATATCGCAACTGGGCCTACGGCCGACAATCAATTGGGTCTTGAGAAGCGGAATGGGATCCCCACCGCCCAGAGGCTTCATGGTGCCGAATTCGGAAGGTTGGGACGGCATGGGGACTCCTCTCTCGAGAGACGGTCGCAGACAGCCGGCTGGTTCGGGACGTGCACACGAACGCCGGTATGCTACCTCAGACCGGAGGAGATGCTCAAGAGTGTGGATTTCCGTTCGTCGGATCAGGCCGGATCGCAAACGGCGAGAGGGGCTGGAACCCGCGCGTGGGTTCGGATAGCCTCGGGCGCTGATGTATTCGACTCGGGCCGAATCGCACCCGGTCATCCAGAGACCCCGTAAAGAGGACGACACGCATGCGACCGATGCCTTCCGGTGAAATGACGAGGCGCGACGTTCTGGCTGCCGGCTTGGCTGCGGCGGGAGCCCTGGCGTTGGGCGCGAAAGGAACGGCCGCCCCAACGTCGTCTGAAAGTCCGTACGGCCCGTTCAAGATGGGCCTGCAAAGCTACTCTCTCCGCGGATACTCCAAGGACGGCAAGCGCGACGTCGATCGCGCCCTGAAGGTGACCCGGAACCTGGGACTCCACTACTGGGAGTCGTACCGGGATCATTTCCCGGTCACGGACGACGCTGCACGCATCGCCGGCTACCGCGCGCTTGCGCAGAGCTTCGGCGTCACGGTGACCGGATTCGGCGTGAATCCGTTTGGCAAGGATCATGAAGCGAATCGGAAACTCTTCGAGTTCGGCAAGAGAATGGGGCTCAACTACCTCTCGGCCGACCCGACACCCGACAGTTTTGACAGCCTCGACAAACTGGTCGAGGAGTACGGAATTGCCGTCGGTATTCACAACCACGGACCCGGCCACCGCTACGACAAGATCGACAAGATCGCCGACGCGATCAAGAACCATCATGAAAAGATCGGCTGCTGCATCGACACCGGGCACTTCCTCCGGTCACGCGAGGATCCCGTTCGCGCGGCCGAGGTTTTTGGCAAGCGCATCTACGGCGTCCATCTCAAAGACGTGAAGGACGCAACGACGTTCACTGTGCTCGGCGCTGGTGATCTCCGCACCGTCGATCTCCTCAAGACACTCGCCAAGGCCAATTACAGCTATTGCCTGGCACTTGAGTATGAGGAACATCCCGAAGATCCTGAGGCCGACCTCCAGGCGTGCCTGAAGACCGTGCGCGAAGCCGTCGCTAAGATTAATGCGTAGTCCGCCTGCAAGGCATTGGCTCAGACAGAGCCAATGAACTGGGATTCTTGGCGAAGGCCTGTCGGTGATGATCGTTGACGGACGACAATCGAGAGTTCGGTCGCGCAATCCACGCGATCGGACTCACCTCGTTCATGGGAATGGGCCGTCACCTCTCGCACCGACCATTGCAACCACTTGACCCGAAGCTTAAAAACCATGCTTCCCCGCGTACTCGAACCTGAAGCGATGGACACTCCGGCCGAAGCGTCGAACTATGACGCGATGGACCATTCTGTGGTCAACGCGCAATTTGTCGCCGATTTTCGGGCTGCCCATGGCTCCTGTCGGAGGGGCGAGATTCTCGATATGGGGACCGGACCGGCCCGGATTCCCGTTGCCTTATGCCAGGCCGATCCCCTCGCTCGTGTGCTCGCCATCGACCTGGCCGATCACATGTTGAAAGTGGCGCACGCCAATATTCAGGCTGCGGGACTCAGCCGTCGCATCCGTCTCGTCCGAGGAGATGCAAAGCACCTGGCACAGCCTGACGGTGCGTTCGAAGGCGTGGTGTCGAACACCCTGATCCATCATATCCCCCACCCCGGTCCCGCACTGGCGGAGATGGCTCGGCTCGTCGCGCCCGGTGGAACGCTGCTCGTTCGCGACCTGGCTCGTCCCACCGATCTCGCCACGTTGACTGAGCTCGTCAAGACTTACGCTGGAGCGGAATCTCCGGCGGCACAAGCTCTTTTTCACGCCTCGCTTCACGCAGCGCTGACGATCGATGAAGTCCGGTCGCTTCTCAATGGACTTGGTCTGGCGTTTGACTCCCTTACAATGACCTCTGACCGCCACTGGACCTGGCTCTGGCGACGGCCGAAAGAACGCTGACTTTTCGCGATCACCATTCGGAACGGAAAGAGAACAGGATGTTCACGGCGCAGACGACGCAGCACGACATTGCGATCCCGACTTTTGACGGGATTCAACTCCGGGGTTGGCACTGGTTGCGGCCCGAGCCGCAAGGCGTCGTGGTCATCGCACACGGCTTCGGCGAACACGGCGGATGTTATCGGCACGTGGCGGAGGCACTCGGACCGCCACTCGAAGTGGATGTGGTTGCGCCCGACTTTCGCGGTCACGGCCGAAGTCCCGGACGGCGAGGCGTGGTCGTCGCATACGAGGACCTTGTCGCCGACCTTCGGTGCACGGTCGAGTGGGCGGCGCGTGCTCGACCCGGACTCCCGCTCTTTGTGCTCGGGCACTCCAATGGCGGACAGGTTGCGCTTCGATTTGCACTGGAACGGCCCGGAGCGTTGGCGGGATTGGTCGTCTCGAACCCGTCGCTGCGCCTTGCAACACGCGTCCCCAGATACAAGGTCGCCATCGGCCACTGGCTGCGCCGACATGCCCCTTCAGTGACGCTGAGTGCCACCCTTCCCGCGTCGCGCCTCACGCGTGACCCCGCCATGCAGCGCGAGCATCAGGTCGACCCGCTCCGGCACAATCGAATGAGTGCACCGCTTTTTTTCGGGATGGTGGAAGGGGGGACGATCGTCGCAGAGCGCGCCCAGGAATTGCAAGTTCCCACTCTGGTCCTGCTGGGCGCGTCAGACCCCGTGATCGATCCGGAGACAACGCGCGAGGCGTTCGATCGGATCACGATCGCCGACAAAACGCTTCACATCTATCCCAAAATGCTCCACGAACCGCTCAACGAACTCGGCCGGGAGCAGGTCTTCGCGGACATCATCGCCTGGTTGGACACTCACCTGAGAACAAGCGGGCGCTGAGTCACCCTTTGGAATCACTGCAACGATCGCTCAAGCGCGCACGAATTGGTGACCGGGCAGCCGTCGCACCAAGCGGCGCACCTCGAGCACGCTGAGGGTCGCAAGGACCTGCGACGCGGTCAAACCGGTCTGACCGATCAAGGCATCGACCGCAAGCGGTTCGTTCCCAAGCCGTCCGAGCAACGACCGTTCCAGATCGCTCAGCGTCAACTCCGCCGGGTGACGCACCGGGGTCTCCACGGCCGAGGGCGTGACTTCGCGTACGAGCGGCCCGAGCTCTTCCAGGATGTCGTCGACCGTCTCCACCAATCGGGCGCCATCGCGAATGAGACGATGGCACCCCTGACTCGAAAGGCTATCCACCGGACCAGGAACCGCGAACACCTCGCGATTCTGCTCCATGGCGTGTCGCGCTGTGGAGAGTGATCCGCTCCGCGGACTTGCCTCGACGACCACCACCCCAAGGCTCAATCCCGAAATGATGCGGTTGCGTTGTGGGAATAACCCCGAAAGCGGCCCCTGCCGCATCGGCATCTCGCTGATGATGGCTCCGGCGGCTTCGATTTCTTTCGCAAGATCTTCGTGTTCGGGAGGGTAAACCTGAGCCAGTCCATTGGCCATCACGGCCAAAGTTCTGCCTCCTGCTTTCAACGCGCCACGATGCGCGGCCGCGTCAATCCCTCGGGCCAACCCCGAAACCACTGTCAATCCCACGCGAGCGAGGGCACTCGCGAGCCGCTCGGCAATTCGCAATCCGTACGGCGAGCAGCGACGCGACCCCACCAACGCAATTGCCAACTGGTCGCGTGGCTCAAATGAGCCACGTACGTAAAGGAGGGGTGGCGGATCAGGGATGTCCTCCAGGGACGGCGGATAACTCGATGCCCCTTGGGCTACAACCTGGACACCCGCGTCTCGGCAACACGCCAGTTCGTCCTGGGAATCGATCTCACGACGCGCTTCCGCGATTCGCGCTGCCAGCTTTGGCCCAACCCCGGGGACATCCCGCAGCGCGGCTACCGAGGCGTCGAGAACTTTGCTGACCGCACCAAACCGCTCGAGAAGCGCTCGGTACGTGTGCGGACCCACCCCGGGCACCATTGTTAGGCGCACAAGGTCGCTCAGATCCGTCGGTTGGCCAGAATCGGTCACCTTTGCTCCTCGTCCGAACATTAAGCTGGCAAACTGTTTCCAGCTTGATTGGTGTTCTGCGAGACCGGCAAGAAAGTTGTATGTTTTATTGATAAAGAGCGAGCAATTCGGAGCTAGAATACGTACTATGATAAAGAGGAAAACTCTATGGTCTAAGGGAGTCTGCGAAAACTGAGGAGAGTGTTTGGGGGATCTTCCGATGCCCGTTGTGAAACGCACCTCGACTCTCAAGGAGTTGACTCGTCGCACCAGGAAGCGCCAGCAAACGTTTCTCCCGCCTGAGCCGGAAGTTTCGGCGGATGCGCTGCCCGACATCGCAGCGGCCCCGGTTGAGTCGCAGCGTGTACCCGAACCGCCGCCTTGCCGCATGGCGCTGGCGCGTTGGCCGGATGAATGGAGAGAGCGCTGGGGACGCCGTGCCAACGAGCTCGAGGATGAAGGCTTGAACTGGTATGAAGCGGAGTCGCGCGCTTTCCTCGAGATCTGGAATGAGCGCCGGGCTTTGGGGCACACGGAAGGGGAGCCGGCGCCCGCCAGTACGCCGAAGTTGGACGCTTCGCGTAACTAATCGGGTACGAATCTCGGGATAAGACTGAGCCACGGACCGGTTCCTTTCGCACTCTCAGCTTACCCCATTCACGACACTCTCCAAGACTTCGCGAACATCCTGCTCGGTGGCTTGGTCGGTCAGTTCCACCAATCCGAGCCGGCGTGGCAGGATGAACCGAATCTTCCCCATCTGGTTCTTCTTGTCGCGTGTCATCGCATCGAGGAGAGCCTGAGTGTTGAGACCCTGAGCGACGGTCGGCAATCCGAACCGTCGCACGAGGTTGAATAGCCGTGCCGTGAGGTCGGAGCCGATCCAGCCGAGCCGCTCCGCGAGGCGACAGCCGCCGATCATACCAACGGCGACGGCTTCACCGTGATGAAATTGTGCGTTATAACCGGCAACGGCCTCCACAGCGTGTCCGAACGTATGGCCAAAGTTCAAGATCGCCCGACAGCCGGTTTCCTCGCGCTCATCCTTGCTCACGACGTCGGCTTTCAGACGGCAACTGTGGGCGATAACGTGTCGGAGCGCGCCGGGGTCACGATTCAGAATCGCCTCGGCGTTTTGCTCCAGAAACTCGAAAAACGCGGCGTCCAGGATGACGCCGTATTTGATCACCTCCGCCAGGCCGCAGCGCAGCTCTCGGTCGGATAGCGTGGCAAGCAATTCGGTTTCGATCCAGACGCCGGCGGGCTGGTGGAACGCGCCAATAATGTTTTTAGCGCGCGGGTGATTCACACCGACCTTCCCGCCGACTGAGCTATCAACCATCGCGAGGAGCGAGGTGGGAATCATGAGCAGCGGCAGTCCGCGCGCATACGTCGCGGCCACAAATCCCGCGAGATCGCCGATCACGCCGCCTCCAAGGGCGATCACACACGTGTGACGATCGGCGCGAATTCGGATCAGTTCTTCATAAAGGTCCGCGGCATGGTCCAGCGATTTCGTCGACTCACCCGGCGGTAGGATACTGAGTGTGGGAGTGATTCCAATCGAGGTCAGTGCCGAGCTGATCGGTGTGTGGTGCGGAGCCACGTTTTGGTCAGTGACGATGAGGGCGCGTCGGCATGCCCGGCCGGCCCAGGAGCGGTCGAGGGCTTCGCGCACAAACGGTCCGACAGCCGCGCTTCCTTGGCTGACGACGCGAACGTCGTAGGAGCGTGGACCGAGGTTCACAGGCACCACGATCTCGGAATTCGAGTCGGGGTTCGCGCTCGGCGGGAGCGGCGCGGTCACGGCGAATCCTCCGGGGAGAGTCGTTGCTGGGGCGGCGCGGCCTCCGCGCCGTTGTGATTGTCGAGGCGGTCGAGCGAGGGGTCGTCGACCACACGTGGCCAAGGTGCGCTGCCTTGCGTTGCGGCTTCCCTTGACGGCTGCTACATTATAATCGAGGGGCGGCTGTTCTCGCCTCACTTGAGAAAGATCGTCTCTCCCCTCGCGGGTGGCCGATATGACCGATCCTTTAACGTGGTCCCCGATCAACCTCGGACGATGGTTCGGGGCCCAGATCCGGATCCACATCTTTCTCATCCTTTTCGTCGTCTTCCAGCTTCTCGGGTCGGCGCTCGACAGCAAGGCCACTCCTTTAGGCCAGTCTGCGTGCTGGCTTCTGCTCCTGTTCCTCACCCTGCTCGTCCACGAGCTGGGCCATGCCATCGCCGCTTCGTGGCTCGACTGCGATCACGACGAAATCCGGTTTTGGCCGTTGGGCAACATGGTGACCCCTGCGGTTGCCGCTCGCTCGACCGATCATCCCCTGGTGATCCTTGCGGGCCCCGCCGTAAACCTGGTCATTGTTCTGCTTTCGGCTCTCGGATTGTACATTTTTGCGCATGCTCAATTCGTCTGGTCTCCCTGGGATGGTGTCGGGTCGCCTCATTTGCCCGGAGTCGCGGACCGTTATCCTCTTAAATCCGCAGTTTGGTGGGTCGGCTGGTTCGGATACTTGAACTGGATTGTCTTCCTCGCCAATCTCATCCCCGCACTTCCCTTCGATAACGGGCGGCTCCTGCGCGCGCACCTGTCGAGCGCTGCGATCACGTCGACCAAGGACAGCACGCTGGGGCCGTGGACCGCTCACACGTGCGCGGCGGTCTTGATCCTCGTTGGGCTAGTGCGCTTGTTTATGAGCAAGGTCGACGGATTCTCGTTCATCGGTTTTGCCGTCCTCATCGAATTGATGGTTCGAGCGGAGACGCGATTGATGGAAGACGGTGGATTCTACGATGACGGTGTCTTCGGCTACGACTTCTCGGAAGGTTACACGAGCTTGGAGGGAAGCGCCGCGAAGGTTCGACCGTATCGTGAGAGTGCCCTCAAGCGCTGGCGGCGGCGGCGATCGGAGCTTCGCCGAATGCGCAGGCAAGCGCGTGAAGCGGCGGAGGAAGCACGCATGGACGAAATCCTCGACAAGCTCCATCGCGAAGGGCGAAGCGCGTTGACAGACGAAGAGAACCGCTTCCTTGTGCGTGTGAGCACGAAGTATCGAAACAAACCCAAGGCGCCGTGACCGATCGATTCACGCAGGCTCTGGCGCGTGGCGCCTTGGTACTCGACGCCGCGATGGGAACGCGCCTGATCGCGAGGGGGCTCGACCTTTCGCACGACGACCCCGTGTTCTGGAACCATTCCCATCCTGAGATGATTCGCGATCTCCATAAGAGCGACGTGCTCGCAGGCGCGGACGCGCTACTCACCAACACCTTCGGCGCCAACCGCGCCTGGCTTGCGCGCTGGGGCCGGGCGGACGAGGTGGAGACGATCAATCGTCGCGCGGTCTCGCTGGCTCGCGAGTCCATCGGGGAGCGAGGCATCGTCATCGGCAGCGTCGGTCCGACCGCGGCGTCGAACGTGGGTGCTTATCGCGAGCAAGCCGAGGTTCTCGCCGATGCGGGGGTTGACGCGATCCTTTTAGAGACTCACCGCGCCGAGTCTGCAGCCAACGCGCTCCAGGAAGTGCAAAGCGTGGGTCGGGTTCCGATGTTCGTGAGTCTCGTTGATTGGCCCGATCCGGTCCGCGACACGGCCCATCGCCTGTCAGACCTCGGAGCGACCGTGCTGGGTGCGAACTGCCAGCTCGGTATGGCCGCGACGCTTGCGATGATCGAGCGACTCAAAGCCGCGACGGACTTACCACTGCTCGCAAAACCTTCTGCGGGGCTTCCCAACACGCGTCTCGAGGCGCCCGAGTCCTTCGCTCGGGCCGTACCTCGATTGCTCGCGGCGGGCGTCCGACTCGTCGGAGGATGCTGCGGTACCAACGAAGCACATGTGGCTGCGCTCCGTAAAGCTTGTTATGATCGCAACGTTCGAACCGAGGCCGATGAAGGGCCCACTCCGTGAAGAAGGTGAAGATTCGCCGCGAAGACCTCGCTCCGGGCGCCTGTCTGTGCGACCATTGCACGGGGAAGTGCTGCCGATATTTCTCGGTGCCGATCGAGACCCCAACGACCTGGGACGACTTCGACGCGGTGCGCTGGTACCTCGCGCACGGGCGAACGTTGGTCTACGTCGAGAAAGGTACGTGGTACCTCCTCGTGATGACGCGCTGCCAGTACCTTTCGAAGGACGACCGCTGCCAGATCTATTGGAGCAGGCCCAAGATCTGCCGCGAATACACCACCGCGGATTGCGAATACGACGACGATTGGATCTTCGAACAGGTTTTCGAGACCCCAGCGCAAATCTGGGAGTACGCCGAAGCGATCCTTCCTCCCCGACGTCGCAAGAGGTCAAAGACCCACTTGCCTGCGATTGCGCTGTCGACGCCGGGACAGGCGGAGTGACGTCCGCTCGAAAACACAGAATTGGCCATCCACTCTTCGGCGCTGCGTCTTCTCGAACAAGGAGCACCCAGTGTCCAATCCCGACGACAACGATACCCGGGAAGAGGTTGGGCTTTTCGACACGGTCCTCCAGGAGGAACCCGCACGACGCCCGACCGTGACTGTCGAGTTTGCCGGCGCCTCGCATATCGGAAAAGTGCGCCGGAAGAACGAAGATCATTATCTCGTCACGCGAATCAGCCGACGGCTCGACGTACTCTCAACGAACGTTCCGGAAGGCGAGCTGCCGCAAGTGTTGGAAGATTCCGCGTATGCGATGGTCGTGGCCGACGGCATGGGAGGCATGGGCGCCGGCGATTGCGCGAGCAAACTTGCGATCCGCACCGGGATTGAGTTGGTGCTCGAATCGCCTCGATGGTCGCTCCGTGTTGACGATCACGAGGCGGAGCAGCTCATCAGCCGCATGAAAGACTATTTTCGAAGAGTCGATGCAACGGTCGTCGGACAGACGCGAGCGAATCCATCGTTATCCGGCATGGGGACGACGTTGACGGTCGCGTACAGTGCGGGCACGTCAGCCTTCATCGTCCACGCGGGAGACTCGCGTGCCTATCTCTTCCGCGCCGGCGTGCTGCGGCAATTGACGCACGATCACACTTATGCTCAGGCGCTGTTTGCCGCGGGACGGATCGCACCCGACGAAGTCGACACGCACGCTTCACGGCACGTCTTGACCAACTTCGTTGGGGGCCCTTCGCTGGGAATCGTGCCGGAAGTCGTGCCTCTGGAACTTGCAGACGGCGACTGGCTAATGCTCTGTTCGGACGGCTTGACCGGTATGGTCCGCGACACCGAGATTACCGAGGTCCTCCAGCAGCAATCGAGCCCGGCCGGTGCCGCGCAGGCACTGATTGACCGCGCCCTCGACCGAGGCGGCAAGGATAATGTCACGGTGGTCCTCGGGCGTTACGCGATCAAACCCGCGTAAGCCGACCAAGCCATCGCTCAAGGACCGAGCGTCACGCGACCGACTGGACGCGCGAATTTCATGACTGCCTGATCATTCGAGCATGAACGGTCAGGCGTTAACTCTCGACGAGTTCCGCCGGCAGATTGTCGTTTGCATAGACGTTCTGCACATCGTCGTTGTCGTCGAGAATCTCGCGCAGGCGGAGCATCTTCTTACCATTCTCGACGTCAAGCTCGACCGTGTTGGTCGGAATATAGCTCGTCTCGGCCGATTCCGTGGCGATCTTGTTGGCCTCGAGAGCCTTGCGCACGTCCTCGAAGACCTTGGGATCACAGGTGACTTCGAGGTATTCGTCGAGATGCTCGACGTCGTCCGCCCCCGCTTCGAGCGCCACTTCCATCAAGCGGTCTTCGGCGACAGATTTGGCGTCGACGACGAAGAGCCCCTTGTAGTTGAACAGATAACTGACGCACCCCGAGCCACCGAGATTGCCGCCGCAGACCTCGAAAGCCTTGCGCAGCTCGCTCGCGGTCCGGTTCCGGTTGTCCGTCAGAACCTCGCAGAGCACGGCGACGCCCCCAGGACCGTAGCCTTCGTAGGTGACTTCCTCAAAGTTCTCTGCGCCCAGTTCGCCGGTGCCCTTCTTGATCGAGCGCTCGATGTTCTCTTTGGGGCAACTGTAAGACCTGGCCTTGTCGATCGCGTAACGCAACCGCAAGTTGGAATCGGGGTCGCCGCCGCCGTTGCGGGCCGCCACGTAAATGGCGCGGCAGAGCTTGGTGAAGAGCCTACCGCGCTTCGCGTCGACGAGTCCCTTGCGATGCGCGATGTTCGCTGAATGGGAATGCCCTGCCATGTTCTCGCTACTCTCCGTGTGAAAACACAAGTCCTTCGATCCCGAGCCCGAACGTCAGCGCGTCGGCCCAAGTCCGACTGTGGTTTAACGGGTTATGTGGGAATCGAATGGGTCAGAATCCAGACTGATCGACCGAAATCTCAAGGCGAGTTGCCCGTCGACGGCCGAAGAATGTATCCCAGTTGCTTGAGCGACTTCAGCTTCTTGCGAATCTCGGAGAGCCGCTTATCGACAGGGACCGCCTTCGCGGCCATCTTCTCGGCGGTCTCCCATGCACTCTTGGCCTTGGCCATGTCCTGCATCTGGAAGTAGACGTCGCCCAGGTGCTCGTGGATCGTCGCGTCGGTCAGAGGCTCGCCGCTCTTGATCGCGGCCTCCAACTGCTCGGCGGCTTCCTTGAGCTTACCCTGCTTGAAGAGAACCCATCCCAGGCTGTCGAGATAAGCGCTCTCGTTTGGCTTGTCCTGGAGTGCCTTCCGGATCATCGACTCGGCTTTTTCCAGGTTCTTCCCCTGGTCGGCGTACAGGTAGCCGAGGTCATTGTTCACGCCCGGATCCTCGGGCTCGCGATCCAGCAGGGTCTCCAGTTCCTTCTCCGCCTTCGAGAAATCACCCATGTTGATGTAAACGACGGAGAGGCCTGAGTGAGCGGCGCGAACGAGTTCGGGAACGGCCGGATAGCGTTCGAGGAGTCCCTTGTAATGGGTGATGGCTTCGTCGTTTTTGCTGAACTGGGTTAGAATGTATCCCACATAGCTGTTCAGAGTTGGATTCATGGGATCATTTTTGAGGATGTCACGGGCCTTGGCGACAGCCTCGTCCGGCTTGCCCGTCCGGGTCAAGACCATGACGACCTGGAACTGGGCTTCGATGTCATTGGGATCGATTTTCAGCGCGTCGCGCGCGGCCTGCATCGCCTTGTCGAGTTGATCGGCGAGGAGCCGGCGCTTTGAGAGCAAGACATAGAGCTGTGGTTTGCGCGCCTCCGGGAATTTACCCACCATTTCTTCGAGCGTATCCGCGGCCTGATCGAACTTCTGCAGAAACACGAGGATCTGATCAAGTTGCAAGTAGCTCTGCGGCGTGGGGAACCATTGCAACGCCATGCGCTGAATGGGAAGGAATCTCTCGATCTTCTCGCTCTTGACGGCCACGGTGGAGAGCACATCGAAGAGCGCTCTCCGGTCGATCATCAACGGCTCCGCGGTGATCATCGTGCGTCCTGCATCCAGGACTTTTTCCGCAAAGTCGTGATCTTCGCCGATGGCCTCAACGGTTTCCTTGACGGCTTCGACGCCCTCCGGCTTTGTGTACGCCTGGGCAAGAACGCGGACCAGGTCGTTCGTTTGCTTCCGTTTCAGCAGCGATTCGGCAAGGGCGGCATAACCTTGCGGGGTGGGCGTGGCTTCAAGCAGCTTCTTGTACAAAGCCTCCGCTTTGTCGATCTGGCCCGTCTGGCGGTAGCGGTCCGCCAGCGAATATTGCAACGGCAGGTTTTGGGCATCCAGCCGCGCCGCCTCTTCGAGACGGGGCGTAATCTCGTTTTCCCGCTTTAACACCGTGAGGATCTTGGCGAGAAGCTCGTACCCCTCCCGGCCCTGGGGCTGCTTCTTGATGTGGGCTTCGACGATCGCCAGCGCCTTCTCTGGCTGATTCTGGTCGAGCAGCGTCTGAGCCAGCTTGAGGCGGAGTTGGGAATGGTCGGGGGCGTAGACCAAGCCGCGTTCGAATGCCCTGATCGCGAGCGCGTAGCGCTTTGCCGTAACGAACGTTTCGCCGAACTCGAGATACGCCTCTTCGGGATCATTGCCGAGGACGAGCCGCTGATCTTTCGGCGAGAGCTGATTCGCCGCCTTCTCGTCCAGCGCGTCGATGACTTCGGCGTACGCATCGGCCGCCTGCTCGGGTTTTTGCAGCTTGTTGGCGTAAAGCCGACCTAACTCGAACTGTGCGAGCAATCGGCCTGCGGAATGCTTCCCCAGCTTGGGGTTCTTCAAAACGCCCTTCAACAATCCTTCAGCGGCCGCCGTGTCGATGTTGCGGCGATTGCCTGTGTAGAAACCAATGAGCCGGCTGAGGGTGTCGGTATCGTCGGGCTCCGTCTTGAGAGCCCGTTCGCTGTATTCGATGCCCTGCGCGGTGCGGCCCACCGCGAAACAGAGCCGACTCAATCGGCGCAGGATCGCGACGGAATCGGGCTCCTCAATAAGCGCCTTTTCGAGCAGCCCGATCGCGTCGGCCAGCTCATGCCGTTCCTCGAGAGCGCGTGCCGCGCTGTATTCGGAAGTGGCCTCGATGAGCTTTCGGTCTTCAACCGTTCGTGGTTTCACCGGGACAAAGGGCGCTGGTGGGTCTTCCCCAGGAAGTGCGTATACGGGTCGACCGGTTTGGCTCGAATCCTTGCTCTGGGCTTTGGCTTTGTCCTTGTCCTCGGCTTTGGGCGTGTCGGCCGGTTCGGCTCCGGCCCGACGGGGCGGCGCGGTCAGTATGACCGAGACGCAAGTCACGAGCAGGAGAACGGTTCGGTTCGGCCCGACCATGTGAGCAACTCCTCTGCTAGATGCGGCTGATTCACCGTCCGGTGCATCGTGTCCGACGTCAACCTGTCGGACGGCCCACGAGATGCTGGAGCGCTTTGCTCCGTCTTCTCTTGCGCCGAGGCCCGATTGCGAATTTTATCACGACTGCGGAATACCTGCCAAGACCTCGGGCTCAAGCCGGAACGGCGTTTCCGCCGTCGATTTCAACGGGTCCACGAGCAACATGCGATTCATCCGCGATGCCGACGGTAGAGGCGAGCGAGGCCTACGTCGCCTTCAGGACCGGAATACCGGGTCCTCGGAAGCGGCCGGTTCGCGGTCGACTGCAAACGCGGCGAGGTCGATCCGGGGCGGTCGGCCGAGCACCAGATCCGCGCTCACCTCGGCGGTGGCTGGCGAGAGCTGAAGGCCGGCACGCTTGTGTCCGGTCGCCACAATGAGGTTTGTGTAACCAGGAGCTCGTCCGATGTAGGGCCGCGTGTCGACACTTCCCGGCCGTAACCCCGCCCACGAGCTCTCGCATTCGGCCTCACGAAGAATCGGGCAGAGCCGAACAGCTTCGTCGAGCAGCCCAGAGACCCCGTCGACGGTCACGCGAGTGTCGTACCCGACGTTCTCCTCCGTCGCACCGACCAGGATCCGTCCGTCCGCGCGCGGAACCAAGTAGTTGCAGCCATGTTCGATGATGCGTTTGAGCAACGGCCTCTCGGAGCGAATGAGGACAATTTGCCCCTTCACTGGCGGAGTCGGTGCCACAACGCCCACACTCGCCAGCAATCCCTCGGACCAAGCTCCAGCGGCCAGGACCGCGCATCCACACGGGATGGTCCCCTGTTCGGTATTTACGGCGACGATCTGATCGCCGCGCGACTCGAACCCCGTAACGCTTTGGTTGGCGCGGAGCATGGTTCCACTTGCCTCGACCGAAGCGAGAAGAGCGCGAAGATGCCGAGGATTGCGAATTTGGGCGCGGTCGGGCAGGAAGTATGCAACCTCGATCTCGGGACTGAGCGCCGGCTCAACGCGACGGATGTCGCCATAAGCGAGGCACTCGAAGATGATTTGCTCGTGCCGCCAACGTCCAGCGGCTGTACGAAGGGCAAGGGCCTCGGCGGCATCGCGAGCGATGTCGACTCCGCCGCAGCGCCAGTAGCCGTTGTCGATTCCGGTCGTCTCCTTGAGCGCAGCCGACCACTCCGGAAAGAGCTGGGCGCTCCAGGAGCGCAGCTCGACAGTGGGGTGAGTCGCAAGCCGCTCGGTATTAGGCGGAAGCATCCCTGCCCCTGCCCAAGACGCTTCCCGGCCGAACTCGCGACGGTCCAGAACGGTAACCCGAACGCCTTCTCGATTGAGCACGTAGGCAATCGAGAGGCCGATCACGCCCCCGCCGATGATCACGACGTCTGGATGCGCCATGCGTACTTTCTGCGAGCAGGAACCCGAGTCAGGGAGCGCCGGGGGGGACGCGGTCGGGTCCGTCAACACCTGACTGAGCCTGCCATTGCTTGGCAACGATCCGAAAGAGGCCTCGCGACTCGCCCGCGAGGATCAAGTCCGCGCCATCCCAGGTAATCGCCTCAATCTGTTCGTCCCCACCATCGAATCCCACAAATCCGCGCGGCTTCCATTCGTCCTTCTGGACGTCGTTCCGTTCGTAGATTCGTACAACATGATACGAACAGACCGCAAGCCTCCGTCCTTCAGGAGCAAGACTCGCGCCGGTCACGGGTTCCTTGCAGCCGGCGAGATGACCCAGAGGTTCGGGGAGAGCCGGACGAATCAGGGGAGCCGGAGGATCCAACCGTACCGCGAAGAGTTCTGCTTGGCGCCCGTCGAGGTACTTGGCCACCACCACAGCGCGGCCGCGATCGATGAACAGCCCTTCGGCGTCAAAGCGCCCGCCTGCGGGAAAGCGATAGTACGATGCGGTACCGGCCTCGAGAAGCCGTTCCTCCTCTTCCGACGGGTCCGGCTCGTCCAGGCGATAAATCGCACGCAGGGGAAGACGGAGGTCGTTGTTTCCGATGTCGCCGAGGTAGATATGGCCCGCGTCGTCGAGTGCAACGTCTTCCCAGTCGATGTTCGGAACCTTGACGGCGAAGCTTTGCAGCAAACTCCCGTCGCGCTTCACGGCAAAGAGCGTGGCGGCGTTGACCGAGTCGTTATGGACCCAGTAGATCCCTGGGAAGCGCCGGCTTTTCGCGATTCCCGAGGCCTCGCGAATCGCCGGGTGCGTCAAGTTCCCCACGCGTTCGAGCACGATTTCGTTCGCCGCACCGCACAGGGCGAACAGCGCTACAAGAGCTATTGCGGCGCAACGTGAAATGCGGAGTCGAGCATGTCGATCGGCCATGGGTAATCCGTTGCGTTCACACGTCCCCGGCTGCGATTACGCGGCCACTGGCCCAAACAGAGACTCCTCGCCGCGCACGACGCGGTCGGTGATGGAATACGACTGGCCCGCGGGACGCTCGGGAAGTTCGAACATGATTTCAAGCATGAGCTTTTCCATGATCGAACGGAGCGCTCGCGCGCCGGTTCCACGGGCCTTGGCCTGCCGCGCAATTTCCTCAATCGCGCTTTGCGTGAATTCGAGACGCGCATTGTCAAAGTGAAACAGCACCTGATATTGCTTCGCCAGTGCGTCTTTCGGTTCCGTGAGGATGCGCGCGAGGTCGGCGACCGAAAGCTGGTTCAGCGTCGTGATCACCGGCAAGCGCCCGATGAGCTCGGGAATCATGCCGAACCGCTCGAGATCCTCGGGCGTCACCTGCGCGATGAGCTCGTTGCGTTCCTGCTCGCGATCCTTGTTCTCAGCGCGTCCGAAGCCGATCATCTTGCGACCCAGGCGCTTGGCGATGATTTCCTCGAGACCGACGAACGTTCCGCCGCAAATAAAAAGGATATCCGTCGTGTCGACCTGGAGATATTGCTGCTCAGGATGTTTGCGGCCGCCTTGCGGAGGAACGTTCGCGACCGTTCCTTCCAGCATCTTCAGCAGGGCCTGCTGGACGCCCTCGCCGGAGACGTCACGGGTGATCGACACGTTTTGTGATGTCTTGCCGATCTTGTCGATTTCATCGATATAGATGATCCCACGTTCGGCAAGCGGGATGTCGAACTCAGCTTCGCGGACAAGCTTGAGCACCAGGTTCTCGACGTCCTCGCCCACATAACCGGCCTCGGTGAGCGTCGTGGCGTCGCCGATCGCGAACGGCACGTGTAAGCGTCGGGCGAGGGTCTGAGCGAGTGCCGTCTTGCCGCAACCGGTGGGGCCGATCAGGAGCACGTTGCTCTTCGCGACTTCCACATCCTTGAGCGCCTCGTCTTCCAGGACGAGCGAGGCGGCGGACAGTCGCTTGTAGTGATTCACGACGGCGACAGCGAGGGTGCGCTTCACGTTCTCCTGACCGATGATGTAATCGTCGAGGTGAGTCACGAGCTCGCGAGGCGTGGGGATCCTGCCGCTCAGGGCTTGCTTCTGTTGGTGCTGACGGAAGATCCCTTCGCAGGCGATGATGCAGTCACCGCAGACATGAGCATTCTGGCTGCGAAGGTTCTCCTTGACGAGCGCATTCCCTTCCACCATCGGCCCGGCGTTGGTCGTTGTCCTGCCGCAAAAGTCGCAATAAGTTACAGCGTTGCCTTCCGCATCGCTGCCCGCTGGATGTTGCGTCACTCTCTTCACTCCCGGTCGCAAATGGGTTGATGGCGCTCCGGTGCAGTTTACCATAAGTCGCGAAATGGAAAAGTCCCGCGACTCGGACTGACGCACTTCGCTGCATATTGGCGAGACGGTCAATTCAATCCGCTCTTGGATTCAGGCTGACGGGATCGCGCTTCCACATTTCGAGACTGCCGAAATGGCAGCGATCGCTTGAGTGGTTCGGCGGCATCGGCAGTTTCAAAGAGGCTGACACGCCTGTCTCAATGCCATAAAGTCTTTTCTGGATAATGTTTCCGCTTCTTTTTGAAGCCGGGCACGGTGCTTGCATAGAGGGGGGCCAGAGACGTGCCTCGCGCGGTGGCTCATTCGCAGAGCGCCCGGTCGGTGCGTGACCCTGGGGTGGTCCAGGAGATTGGTTCAGCGCAGGAGACCAGGTCGATGAAGTTGCAGCCTTTGGGTGATCGGGTTGTGGTTGAGCGGGAAGAGGCCAAGGGAACGACGGCCGGCGGCATCGTGCTTCCCGACACCGCCAAGGACAAGCCGCAAAAGGGCAAGGTCATCGCCGTCGGTGACGGCCGGGTTGCCAAAGACGGCAAGCGCCGGCCGCTCCAGGTCAAAGTCGGTGATGCCGTCCTCTTCACGTCGTATGCCGGCGAGGAGTTCAAGGTCGAAGGTGACAAGAAGGTTCTGCTCATGCGTGAGGATGACATCCTCGCCGTGATCGACTGACGCGAACCAGACACGCAAAATCGCATTGGTCGCAGGTGGAGCGGCGATATTCTGCCGACCACCGAGTGCCATTCGACATCTGCGATGGCCCCAGTGCCAATCAACAGCCCACACCGTTGACGAAACCAGGCTCCACCATCTGAATTCAAGCCAGAGGGAGATTACCGTACATGGCCGCGAAGATGATCGCGTTCGATCAGGAAGCCCGCCAGGCGATGCAACGAGGTGTTGCGAAGTTGGCCCGGGCGGTCAAGGTGACGCTCGGCCCCCGCGGGCGCAACGTCATCATTCAGAAGTCGTTCGGCTCGCCCACGGTCACCAAGGACGGCGTGACCGTCGCCAAGGAGATCGAGCTCGAGGACAAGTACGAGGACATGGGGGCGAAGATGGTCAAGGAGGTCGCCAGCAAGACCTCCGACGTCGCCGGCGACGGCACGACGACAGCGACCGTCATGGCTGAGGCGATCTACAACGAGGGCCTTCGGGCCGTCGTCGCGGGCGTCAACCCGATGCTGATGAAGCGCGGGATGGACAAGGCGGTCGAAGACATCGTCGCTGAACTCAAGAAGCTGAGCGTGAAGGTCTCCACCACGAAGGAGACCGAGCAGGTTGCAACCGTTGCGTCGAACTTCGACTCCGAGATCGGTAAGATGATCGCCGAGGCCACCGAGAAGGTTGGCAAGGACGGCGTGATCACGGTCGAAGAGGGCAAGTCGCTCAAGACCGAGGTCGAGTGGGTTGAGGGCATGCAGTTCGACCGGGGTTACCTCAGCCCCTACTTCGTGACGAATCCGTCCACGATGGAAGCGGTTCTCGAAGACGCCTACATCTTGATCCACGAGAAGAAGATCAGCTCGGTCAAGGACCTGGTTCCGGTCCTGGAGAAGGTCGCGCAGACGGGCAAGCCGCTCCTCATCATTGCCGAGGAAGTCGAAGGCGAGGCCCTGGCGACTCTGGTGATCAACAAACTCCGTGGCACATTCCGGTGCGCCGCGGTGAAGGCTCCCGGCTACGGTGACCGCCGCAAGGCCATGCTCGAAGACATCGCCGTCCTGACCGGTGGCAAGCCGATCTTCGAGGCGCTTGGGATCGAGCTGGAGAACGTCTCCCTGGCCGACCTTGGTCAGGCGAAGAAAGTTCTTATCGACAAGGACAATACGACGATCATTGAAGGATCGGGCAAGACCGACGCGATCAAGGGTCGCATCGAGGCGATTCGCCGCGAGATCGCGGACACCAAGAGCGACTACGATCGCGAGAAGCTCGAAGAGCGACTGGCGAAGCTTGCGGGCGGCGTGGCGAAGATCAACGTCGGCGCTGCGACCGAGAGCGAGATGAAGGAGAAGAAGGCCCGCGTCGAGGACGCCCTCCATGCGACCCGCGCTGCCTTGGAAGAGGGGATTCTCCCCGGCGGCGGCGTGGCCCTGCTGCGGGGTTCGAAGTCGGTCAGCCCTGGCAAGGATCTGACCGCCGACGAGAAGACCGGCTATGACATCATCGTTCGCGCCTGCTCGGCTCCGATCCACCAGATCGCCGAGAACGCCGGCCAGGACGGTGGTGTGGTTGTGTCGAAGGTGGCCGACCAGAAGGGCAACTTCGGCTACGACGCTTTGAAGGACGAGTACACCGACCTGGTAAAGGCCGGCATCATCGACCCAACCAAGGTGACCCGCTCGGCTCTGCAGAATGCGGCCAGCGTCAGCACCCTGCTCCTCACGTCCGATGCCCTCATCGCCGACATGCCCAAGGACGAGAAGCCTGCGGGCGGCGGCGGCCACGGCGGATATGACGACATGTATTGAGATCGGGAACGCAAACCGACATGAGCAAAAGGGCCGGAGCAATCCGGCCCTTTTCATTTCCTTGTGCACCGCATCGGTGTTGCGATAGCGAGGAGGCGAACCTCAGCAGTTGAGTGGTCGCCAGTGGCGGTGCATTGCAAAGGACTTCCGGCGACAGTTTCATACCTGGTCGTCATCTCCGCTCGATTCCGAACTCAGCGACGGTTAGAATACCCGTATGAAAACCGTCGTCGTTGAAGACATTGAACGCACCGTGCTTGATTGCCTCCGCGAAGTCGAGGCTGGGCAGACTGTTGTGATCTTGCGCGGCGGGCTGCCAGTGGCGGAGATCCGTCCCCTTTCTCCCAGCTCGCGATCGCTTCGCCCATTCGGTCTCTGCGCTGGCGAGTTCACAGTACCCGACGACTTCGACGAGCCCATGCCGGACGAGTTTCTCAAGTCGTTTGAGGACCCATGAGGCTACTTCTCGATACGCACATTTTCCTCTGGCTGCTCACTGGCGACCGACGCTTGCCGCTGCCGTGGGTACACGAGATCCGAGATCCGGTCAACCAAGTTTTTCTGAGCGTCGTGTCCCTTTGGGAAGCGTTGATCAAATACCAGCTCGGCAAGCTTCCCTTACCGGAGGCTCCCGAGATTTACATCCCTCGTGAAAGACGGCGGCACTTGATCGAAACGCTGGACGTTGATGAAGGAAGCGTCGTTGCACTCGCGACCTTACCGCCGTTGCATCGCGATCCGTTCGACCGTTTGTTGATTGCACAAGCAATTGCGCTCGGAATGACGATAGTCACCGTCGACCATGCGATTCGGGCATATCCGGCGAATTGCCTACCGTTGCCCAATCCGTAAACACGTCCGCCTACCCGATTGGTTCGCCGCGAGCGTCGACAATGGGTCCGACACCAGCTCCCGGCGGCAGCCCCCCGAAGTAATGAAGCATCGACGGGGCATTGATCCCACCCGACAGGATTGCCTGCAACGTGTCGTTGACCGACCAGTCGATGTCGGTCACCTCCTCTTCCGGAACGAAGAGTGTGAAGCCGGCAGGCGGCACAACTCCGGTCAGGACGCAGACGGACAGGATGGACTTGCCGGTCGTTGCATCGCGAAGCGTGTTCGTAACGAACGCGAGTGCACGCGATCCGGAATGCGGAAACGGCACCAGCACGACGCGCTTGAACTGGTTACCGCGCACCTGATCATCCAGGGACGAGACGAGTTTTCGGATCGCCCGATAGATCGTTGTGACGACCGGTACGTGAAGCATCACCCAGTCGATCAATTGATACAGCCGGGAGCGAACGAAGAGACCCAAGAAATAGAGGATCGTCAGCACCAGCACGATCGCGACCAAGGGGGCAAGCACTTGATATGACGTCGAGCTGGCCCATTCGGCGGCCCGACCTTTGAACAGAGCACCGACGATCCAAACGATGGGATCGAGCACGACGTGTTTGAGCGTCGTGTAGAGCCAGTAAAGAATCCAGAACGTGAGAACGATGGGCAGTGCAAGTATCAAACCACTGACGATGCGCGCCTGAATCGCCTTGACCAATGCGTGGAGAGCACCAACCTCATTGAGTCTCTCGCTCGAGTGAGACGGGGGATCTGATTCCACCATGGACCTGCGCTCCAGCAGCTCGTAACGGATAGGGAATGGACAAGCGAACGAGTCGGAAACTACGTGACTTTCGAAGGGTCGTCCCGGCCAAGCATCCGTTTCAGGAGGGTTTTCCCGTTGCCGCTGACGAGCGCCCCGGCGGTTTCCTGCTCGAATGTGGCAGCAATCCAGCCCACGACTTTCTCCATATTGCCAAGTTCTGGAAGAGTCCGGTCGACGCCGAGGAAATCCGTACCGATGGCAATTCCCTGGAAACCCGGTTGCCCGTCGAAGGCGTGAGCCGCAACGCTTTCCAGCGCCGCCTTGAGTTGGCCGGGCGAGTGAAAGAACGGGGGACCGACGCTGAACCCAATGAACCCACCCAGCGCGCGCAGGCGACGCACGTTTTCGCTCGTGATCGCACGAGGGCGGGCGAAGCCCTCGTGAACCGGCGCACCGTGACTGTATACCGGAATGACCCGCTGCGCTCGATCCGAATCCGCCTCGAACCAGGCGAGAGCCTCACCACAGGCCTTTGGGTTCAGATGGGCCAGGTCGAACACAGGCCGCGCTCCGAGGCGAGACAAGCCCGCCAGCACGTCGAGAAATGACTTCCCGAGCTCAGTGATCCCGCGATCATCGCCATCCGCCGACGAACCTCCAAGCGCGCTCGACGACGTATAGACCGGCTGGAACAGCCGCACTCCGCGCTCGAAGAGTTGCGGCAGCCGATCCAGGTCGGACGCGGTCCGAATCACCGCGTCGAACCCTTCCACACCAAGCACACCCCAGCAGAGCGATTCCGGTTCCTCGGACCAACGCTTGAGGTCTTCAGGCCCTTGCAAGAGCCGACCGGAGAACTCGGCCTCGTAGCGTGTTACGAGATCCGCCAGTGCGCGCCACGGATCCGCGTGGTGAGACCAGTCGTCTGCGCTGCGGTAGCACGATAGAACGGCGACCGTCGTGTCCTGAAGGTAGCCCTCGACCTGCCCGAGCCGCTGAGGCACCTGCGCACACCACGCCGGGTCGAACACGGTCGCTTCGCCCGAGTATTGGAGCAGCCAGTCCACGTGCAGGTCGATTAATCGCATGGCGCTTGGGTCAATCAGCCGGCGGCGGGTCGAGCGGGAGTCGATCCAGGAACCGATGGACAAGCCCTCGGAGCTCTGTCCAGCGGACGACATCGTGAGTGCTTTCGCCTTCATTCCGTCCGGACCACACAACCGGTGGGACCTGAGCGCTGGCAAACGTTGTCCCGGCGATGCCCTGGACACGAGACGGCCAGAAGATCCCCAGGCGAGAGGGGGGCGACGGAACGACGTCGGCTGCCAACAATCCGTGCACCGAACGTGCGGGATTATCGCGCGCGTCGAGTGCCCTCGCGAGGATCTCCTCGCCCCAGCCCACAACGACGGTTTCGCCCTGCTGCACCAGATGTAACGAGCGCCCGCCGACGCGTCCGACAGTTTGGCCGACCGGAGACGGATCCTTTTCGGGCACTGGGGACACGAACGACGCGAGCAAACGCGGCAACACTGTTTCGCCCAGGTGCTTGGCCGCCGTCGCGTCCTTGGTGTGCAGTGCCAGGAGAAGGCTCACGACCTCGCCGTCCGCGTTACCATAAACTCCGATGCTGACCCCTCTCAAGACCGGCCAGAGATCGACCTCGGGGCGAACTTTCACAGCAGCAGCGGCGAGGTTCAAACGCGTGCGCAGTGGGGCGAGACCTGCGCGGGCGGGGTCGACTCGCTCGACGCGGTCGACCAGTGCAAACGCTCTTTCCCAGGACTCGGGTCGTGCTTCGATTGCGACCGAAATCGCAGCGACGGCCGACTCGGCCGGAAGCCATTTGAGCCAGGACGGATCGATCGCCGCCGACTCTGGGATGTTGTCAAGGCTGGTGGTCAGATCGAGCTTCAGCGTGTCGGCATCGAGATCCAGCCTTCCGTCAATTAAGCGGCAACCGAGTGCGCGAAACGCCTCGTTCGACCGGCGCACCAGCATGGGACAGGATTGGGCGAGCGCGCCCGGTTCAATCCGAATCCGAAGACCCGATTGTGATCCCGTCGTCTGGAATGACGGAGGATTCTCCAGTCCGGCCTGGAGGTCCGCGCGTGAGCCGGCCAGGACGAGTCGATCCACGGTTCGCGCCATCAACGGCGCTCCCGGGGGTCCGAGACGGTCTACGGCCGTTTCATTCACGGGCGGTTCGCTCGCGCCGTCGGTTAATACCAACGCTGTCGCCAGCGACGCAAACGTGCCGTCATCTCGAGGCAAACAGGCTTGCCAGCGCGGGTGGCCGTCGATCGAGTCAAACGAGAGAGACACCACGGTATCGTCGAGCAAACTCAGCTCCGACGCCATTCCCGGGTTCAGGACCGCGATCAGAGCTTCGGTTGATTTGCCGAGGGTCGCGCGTGACGCTCGTTTCCAGGCCGCCAGGGCCGCCGCGGGATGCGGCGAACGCGCTCCTGCGAACAGCGAGAGAATGCGTTCGCACTGCTGGTCTGGCCGATCCAGCCGAAGGGTCATCGTCGCGGCCGGCTCTGCTCCATTCGCGCGACTGACCGCGAGCACCATCAGGATTGCGAAAACGAACCGCACGCGCAGCATGAACGCTCCCTCACCCGAACTTTTGGTGAGGGGCTATTGTGGATCGGCCCCAGCGCTCCGATCAAGGGGCGACGGCGAATTCGCGGCGAAAAAACGCGTGTCGGCCTCCACGGCTTTGGACTTGAGGGAAAAACCGGTCTCTGCTAGATTTCGCCGCGCGCAGAGTCGGCACGTCATGCGCCTGACCGATTCGTCGACGCGATTCGCACGATACCCGCCAGACCGGCAAGGAGGCCACTGGCATGAACCGCCGCACGGCCTTGTTAATGACGATGCTCCTGGGCGGACTCGTTCCCCGTAACCTGCTCGCGCAGAGTGCGGGGAAGCGCAGCAGCCGAAAGCTCCAGCCGGCGAAGAGCCGCCGCGAGACCGACGATGCCGCGGACGAGTCCAACGATAGAACGACCGACAAGGCCCTCGACGACGATCCCTCGACGGAAATTCCGCCCGAAGCTGGTCAGCGCTGGAAGCGCTGGGACATTTCCGGATATACCGGACTGCCCGAACACCCCGCGGGGACCGTCCCGCAGAACGCGATCGTCGAGTGGATCTTCCGACGCACCGGAACACCGACCTGGTACGGGGAAAAGACCGCGGCCCTCAGTGCGCGCCGCGCCGAGATCCGCGCGTATCACGATGCCGAGACGCTCAAAAAAGTCGGCGACGTCATTGAGCGATTTACCCATGCCAGTGAAGATATTCTCTCGCTTCGCGTTCGAATCGTGACCGCCGTCGATACCCGCTGGCGTTACGCTGTGTTCTCGCGCTTGACCCCGGTAAGCAGCGGTCCGCAGGGCCAGCAGATCTGGACCCTCAAGAGCGAAGACGCCGCATTTGTGCTCGCCCAGATGCAGATTAATCAGGGCTTCCGGCTGCTGATCAACGACACATATTCTATGGTCAACGGCCAGAATCTGAAAATCGAAAAGTTCATCCCCCGCGCCTTCACGGGCGGTATGCAGCGGACCAGCACGGCGGGCTTTGGCGCTCAGCCCAAGGTCGAACAGATCGACGAGGGCGTCTGGCTCCGCTTGAGCCCCCTCCTGAGCTACGAGGGCGATACTCTCGACATCTACATTGACTTGATGGTCAATACGGTGAAGTCGCTACACCGCACCCGCGTCATCGCTCCTCGGGAGATCGGCCCGAATGAAATCACCCTCGACGTCCCAGAGGTTCTCGAGTCGCGTTTGAGCCAGACGGTCAAGGATTGGCCGCTCGGTCAGTCGCTCCTCATCTCCGGCGGGATTCATCCGGGCGTGCTCGATAACAAGAACGGCTTTTTGAACATGCGCATTCCGGGAACGTATCCGACAGATACCGAGCTGCTCGTCTTTCTCGAGGCCGAGACCGCTCCCAAAGCCAAAAAAATCACTAAGCGCGAAGCCGATCGCGATTGAGTTGCAATCGACCTGTCGGGCGCGTGCGCTCACCCTGCCAACTTCTCATAGCGACGAACCTATACCCCTTCTTCGCGCCAGGCCGCGGCGCGACCGTGAGCAGCCCCAAAGTCAGCCGCGCTTGCTTGGACCGCGATCCTACGGCCGCTCGCCGCCTTCACTCCGTGCTGCCCATTCGGCCGGTGATCAGGAAACCTGGATCCACGGCACTCCGGGAACGCTACTTCGATCGGACTCTCCACCTTGTGGGCCGTGCGCAGTTCGCGCCGACCGTAGCGGGGAGAGTTCTGAGTGCGATCGTGGGCTGGGGTTCGTCCGCTTGCGTGACGACCAAGCAACGCATCTCGCGTTTTTCCGGCTCTCATACCCGTGGACAAGCCGTCGCGGCTGTTGTTCAATTCCTCCAGGGGAGCGCCGGCGGTGTCCCCTACGCCGGTCGCTGATTCGCGAAGAATGGTTTCATCGCTTTTCTTCACAACGAGAGGAAGACCATCGTGTCCGATCTACAGCGTCGGGAGTTCTTGACCGGGGCGGCCGCCTTCGCCGCGGCGACCGCAACGCTTGCCGGGGCCGAACGTGCGTCGGGCGCAGACGACCCGCCGCGGCCTGTCCGCGGCGACAAGGGGGCTCCGATTCTCGGCCCGTCGAACCCTTCGCGCGAGGCGCAGAGCCCGGATCGCCTGAACCCGCCAGTGACGGACAGCGGCACGCTCCCCACCTTGAGATGGTCGTTTGCCGACAGCCACATCAAGATGAGGGAAGGCGGCTGGTCGCGGCAGACGACCATCCGGGAGATACCCTCCTCGACGGACCTCGCCCTCGTCAACATGCGGCTCAAGGCCGGCGGGGTCCGTGAGCTGCACTGGCACAAGCCGGCTGAGTGGGCCTTCATGGTCAAGGGGCGGGCGCGAATCACGGCGATCGACGAGCAGGGACGCGCCTTCCAGGAAGACGTTGGCGAAGGGGACATCTGGAACTTCCCGTCCGGCATCCCGCATTCGATTCAGGGCCTGGAAGGGGACGGCGCGGAGTTCGTGCTGGTCTTCGACGATGGAAACTTCAGCGAAGATAGCACGTTCTCGGTCACCGACTGGATTGCTCATACCCCGCGCGAGGTCCTCGCCAAGAACTTCGGAGTTCCCGAGCGCGCATTTGCCAACATCCCCGAGAAGGAGCGTTTCATCTTCCAGTCCAAGGTGCCTGGCCCGCTCAGCGAGGATCGGGTCGCCGGCGCCGGGCCGTTGCCCATGCCGTTCAGCTACCGCTTGCTGGCGCAGGAACCGATCCGCACGAAAGGCGGCACGGTTCGGATTTCGGATTCGACGAATTTCCCAGTAGCAACGACGATTGCCGCGGCGTTTGTCGAAATCGAGCCCGGTGCCATGCGCGAGCTGCACTGGCACCCCAATGCGAACGAGGCGCAGTACTACATCTCTGGTCAGGCGCGTATGACCGTATTCGCCGCCCATGAAACCGCGGGTACCTTCGACTACCAGCCGGGCGATGTCGGCTTCGTGCCGAGGAACATGGGACACTACATCGAGAATACGGGTAAGACGACGTTGCGGTTCCTCGAACTTTGGAGGGCCGACAAGTTCGCCGATATCTCGCTCCGGCAATGGCTCGCGTTTACGCCGGCCGAGCTGGTGGCTGCGAACGTAAAGATCGACACGTCGATCCTCGCGAACATCCCGAAGCACAAGACGCCGGTGGTGCCAGCGTGAGCGATCGTGCAGCGCGAACTCCGCGGGCTCGGGTCTTTTCCCGAGCCCGCGACGAATCACGTGGTTGACATCGCGTCTTCGGCTCAGTTCGCGGCTCAGTCACCACACGCTGTCTCAAGACGCGAAAAAGCGCGCAATTCCGGGGAACGGATGTTGATCGTGCATGCGCTCGGGCAGCCTGGTAAACTGAATGAGTTGGACGCCGCCAGTCGAGTTGCGCTCGACCGGCCAATGCCATGCATTGCACCCACCTGTGGCAGTCGCTTCTGAGCTTTCAGGACGACGGCCAGCCGCTCTCCCGGTTTCTCTTGTGCGATCGTCCGCAGCCTGTGCGCGACGGAGTCGCTGAGGATCACTGCATGAGGCCGTCGCTCGGAAAAGGGAACCGCATGCGTCGACGTTGCGTGGCGTCCGCCCTTCTGCTTGTCGCACTCTCCGCAGCCGCGCTTGCGAGTGATCGCCCGCCAGCGGTGCGCTGGGATTTCGGCTCCGAAGAGTCGACGCCACTGCGCCCGGACGGTGGCGTGCACCGCGATGTACCAGGTCCGCGCCCGCCGGAGTATCCAGACTTCGAACCGGGCAATACCGCCGTTCGCCTCGACGGTCGCGGTGCCCATCTGGCGTTCGACGACCCCGGCCCGGCCAGCCCATTCGATTTTTCGAACGGCGATGCCATCACGGTCGAGGCGTGGGTGCAACTGGACGATCTGAGGCCGGGTGAGAACCTCTACGTCGTCGCCAAGGGACGCACCGGGAATCCGGTCTTCGCCGCCGACAACCAGAACTGGGCGCTTCGTGTCCGTGAGCACGCCGGTAAGGCGTGCGTCAGCTTTCTGTTTGCGACGCCACCCGCCAAGGACGCGGTGGCGGGCCAGCAGTGGCACCGCTGGACCACCGGCGAAGGCTTCGCGCCGGGCCGTGCGTGGCACCATATCGCGGCGGCGTACCGCTTCGGTGACCCTTCGAGTGTACGCGCCTGGATCGATGGGAAGCTTCGTACCGGCGCGTGGGACATGGGGGGCGCCTCGAACCAGGCTCCGGTTGTCGACGACGACGCCATCTGGATCGGATCGGCGCTCGGAGGGCATGCGTCCAACAGCTTCCGCGGGTGCCTCGACTCCGTCGCCATTCACCGTCAGGCGCTCGACGACGCCGTCATGAAGACGCGGTTCCGGCGCACGGGTCCCGAGCTTGCTGACAAACCTGCCCCCGAAGTTATGCCCGATCTCGGCACGCTGCCGTCCGGACAGGTCCTCGTCACATTTCACGAAGGGATGCCGGCGCAGGACCGCTGGCTCTTCATCGGCGAGTCGCTGCCGAAAGAGACGGCACGCTGGAACACCGAGGCGTTCCTGCTGCCCCGCTTGCCCCTTCGCTACGACGCCTGGGGCATCCGCGACGCCTGGCAGGCGCCCGTCCTCACTCGGCTCGCGGCCGATCTGACGCTCGCACCAGGCAAGCATCGGTTCCTGTTGCGCGTCCGCGGGCTCAGCCGGCTCTGGATCAACGGAACCGTCGTCGCGCGCTCGAAACCACACGGCGGCTCACCGAGTGGCGAGGAACCGATCACCCCCGTCGCGGTCCCCCCTCGACCGGGACTGCGCGCGGCCGAACACCGTCAGCAGGAGGTGGTGGCGGAGGCTGTCGTCGGAGCGGACAGGGCCTGCCGCGTCGTGCTCGAGACGCTCGTTGGCGGAAAAGCCCTGCGTCCGGAGCCGGGAGAGCTATGTGTCGCGCTGGAGACGGCCGACGGCCGATCCTTCACACTCCTCGCGGCCGAACATTCCGGTGCGACACCGATGCCACTTACCGAATCGGGCATCGAGTCCGCGCTCGCCCGCCAGGAGGCAGCGCTCCACGCGTTCGACGATCGCGTTCGGCGATCGGCCTCGGCGAGTCAGGACGACTTCTGGAAAAAGCGGCACGACGCTGCCCGCGCGTGGGCGAGCGCGCACGCCGCGCCCACAGTGCCGGCGGTCTCTGATCACCCGGTTGACGCATTCCTCGGGGCGAAGATCGAACGTGCCCGCCAGGAAAGCGCGCAAACGCCCGCCGGCGTCGCGGAACAGTTTCACACCAAGGTGCTGCAAATCCTCCGCGAGAATTGTTTCCGCTGTCACGGCGAGAAGGAAAAAGGCGAGTTGAGGCTCAACTCCCGGCAGTTTGTTCTCAAGGGGGGGGCATCCGGCGAGCCAGCCGTCGTGCCCGGAGCCCCGGAGGAAAGCGAGCTGCTCCAACGCGTGCGCGCTGAGGATTCGGACGAGCGCATGCCGCCGGGCGGAAAGGCTTTGACCGCGGAGCAATGTGCCACGCTCGAAACGTGGATCAAGGGGGGTGCGTTGTGGCCGGCGCCGCCGCTCGCGCCCGAGGAGGTGCGGACGTCTCCCATTGTCGGTGACACAGCGTTCCTGCGACGCGTGTACCTCGACACGGTCGGGTTACCGCCGAGCGAGGAGGATGTCAGAGCTTTCCTCGCGGATCCAGCGCCGGACAAGCGGGGCAGGGTCGTCGACCGGCTCCTCGCCGATGAGGGCTGGGCCGATCACTGGATGAGCTACTGGCAGGATGTCCTGGCGGAGAACCCGACGCTTCTCAATCCCAGTTTGAACACGACCGGCCCGTTCCGCTGGTTCCTGTATGACGCGCTGCGCGACGGCAAAGCGCTCGATCGGCTCGTCTCCGAGCTCATCCTGTTGCGCGGTGGACCGCACGATGGCGGGAGCGCCGGGTTCGGGATCGCGGCGGACAACGACGCCCCGTTCGCCGCCAAGGGGCAGATCGTCGCGAGCGCGTTTCTGGGTATCGAGCTCCAGTGTGCGCGGTGCCACGACTCGCCCTACCACAGCACCAAGCAGCGCGATCTGTACTCACTCGCGGCGTTGTTCGAGCGGAAGCCGGTGACAGTGCCGAAGTCGAGCCGCGTGCCGGACGCATTCTTCGCGAAGAAGGCACGCGAATCCCTGATCAAGGTTACGCTGAAACCGGGTGAACCGATCCCGCCGGAGTGGCCGTTCGGGGCGGTCACCGGCAGCGCGGACGATCCCGCGCTCGATCCGCTAATCCACAACCCGCGCGATCCGCGCGAGCGTCTGGCCGCACTTGTTACCGCACCGAGCAACACCCGGTTCGCCCAGGTCGTCGTGAACCGTGTATGGAAGCGGCTCATGGGGGCAGGTTTTGTCGAGCCAGCGAACGACTGGGAAGGGCACGCGCCCAGCCATCCGGAGCTGCTCGACTGGCTCGCGCACGAATTCGTGGTGCACGACTACGATCTCAAGCACGTGGCCCGCGTGATCCTCACTTCGAACGCCTATCAGCGCGAGGCCGTTGGCCAGAACCTGTCAGCCACGCCCGAGCGCCGGTTCTTCAACGCGCCGGAGCGGCGCCGCTTGACCGCGGAGCAGGTGGTCGACTCACTTTTCGCCGCCGCAGGCCAGCGGATGGATGTCGAGGAGTTCACGTTTGACCCGGATGGCCGACGCCCCGCAAGCAACCGCATCAGCCTGGGAACACCGCGCAGGGCCTGGATGTTCGCCAGCCTCGCGAATGAGCGCGATCGGCCCAGCCTTAGCCTGCCGCGCGCTCGGGCGGTGGCCGACATCCTCACCGCGTTCGGCTGGACCGGCTCGCGACAGAACCCGCGCACCGACCGCGAAACAGCGCCAAACGCGCTTCAACCCGGCGCCCTGGCCAACAGCGTCGCGTCGGCTTGGCTCACACGTGCGGCCGTTGGCAGCGCACTGGCCGAGATTGCGGTCGACGCACGGTCTCCCGAGTCGCTGGTCGATCGGCTCTTCCTGCGCTACCTCGGCCGGCAGCCGACCGTCGCGGAGCGGGCACCTTTGGTCGAGGCACTCTCGGCGGGTTTCGCCCACCGCGTTGTACCCGTTGCCGAGGTGAAATGGCCACTGCCGCCGGAGCGGCTACCGCGGGTCACCTGGTCGAACCATCTCCGAGAAGAGGCGACGACCATCGCCCTGGAGCTCGAACGCCGCGCCCGGATCGGTCCGCCGGCCGACCCGAGACTCCGCCCTGAGTGGCGCGAGGGATTCGAGGATGTGGTCTGGGGGATCACCAATCTGCGCGAGTTTGTCTGGGTGCCATGATTCCGGAGCCTTTGTCGGGTCTATCGTGTCCTTGCCGGGAAAGCCGACCATGGATCGACGTGAGTTTCTGACTGCTGGAGCGGCCGCCGTCTTGACCGCCACGCTTGCTCGTCCGTCTGCCGCCGAGGCAGCCCCGAGGGGCAAGGCCGAGCATGTGATCTCGATCTGGCTGGGTGGCGGGATGGGACAGATCGATACGTTCGACCCGAAGCGACGGGGCGACCCGGCCAAGAAGCAGGCCGGCTCATACTACGACAGCATACCGACCGCCGTGCCGGGCGTACGGGTGTGCGAGCACCTCAAACAACTTGCGCCGCTGATGGACCGTGTGACGGTGGTGCGGACCGTCAATCACGCGGTAATCGACGAGCACGCCGCCGCCACCAACCGGATGCACACGGGGCGGCCCGTCAGCGGGACGGTCGTGTACCCATCACTCGGCTCGGCCATCGCCCATGAACGTGGCGCGGCCGCGGACGGGGCGCCTCCGTACGTGGTGATCGGCTATCCGAATGTCACCCGTGGCCCCGGTTTTCTCGGTGCCCGGCACGGATACCTGTACCTTACCGAGACCGGCCATGGCCCGGCCGGCTTATCGCGCCCCGACGGCATCAGCGCCGCGCGCCAGTCGCGCCGCGAGGGGTTACTTGCGGGTCTGCGGAAGCAACAGGTGGGAGACGACCCTCGGCTGCGCGACTACGACGATGCGATCGACCAGAGCCTGAAGCTGAGCGGTCCTGAATTCAACCGCAGCTTTCAGCTCGACCAGGAGCCGGCCGACCTGCGCACGCGCTACGGCGGTGAATTCGGTCAGCGCTGTCTGCTGGCGAGGCGACTGGTGGAGCGCGGGGTCCGGTTCATCGAGGTCGCGCATAACCTGAACTTCCTCAACGGTGCCGGCTGGGACGTCCACAACCAGGGAATCCTGAAACAGCACGCCTTGATCCAGGAAATGGATACGGCCATTTCGGCTCTCATCACCGATCTCGAATCCCGGCGCATGCTGGACAAGACCTTGATCGTGATCACCACCGAATTCGGCCGTCCCCCGGAATTCGACAGCGGCGGCGGTCGAGGGCACCAGGGAAGCGCCTTCAGTTGCGTCCTGGCCGGCGGCGGCCTGAGTCATCGCGGCGCTTACGGCGAAACCGACGACCTGGCCAAAAAGATCACGGCCGATCCGGTCAGTGTCCCCGACTTTTTCGCTACGATTCACGCCGCACTCGGGATCGATCCTGCGAAGCACCTCTACGATGGCGACCGCCCCGTTCCCATCACCGACATGGGGCAGCCCATCAAGGCGCTGTTTAGCTGAATCGTCTTCCTCAATCCGGAAATTCCGACGGAGGCATATTGATCAACGAAACCTTCGAATGTAGTCGATCCCTGCCGCAAAGCTGAGTCCGGATGCGATCACGAACATGGCCTGGCGGCCGTATGTGGTGAAAAGCAGAGTCAGCAAGAAGATCAGTTGCGCTGCCGTCGCGCATTTGCCCAGGAACGAGGGCGGCATGCGCCGAACCGCAGATGGTCCTTGACGGAGCACAACCCATGACGCACCCCCGATCACGATGATATCGCGTGACATCACCAGGAGAAGTTGTCCCAGCGTCACGGCACCCTCGGTCACGAGTGTGACCAGTACGGCGGACAAGAACACCTTGTCGGCAATCGGGTCGAGAAGCCGACCTGTGGTGCTCGTGATTTGAAGGAGCCGGGCAATCTGTCCGTCGAGGATCTCGGTCAACACCGCGATCACGAGGACGATCAGTCGCCACGGAGCGGGGATCCAAGGGAAGGCCAGCCCCAGCACGAGCCGAATTACGGTCAATGCATTCGGAACGAGCCCGATGATCGGTGGCCGACTTTGCACGCGTTGGACTCTCGTTTGAGACGCAGCGCCGAGACAATTCCGCAGCAGACGATCAGTGACCATCGACGTGGCATTATGAGGCCGCGGCGCGATCCGAGGTCGCAACGCTCTCAGCGGGCGGTGATTCCCACAACAGCCTCAGTCCGTTCAGAACCACGAGTAACGTGCTCCCCTCATGCCCCACAACGCCCATCCAGAGTGGCAAACCAAAGAACGAGGCGAGTACCAGCAGACCAATCATACCGAAGGCGAAGGCCAGATTCTGGTGGACCCGACGTCGGGCGCGACGACTCAGCCAGACGGCGAAGGACAGAGCCCGGAGATCATCGCGGATGAGGACCACGTCGGCGACCTCCAGCGCGACGTCGGTGCCGGCTGCCCCCATGGCGATCCCGACGTGTGCCGTAGCGAGCGACGGGGCGTCGTTGACTCCGTCGCCGATCATTGCGAGGAGGTGTCCGGAGTTCATCAGACGCTGAAGTTCCAGCACCTTTTCGTCGGGCATGAGGCCGGCCCGCACGTCGTCTGCGCCGACCTGGTCGGCGATGGCGCGGGCAATGCGCGCGTGGTCGCCTGTCAGGATCAGGATCCGCGCAATCCCCGCGCGTTTCAGGGCCGCAAGCGCCGGTGCCGCATCGGGACGGGGCTGGTCGGACACGGCGATCACGCCGCCCGTCCGGGCGGCATCGCCGTCGACGAGCACGATCAGTGCCGTCTGTCCCGCGTCGCGCACGCGCGCAGCCGTGGCGGTCAGCTCGTGCGGTACGCGCTTGCCATGCGCTTCGAAGAGGGACTCGCGACCGATGCCAACCCATAGGCCATCCGCACGCGCATGGGCTCCCTGCCCCGTGTGTGCCTCGAAATCGGCGATCTCACACAGGGGGGTGCCGCGTCGTGCCGCTTCGTTGGCTACCGCCTCGGCCAGGTGATGTTCGCTCTGTCGCTCCACGGACGCCGCCAGGCTCAGGAGTCGATTCTCATCGGTGTCCTCCATTGCCCAGACCGAGGTGACGACCGGTCTGCCGGGAGTGATGGTGCCCGTCTTGTCGAATGCGACGTTGTCAACGCGCCCGAGCATTTCCAGGTGAGCACCCCCCTTGAAGAGCACCCCCTGCCGCGCCGCGCGTGCGATGGCCGAGAGCAGCACGGCCGGAGTGCCTATTACTACCGCGCACGGTGACGCAACGACGAGCATCACCATCGCGTGGTAAAACGAGTCGGGAAACCCTTCCCGGTGCAAGAACCACGCGCCGATGAAGACGAACGCAGATGCGAGGAGCACGCCTGCGACGTACGGTCCGCGCCAGCCCTCGATGAGCAGTTGCGCTGCCGTTTTACTGGCCTGAGCATCCCGGACCAGGCGGACGATCCGTTCGAGCGTGGTGTCAGCCACGGCCCGTGTCATCCGGACTACGGGGCTGCCTCGGCCGTTGATGGTGCCCGCGAAGACAAGGCTTCCCACCGGCTTGGAAACGGGCTCGCTCTCACCAGTCAACGTGGACTCGTCGGCCCAGGTCTCTCCCTCGATCACCTCGCCGTCAACGGGAAAACGTTCGCCGGGTCGGACGCGGATCAGGTCGCCGACGCTCAATGACTCGACCGTTACACCATGCTCGGCGCCGTCGCGGATGAGACATGCCTCTCGAGGCCGGAGCCGAATGAGCGCATCGATCGACCGGGTTGTCCGATACATCGCATAGGCTTCGAGCGTGTTGCTGAGCGAGAACAGGAAGAGCAGAACCGCCCCCTCGCCCCAGTCGCCCAGGATCGCTGTTCCCACTGCCGCGAAGATCATGAGGAGGTCGATGGTGAGCCGTCGTCTCACCAACTCTGTGGCCGCCACCAGAGTCGTCATCGTGCCGCCAGCGAGGTACGAAAGGACATACAGCGCAGTTGACGCCTGCCCCGGCCCGACTGCCCACGCGGCCAGTCCGAACGCGGCGCAGAGAACGGTCGCCAGCGCCGCGTTGAGCGGCGGAGCTTTCCCTGGCGTCCCGCCCGTCTTGGGCGCCGGGGTCGCCGGCGCGATCTTCTCCGAGTTCAAGAGATCGGTCGTCAAGATCGTCTCCTATCACATCAAGAAAAGTCGCTGCGTTCGGAACGTACTTCGCCCGATGTCATGCCTTGGCGACGTAAACGCCGGCGGCCGGTGGTCGTCTGGGCTTCAATCGCTCCGCGACGCCGGAGGTTGCCCGCAAGGAGCCAGCACCACGACGCAAGCAAAAAAAAATCCCCACCGCACGGACTTATGTGCGATGGGGCCATCTTGACTCGAATTCCGTCACCCATCACGAGTGACTCAGCCACCAACCAATCTATCCCATCCGCTGTCAAAACTGCAAGTTGGAATCTCGCACAGATCGATTGCACGCCACTGGACCAATTCTGATGCTCGCCCCAACCCCCTCGTGCCCGGGACGCCTGGCACGGTACCATGATTCTCCGGTGTGTTTTCAAAGAAGCGGGTCGGCTGCACAACGAACGACACCACACACGCTTGGACGGAGGGAAACAATTATGGCAGACATCCACAAAAGCTCGAGCCGCCGCGCGTTTCTCCAGGGCGTCGCCGGTGCGAGCGTGCTCGCGGGCTTCCCGGCGATCGTCCCGGGGCGAGCGTTTGGAGCGAACGAGCGCGTGCAGGTGGGATTCGTCGGGGTCAAAAACCAGGGGACGAGCAATCTCAAGGCGTTGATGAAAAACGCCGCCGCAGTCTGCGACGTCGACAAGGATGTGCTCGCAAAGGCACAAGCGCTCGTTGAGAAACAGGCGGGGCGCTCTGTCGAGGGGTTCTCCGACTACCGCAAGCTGCTTGACCGGAAAGATATCGACGCGGTGCTGGTCACGACGCCGGACCACTGGCATGCGTTGATCACGATTAACGCGTGCGAGGCGGGGAAGGACGTCTACTGCGAGAAGCCGTTGAGCCTGACGATCGCCGAAGGGCGTGCGATGGTTGAGGCTGCGCGAAAACATGAACGGGTCGTGCAGACCGGCAGCCAACAGCGCTCGGATGATCGCTTTCGCCTGGCGTGTGAGCTGGTGCGGAACGGCCGCATCGGGAAGGTGAAGCAAGTGCTCGTGGGTCTTCCCGGGGTCAACTTCGCCGGGCCGGCCGTGCCCGACACCGCGCCTCCGCCCGAGCTGGATTACGACTTCTGGCTCGGACCGGCACCGAAGCGGGCTTACAATCCCAAGCATGTGCACTACAACTTCCGTTTCTTCTGGGACTATTCCGGCGGTCAGATGACCAACTTCGGCGCCCACCATCTCGACATCGCTCAGTGGGCCCTTGGGCGTGATGAGTCGGGGCCGTCATCGATCGAAGCAACGGCCCAGTTCCAGAAGGACGGCTGGTACGAAGTGCCGGAGTCGAGCCGGGTGGTCTTCACCTACGATGACGGAATCGTCATCGTCTGCGAACAGGGGATCAGCGGCGGGACCCGGCAGGGCGTTACGTTCGAGGGCTCGGAAGGCACGCTCTACGTCACGCGCGGCAAGATCGAGTCGACTCCCGCCGACATCGTCAAGCAGCCGCTCGCGGCAAGCGGCGTGCACCTTTATGAAAGCAAGAACCACCACGCCAACTGGCTCGACTGCATCAAGAGCCGCAAGAAGCCGATCGCCGACGTGGCGATCGGGCACCGCTCTGCGACGGTGTGCCATCTGGGCAACATTGCGGTGCGCACAGGCCGCAAGATCCAATGGGATCCCGTGAAGGAGCAGATCGTGGGCGATTCCGAGGCCGCCGGCATGGTCAAACGGCCGTATCGGAGCCCCTGGAGGCTTGAAGAAGCTTAAATCCATGGCCCGCCGACACGCGGCCGGTTTGTACGGTCTTTTTCGTTGACAACCCGGCTGAGGCCCGGCAAAGTGATCACCTGAGCGAGGAAGGCCTGCTTCCGAGACCGTTTTGCTGCGGTGTTCCGCCGTGGTTGAGCTTGCCTCCGAGATTGCTTCCCCAAGCGCGTTGTTCTTATGGCCCGGCGCCCCCGGCGGACGTCGGGCTGAGGCAACCGTTGTTCCCGGCGTCCGCCGGGGGCGCCGGGCCTCGGTGAACGCACTTGGTCGTCGCCTCGAAGTCGGAAACGGCCTTCCTCGCACTTTCGCACGACTCGCAACGCCCTGATGCCGATCATGAATCTCTTCGAACGCCTGCTTCAGTTCTTGTTCGGCGGCCGTTCGAGGGCCGAAGAAACCTCCGGCACGGTTTTCACCACCGAACCAATCCGTCAGCCTGGTGCAGAGCGAACAACGTCAGCGGACCCATTGCCAGACGCGTCGGCCGACCCCTATTTCACGGCCGCTTCCACCGCGCCCCCGCCGCCCAAATCGAAGCCAAAGCCCGGCGGATCACTTGGGCTCGACGCCGCGGCTTACCTGCCGATCAGCCGTCAGGAGATCAAGGACGCGGCTCAGGGGCAGTCACTGCTTCGAAACCCCTGGTTCGGACGGCGGGATATCATCCCCCCGGCGGATGACTTGCGGACGAGCTTGATCGACCGTGCGATGGTCACGCACGGCTTGCTCTCGCCAGAACAACTTCGTGAGATTCACGACGTCGGCGCGAGGATGGACGAGATCAAGCCAACTGTCGCCGCGCTCGAACACAAGGCGACGCTCGTCGGTGAGGCCGCGGTCCAGGCCGATCGTGAAGCGCGCGACAGGCTGAAGGCGTTGAAGAAGGCCGAGGCGGTGGCGCGTCGTGAGCGCCGGGCGGCGGCGATCGCGTATCAGCGAGCGACGGATATTCGGTTCCTCGGCCGAGGGGTTAGCGCGGGTCTGGCGGATCGCCGTAGCGACGTCGGCAAGCTTGCGGAGAACGGAGTCCCGGCGCTGAGCACGCCCGCGGATCTAGCGCAGGCGATGGGGCTGTCGGTCCCGAAACTGCGCTGGCTGGCGTTTCACAACGAGGCCGCAACACGGATTCATTATGTTCAATTCGACGTGCCGAAGAAGAGCGGGGGCGTGCGGACGCTCAGCGCTCCGCATAAGGCGCTCGCGGACGCGCAGCGCTGGGTGTTTAGAGAAATCGTCGGCAAACTTTCGGTTGAAGAATGCGCGCACGGATTCGTGACGGGTCGAAGCATCGTCAGCAACGCTTCGCAGCACTGCGGCCGGGCGGTTGTACTGAACATGGACCTCGAAGGCTTTTTCCCAAGCATCGGCTGGCCGAGGGTGAGGCGCGTCTTTGAGCGGCTCGGATACTCGCCGGCGGTGGCTTTGATCCTGGCGCTGTTGTGCACCGAATGCCCGCGCCGCAAGGTTATATATGACGGGGTGACTTATCACGTCGCAACCGGCCCGCGGGGTTTGCCCCAGGGCGCCTGCACGAGTCCCGGCTTGTCGAACCTGGTCGCACGCCGGCTGGACAGGCGGCTGGGAGGACTCGCCGCCAAACTGGGTCTCACGTACACGCGGTATGCCGACGATCTCACGTTTTCGGGCGACGAGACATTCGAGGGTCGCGTCGGGTACGTCATGGCCCGCGTACGACACATCGCGCACGAAGAGGGGTTTGCGGTCAACGAGGGCAAGAGCCGGGTTCTCCGCCGAAGTGCCGCGCAGATGGTGACCGGGCTCGTGGTGAACGATCGGCCCGGGGTTTGTCGCGCGGAGGTCCGCAGATTGAGGGCCATCCTCCATCGCGCGCGGGTGGAGGGTCTGGAACAACAGAATCGCGCAGGGCATCCGAACTTCGCCGCCTGGCTGCGGGGCAAGATCGCGTTCGTGCAAATGGCGCGGCCCGAGGCCGGCGCGAAGCTGCGGGCGGAGCTGGAATCACTTCTCGGGCGTGAGTGACGGTGCGTAGAAGTGAACAACGCATCGATAATGGGCGTTCGCTCCACAAAAGCACGTGCTCTTGTGGAGCGAAAGCCGACTCTCACGCCCAAACACGGGCGCGTGCGGAACCGGAGTCTGGCTTCGCCCCATCAATCGGCACGAAGACAGACTTGGGATCACCGCGTTCAACGCAATCTGAGCGGCCCTTGCGGAACGCTTTGAGCCGGCGGCGTTCGTGCGATGGTCGTGAACGGCACGGTGTGCTGTTCGTAACAGCGGCGGGCGTCGTAGGTGACGTGAACCCGCGTGGGACCACGACCGTGGAGGACGAAACAGCGAAAACGGTCCCTGATGCCTTCTCGGCGAGCTTCACTTTGATCACATACTTCCCGGGCAGGGCGTACGTGTGCGTTCCGACGACCTTGAATTCGCCATTGCCTCCCTCGACCACGCCCGGACTGGTCGTACCGTCGCCCCATGCGATGAGCGCAGTGAAGTTGCTGGCCGGTTCCAGCGTAGTCGAGTCCAGGAACGTGCCGACGACGCCGTTTACGGTCGTGCCGCTCGTCGGGTGGACGGTGGTGTTGATGGGCGTCAGCACATTCCCATCGGTCACCGTGGCTGCGTTCGGCAACTGGGGACCTGAGGAGATCTTCCCCAACACACCGTCGCTCTCGCCGTTGAGACCCTCCGTGAAATACAACGCGGTCGGGCTTCCGCCACCGCCACCGAACTGGATGGCCCAGAGACCCGGGATGGAAATCGGGTCCGAGGTTCCGCTCACGGTCAGCGTGCCAACGTATTGCCCGGTGCTGACGTTGAATGCATTGATCCAGCCGTCGCCGAAGTTTCCGACCAGCAGATCGCCGCCGAAGCGGCCGAAGTTATTGGGCGCGATGGCCATTCCCCACGGCGAGTTCAGCGGACCATTCGACGCGAACCGGCGGATCAAGCCGCCCGACGCCGTGAATTGATCGATGTAGCCGTGGCCGTCGCCGGCCACGTCGTCGTGCTTGTCGGCGTCCTGCTTGGCGAACGTGACGTAGAGAGTTCCGTGCACGTTCGTGATGCCGAATGGAGCGTAGCCCAGCGCGGTGAGACTCGGGTCCGTGAAGGAACCGGCGGGCTTGAACTGGTTGTTGAACACATCGATGTTCCCCGACCGGAAGTTGGTCGCATAGAGGAAATCGTTGTTCGTTCGGCCCTTGCTCGCGATCGCCAGACCCTTGTACACGGCACCGATCGAGCCGTTGGAGTTGACGGTCTGCGAGTTGTCCACTTCCGGTGAGGCCGCGTTCCTGCCGGCGGGTCCGCTGAAGTTCCATGCGGAGATCGTTCCATCCTCGGTGTCAAAGATGAACGATGCCGGCTTACCGGGCGCAACCAAGAACTCACTCGAATTGGAATTGTTCACAATTCCCGTAGGCGCGGCGGGGCCAGGTTGACCGGCCGGCGGTGGAATGGTCACCACGAGAGGGCCAATGATCCCTTTCGAGTTGTACAGAGTGGAAACGCCGGTTCCGTTATCGGAGACCCAAAACTCGCCGGTGGGCGTGATTCCCCACGGGTTCACAAGGTTCGGGTCGGTGTGGTTGGCGAGTCCCGGGATATCCGAAACCAGGTTCGTCTGGTTGCCGATTCCGGTCGTTGCGATGAACCCTCCCACGTCCTGCACGGAAACGACTGCGGGGAACTGTCCGGGTTGGACATAGACGTGGCTGCCCCACACGTCGAAGACGCTTCCGTTTTCGGAAACTGTTCCCGTGGACGTTACGCCGTCGCCCCAGTCGATCGTTGCCGAGAAATCGCTGTTCGTGGCGTTCGGGTTGAGGTCGGTGAACGTAGCGACGTCGCCCTGGAAGAGCGTTCCCGACGCCGCGTTGATCGGCAGCGCCGTGATGCTCAGCGGGGCGTCGAAGACGTTGGCCGGTCCGCTGGCCGAATCGCTGGTCCCGGAGGGATCCGAGACCGTGACAGTTGCGGTGAACTGGCCCTCATCGGCGTAGGTGTGCGTTCCGAGCACTCCGAGAGTGCCGTCGGGTGCTGTCGTGACGGTACCGGTTGTGGTGTTGCCGTCGCCCCAGTCAATTGTCGCCTGATAGGACGTCGCGGTGGTGGGCTCCGAGGCGATGGTCGTGAATGTGGCAACGACGCCGGAGAAGGGCGCTCCCTCCGCGGCGGAGATCTTTGACATTGCAGGCGTGATCACCGGAGTGACGTTGGCCACGGCGTTCGGTTGGGGAGCCGCAGAAATCGAGCCGAACAGGCCGTCGGACTCGTCGTCGAAACCGGCGGTGAACAGCAACGTTGTGGGGCTTCCGCCGCCGCCCCCAAACTGAAGGCCCCAAAGGCCCGGGATCACGATCGAACTGGAGGCCCCGTCCGCTTGCACAGCGCCCACAAAGCTGTGGTCGCCACTGAGGCTGTAGGCATTGATCCGGCCGTTGCCGAAGTTCCCCACGAGCAGGTCGCCGCCAAACTGGCCGAAGCCGCTCGGGGCCACGGCCAGGCCCCAGGGTGAGTTCAACGGACCGTTGGATGCGAATCGGTACAGTAACGTACCGGAATGTGAAAACACATCAATGTACCCGTTGCCCGCACCGGCAACGTCGTCATGCTTGTCCGCATCCTGCTTGGCGTACGTGACGTAGAGGTCGCCGTTGATGTTGGCGATCCCGAACGGCCCATAGCCGTTCCCGCTCAGTTTCCGATCGGTGAATGAACCGGCGAACTGAAACTGGTTGTTGAAGACATTGATGTATCCCGAGCGGAAGTTTGTCGCATAGAGGAAATCGTTGTCCGTGCCCCCCTGGCTGGCGATGGCGAGGCCCTTATAGACTGCGCCGGTGGTGCCGTCGGCGTACGCGACTCCTGAGTTGTCGACTTTGAGCGAAGCCGCATTCGCACCCGCCGGCCCCCCTGGGTTCCACGCCGAGATGGTGCCATCCTCAGTCGCGAAGATGAACAGCGCCTGCTTGCCTGGGGCGACGGGGAACTCAGAGGATTGGGTGTTATTCACGACTCCGGTCGGCGTCGCCGGTCCAGGAAGCCCTGTCGGAGGTGGAACGGTCACTACCAGCGCATTCGGCTGTCCAGTCGCTTTGTACAGAGTGGAGACACCGGTGCCGTTGTCCGACACCCAGATGGTGCCGGTCGGTGTGAGGCCCCAGGGATTGACGAGGTTCGCGTCGTGGAAGCTCGCAAAGCCGGACGCGTCGGACGTGAGATTCGCCTGATTGCCAAATCCTGTGGTTGCAAAGCTTTGGTCATCGCGGACGGTAACGACAACAGGCAGGTCCCCCGTGGCGCTGTAGTCGTGACTACCCGTGACCTGGAACCCGCCACCCCCGGTCGGACTGACGATTCCCGCCGTCGTCGAGCCGTCACCCCAGTCAATCGTGGCGGTGAAGTCGCCGGTGGTTGCTTGCGGGTTCTCGTCGGTGAACGTGGCGACTTTCCCAACGAACGAGGTGCCCTGGGTCGCGGTGATCGAGACGGCGCTGATCGTCAACGGGGCGTCCAGCACGTGCGCGATGTCGCTGACGGTCGCGGGCGTGCTGATGTTATCCGAGATCGTCACTGATACCGAAGGAAAGGACTCGTTTGAGTACGTGTGCGTACCGAGCACCTCGTAGCCGCCACCGGGCGCAGTCGTGACCGTGCCCGCGTTCGTGACACCGTCGCCCCAATTGATGGAGGCGGAGAAGGCCGAGAGGGCGGGCGGGCCGGGATCGTCCGTTGTGAACGTGGCAACGACGCCGGTAAAGGCCGCACCTTCGGCGACCGTCACATGGCCGAAGGATGCCGTAATGGTGAGCAGCGTCCGCGCTTCCAATCCTTCGAGATCGGAGCGGAATGCGGCTTTACGGCGCTGTTGGGCGCTTGCTCGCTTGTCGAGGTTACTGCGATCGGATCGGCCGGACGAAAGAAAGAAACCCATGGTGTGTCTCCCTGGCGGAATGACGCGACGAGTCTTCGACCAGGGGGAAGGTCTTGCCCGACGTCTCTCCAGGCGGCGCGCACAGCCGCCAGGAAGGTACGAAGCACCCTAAAAGCAATGGAGAACGAGCCCACTCTGATGAACTGAGGGAATCGCCTCCGGCCTTTCTCTCCCCGGCCGGGATTGGCAGTGTTCGCAGAGAGAGAGTCGATTGGGAAAGACTTGGTTACAGGATTCCAAGCCGGCCGGAGAGAATTAGGGGGCTGGAAAAGATGTGCCGGCCAACTTCGTCGGTGTGGGGTCAATCCAGGTCAAAAACGTTGCAATTCAACATCATTGTTTTTGCATAATTTTGACATTAAATCTATTATATATGTTGAAGAGTAATTCATAGGGGGCGTCAGTAGAATCGGCTACGGCAAGCAGGGGCATGGAGGTTGTTCGCGTGGATTCTGGGGACTCGACCCCAGCGTATGAAAAAGTGCCCCGCAGGGCCGAATGCTGTCGAGAGAATGATAGGGATCTCCGCGCCAACCTCTCATGCACACTGTATCCAATGACCGCTTAGCGTGGCGGGGTCTCGGCGGGCGCCACTGGGGCATGGCACGGCGCGGGGGCCGAACCGTTGGCTCCCCCGTACGCGTAGGCCTTCCAGTCGGCTGCCCAATAAAAAATGGCACCAGCGCCAGGACGAATCTCGGACGCATAACCGTTGCGCAGCATGCCGAACACATTCGTTAGAGCGAAGGTAATGATCAGCAGCAATGCCGAGATTGAGAGCACTTGCTTCAACGGCACGGATCTGAGAGCGTGTTCCATCAAGTCCTTGACGCGCGGGGAGAGCCCCTCGAGTCCGTGTCCCGAACCATTCTTGAGCGCAACAGCCATCCGTGTGGTGCCACTGACGAGTTGAGTCGGGATGCCTTCCGCCAGGGCACGATTCTGTTTCAAGGCTACGGCGAGGAAGGCGAGTGAAAGGGTAATTCCTCGCCGGTCCAGCCGAGATCGAAGCAGGTCGCGAGCGCGGGAAAGGCGTCCCTTGACCGTGCCGACCGGCCACTTCAAGAGCTGGGCGGCCTCTTCGTTCGTCTTGCCTTCGAGGTAACAGAGGATGACTGGTGTGCGGTACTTATCGGGCAGCCGCCTGAGCTCCTCGTGGAGCAGGGGTCCGAATTCCTCCCAGGTGTGATCTTGATCGGGCGCGACCGCAGACATCTCCGCCCCTTGCCTTTCCTGGGTCTGGCGCCGAACCATGGTCGCTCTTGCGCGCACCGCGATTCGAAATGCCACCTCGTAAAGCCAGCGCCCTAGCACGTTCCGAGCCCGGATCGAGCCGGCTTTCCGCGCCAGGACAAGGAAGGTCGCTTGAAATGCGTCCTCCGCATCCTGCTGGCGGCCCAGAACATGTCGGCAGACGCCCAGCACCATCGGGCCATGACGCCGCATCAACGCAGCGAATGCATCTTCTGCCCGCTCGCCACTTGATTCGAGAAACTGTTCAAGCAAGTCTTCGTCAGACATCCCACCGGCACGCTCCAGGAGCGAACTGGTCGATGCGCCTGATTTGACCCGACTCCCATCCTCGGCAATCATGTCCTTCTCCCGGGCATTGTGGAATTCTGCCCTGTTAGTGGGAGGAGGAGCGATCTTGGTTACAGGAAAAGCGGGATCGGCCAGTGAACGAGTTACATCTTTTTTGGAAATCGGTTGGAGTTGCATCGTTCGGGCACTTCAGTAGTCATGTTATGCCGCGCAGGCTGCCTAGAAACGCCGGTCGATTGAGAAAAGAGGTGGCACGCTGAGTGCCAAGTCGACCGTCGAATGCCCATTTCAATCGACGAATATGATGCGTTTTTTTTGGCGATTTCGGGCCTCCTTTCCACACGTTATACCCATGCCGACAATGCATCAACCGTTCCGTAATGCATTAATGTGAGCGTTGAGTCCGCGCGGACAGCGAGGGACGTAGGATCGAATTCCAGGCGAACTCGGGTTTTGGATTCGAAGAGACTTTAACGTATCGCACGGTTGCCGGAAAGCGGCGGAATTCCCAGTGACGCGCACCAAAAACGTCAACTGCGTAGCTCCTATTCGCATCTGCCATCGAGTTAGTATTTCTAAAAGCCCGTGCCGCGAAATCGCGACGGTGGCGTACGGAGCCAATCTCTCGCTCCATTCGCGCGTCCTCGGGCCTGGCTTGTATCTGCCATTTTGAGCTTGTTATCATGCGTATCGTCATAACCTCTTGTCCCCCTTGATCTTCCGGATAGTTGACCAGATTTCCCATTCGGTAATTCGGAACCCCTTGTTAGCCTTGGGGTTCCGAATTACCGAATGGGGGCGCGCACGTGCGTACGCTCGTTTTGGGCTATCGTCGCGACCGACTCGTCGTTGCGCACGCTCGTCGTTGGCGCGACAATCCCGTGAAGGAAGCGCGTTCGAGCGCGGCGTAATGTGTCTCGAATGTGCATTGTGTGCGTCCCGCAAGTACCGTATCCCCGCGCGCGCAGTAGCGTCCCCTGCGAGACAGGAATGTGCCTTGTCGTGAAGCGACAGACTCATGAGCCACCGTCGACTCGGAACAGCCCCGGGATCCGTTGCCCGGGACAACGCGGAGATCTGGGACTTGCACGTCTCCCTACCCTATATGCTCCGAGTAACTTGCTAGCTCTTGCCACCCCCGATGGTGATTCGACGTGGTGTTTTCCGGGGTTCCGTGCGATTTTTGCGTGGTAAGTTTTTCGCCAAAAGATGACGGTTGACCGCTCACCAAGCGCGTCGTTCGCCTCAGCAAACCGGAACCTGGAGCTGAGACCTGAGTGGCCTGACGAAACGGGGATATGCGCCTCGAAGACCCGGAGCCTGTTCCCCCTTTTGTTCGGATCTCCAAGCACGGTCGGGCCCAAACGCACTGGCAAGTGCGTTTGAGACCGGTAAACGGTTACGGCAGTTGTACTTCACGTTCGGTGGATTTCAGAACGAGTCGGATGACACGACTTCCGAACCCGCCCGCGTGGCGAGAGCCCGCCAGGAAATCGGGTTGATCGACTGTTTCAGAAAGTGAACGGATCCATCGGCGAAGAGAAAGTTTACACCGCCGGAATGCATGCTCCAGTAGTCCTCGACGTGGGCCTGGAGATCGTTGGGCGTGCGACGTCCGTCCTCGAGTCCCGCCGGACCGAGTACCTGCGTCCAGCATTCTTCGGGCGACGGGTTGAATCGGTCCGACCCGCCGTCGGAACTCGGCGTGGTGCCGAGCCAGCCGCCGATGCTGCGGGCAGTCCAGGTGACGTAACTCAGGTTATGGCTCCTTTCGCCGACCGCGATCGTCTGGCTCGTACCGTCGAGCACGTCCGCGACGCTCGTTCGGCTGTTGCGGTAGAAGATACCGACGGCGGAGCCGATGGAGCCGACGTTCGGAGCCCCAGTGGCGCCCGAGGCCGCGCAGATTTCTCCGAGACCAAACATGCCGACGTAGTTTCCTTTGGCCACGGTGTCGACGACGTTCGTGCCGCTGTTCGAACCAGGGTTTGCCGGGTCCGGCGGATCGGCCAGCACGGGGACGAGCGACTTTCCGCCGTCCGAGGGGCAGAGGTACGAGTTCACCAGTGTCGTACTGCACGTGTTGTTGGCGGCGAAGCCCACGGAGAGACTGAAGTTGATGGAGTTGAAAAGCGCCTGCTGCTCCATCTGGGGCAGGAGCATGCTCCCCCAGGCCCAGCCGGGCCCAACGTCCACGGAATTCGCGTTTTCCGCATCCTGATCGCACGCGTCGGTAATCGCCGGGTTGACCGAGCTGACGTATCCCGGCGGGAACACGCCAACGGCACTGTGGTAGTTATGGAGCGCTGTCCCAATTTGTTTCAGATTGTTGACGCAGGAGGCACGCCGGGCCGCCTCCCGAGCAGCCTGCACGGCCGGCAGCAGAAGTGCGATGAGAACAGCGATAATCGCGATCACAACCAGCAGCTCGATCAATGTGAAGCCCAACCGGCCGCGCTGAGTGCGCAGCACGCGGGGTGCGCGGGGAATCATGAAGCAATCCTCTCAAGAGGACAGCCACGCGCTGCCA
>DAIDJG010000541.1 GCA_027451445.1 Singulisphaera sp.
TTAGCGGATAGGGCCCGGGCGCGTCGATTCCGAAGTCGATCTCCTCGATGCCATGGGCAAAGCTGCTGGCGAACTCGCGCCGGTGCTTCTTGGCGTAGAGCCCCGAAATCACCGGTTCCGGACGGGCCAGGAGCCGCAGGACATCGTGCGGGTCGAATCCAATGTCGGCGTCGATGAACAGGACGGACTCGAAACCGTCGTGCACGGCATCCGAGGACATCTCGTTGCGCGCGACGTCGATCTGAGAACTCCCCCGACGGCGCACGACGCGTACGCCAGCTTGCTCGAGTTGGCGCAGACCCTCCTCGCACTCCGGTTCGATTCCATTGAGATGCGGCACCAGCACCGCCTTGTGAGCCCGCTGCAACGCCGGACCGACGGGTCGTCGGGAGCCTGCCCGAAGCGAACTGAAGAAATCAGCGTAGCGACGCTCAACCGTTTCCGAGGACCAGCGCCGTGCTTCTGTGACAGCGCGTCGATTGTGTTCCTCGTAGTGCGCGGCATCGTCCCAGAGACGAAGAATCGCGTCGACCCACGGCGCTACCTCCTCAGTCGTCGGCAGCGTTCGCGAGACGGGTGTGAGCCAATCCGGAAGGTCGAGGAGGACTCCCGAATTCCCGAGCGTCTCGGGCAGACTCCCGCGAGTTGAGGCGATGACGGGAACTCCGTTCGCCAGCGCCTCGACGGCCAGCGACGGAGGACATGCCCAGTCGAGCGACGGGATCAGCACGATCCGGGACCGCTCCCAGATCCGCCTCGGATCGACGGGTGGTGCCATCAGGTGAACGTTGCCGTGCACTCGCAGGTCCAGGCCGCATCCGTCCAATGACGCCTTGCCCTGCGGTCCCGCGACGACAAGGAGCGGGATGTCGGGCCGGCTCCGGCCCAGTTCGTCGGCAATTCGCGCAAAGACGTTTAACCCATTGCGGAGCGACGGATCGAGAAAGGTGACGTGCCGAGGCTCGCGCGGTTCGACGCAAATCCGTTCGCGGTCGATGACGTCCCGAATGAGCGTGACCTGATGTCCCAGCACCTCGTGAAGGTAGTCCACCGCGAACGTTGACGCTGCAAGCACTTCATCAGCGAGGAGCGCAGCGCGCGTCTCGCGAGGCGAACAGTCGTCGACCTGCAAAACCGTGATCACACCCCGCGAACGACCTTGTCGAAGAATCTCGGTAGCGATCGGATCATTGCCAGCCACCAGCACGAGCTCCGGTCGAAACCGGTCCAGCGTCAGGTCGAAGAGTGATCGAATGGTCTGGAGCTCGACATCATCAAGCGCATGCGGTTGCGTGGACGGGCCCCTGAGGACGCTCAACGGGATCTCGTCGACCTTGGCACCCGTGCGCTTGTGATTTGGTCGGCTCACTCGTCGTTCGTTCGAGCTGGACGGAGAATCCGCCCCAGGAAGGACCGCGCTCATGGATTGCGCTCGTCGCCGCATCAAGCCGTACAAGGCCCAGGTCGAAACACTGGAAACGCGGCAGCTCTTGAGCCTCCGTGCCGACACGGTGTTGCCGCTCCACGTCTCGAGGCCGAGTGAGCACCAGCACGCGAAGCCCACCTTGACGCCACGCCCTGATCTGGACGCGTTCGCCGAGCAACTCCTCCAGCATCCACGCGTCGCCGCGCATCGGGGTCTGGGAGACCTGGTCCACGCTCTCCATCAGAATGCTCGCCTGGCGGCGTCGCACGGGTGGGGGACGGTGCTGGCGATGGAACTCGCCGAACATCCGCACTACGCGGCGGCTCATCACTTCACGGGGCTCCTTACGCCTCCAGCACACGCACCGTCACCTCCGCCACCACCCGCTCCACCCACGCCGGTAAACACGACACCGACGCCTTCGACGAGTGGTACGCCCATCGTCGTTCCCGGTATTTCGCCCGCGGTCCAGGTGGGTGCGACGCTGCGCACCGCGATCATCCCCGGCGGCCTGACGGGCGCATCGGTCACCTACACGATCACGCCGCAGCCGCTCCCCGCCCACATGACCTTCAATCGCGGAACGGGCCAACTGACGTTCGGCCCCAATCCCGACGAAACCGGGACGTTCCACTTCACCGTGACGGCGAGCAACGGGACTCAAACGTTCGTCGAACCGGTCACGATCACAGCCCAGCAGGTGCTGCTCGCCAGCACCGAGATTTCGGGGCAGGTCATCGGCGAGGCCGGCAAGCCGCTGGCGGGTATGCCGGTGTCGATCGGCAAGTTGACCACGACGACCGACGCCAACGGCGACTTCACCCTCACGAACGTCCCGGCTACGCCCGGCCCTTTGAGCGCCGGGGGCAGCGTGTCCGCGGCCGAAAACCGGCAGCCCTTGGAGGCCGCGGTCTTGCAGCTCCTCGGCCGCGAGCCGTACGCGGATGTTAACAACGTTCTGCGTGCACCGTTGATCCTGCCGCAGATCCGCTGGTCCTCGCCGACGAAGGTCAATCACGCCGTTGCGAACAACCCGATGAACCTTGCGAGCCCGGCCATGCCCGGGTTCCAGATCACGCTGCCCGCGAGTGCCGCCGCCACGGCCGCGCCGACGGCCACGTTGAAAGTCGCCGAGCTCAGTGCGCGGGTCTCGGCGCAGCACATGCCGTCAGGCGTCAGCGGTCCGATGATGGTCTTCGAGACTCACGGCGTCGACCTGACCCAGCCCGTGCAATTGAGCCTGCCGAACACTCAAGGGCTCGCTCCCGGTGATGTGATGGACCTGGTATCGTTGAACCCACTCACCGGGGGACACGACACGATCGCACAGATGGTCGTCTCCACCGACGGTCGGACTTTGAACTCGGTCGGATCGGTCATCCTGGCCAAGCCATCCACGTCGACAGGGGCCACCTCATCCGGTTCGAGTTCCGGTGATTCGGGCGGCGGGAGCCTCGGCGGCGGCAGCGGTCACGGCGGACACACCAAGCACCCCGCCAGCTCCGTGGGCCACGCGCTGAAGGACGCCGAAACCGGAGGCGGCAGCCTCGCCGGCGGCAGCGGAGCGCGGGGACGAGCGATCCCTGCACTGTTCCCGCCCGGGGGCGGAGGCACCGGCACCGGCGCCTCCAGCAGCAGTACCTGGTTCAGCAGCAGTAGCTGGCTCAGCACGAGCACGTCCCTAACCTCAACAATCAGCTACAGCAGCACGACCAGCAGCAGCTCGAGCAGCAGTTCGGGTGGTGGCACTTTGGTGTCTCTCGGCGCAGCGCATCACAAGAAATACACCGCTTGCCTGATCGTGGTCAAGCCGCCGATACCGCCTACCCCAATCACGACGTGCTCCTGTGGTCAACCGACTGTCAGTGGAACGACGGCCTCGGGAAACGGCAGCGCAGCGGGTAGCTCCTCGACAGCACCGAGCACGAACCCTCCCCTGATGCAGCTTCAGAGCGCCCCCCAAACCGGAATGGACTCGGACGCCGGCCTCAACACAGGCGAGTATTTCCTCGACCACCAGACCGTCACCTATCAGTCGCAGGGCCAAGACCAGGGCATTGATCTCCAGTACAGCTCAGGCCAGGCCAACCCCGAGTCCGTGGTTCAGTACCAGTTCACCACTCAGGTCAATGACGATATCTCGACGCTCTACAAGGTCACCGCCCAGGTCGACGTCGGCGGTGTGATCCAGGGGCGTAAGTACACCTACACAGTCCCCGCGGGACTCACCCCCGGCGTCACCTACAACATTCCCGCTCAGGTCGACGTCTCCGCACTCTCCACAGGCGTCTATCCGTACACGATGCGCGTGACGGACTACTACAGCGACCATAGGCACCACCCGATCACCGATACTCAGATCGTCAGCGGTCAGGTACACGTCGTCAATGAAGCAAGCGACCCGATGGGCGCCGGCTGGAGCGTGGGTGGTTTGCAACAGCTCTCCCAGACGAAGACCGGGGCCCCCATCCTGGCCACCGCGGGGCAGCAAGGATCGGAAGTCTTCACGCCAACCTACAACGACCACCAGCACGACTTCCAGGATCTGGCCGTTACCGAAACCACCAGCGCTGCCCAGATCCTCGCCAACGACGGGACCGGCGGCTTCGCCGCCGACAACACGGCGACGACCGGCGACGCCGTGGGGAACGTCGCCGCCGACTTCAACGGCGACGGGCGGCCCGACCTCGCCGTCATCGACTCCTCGACTCTCGCCATCCTGCTGAACAATGGCGCTGGCGGATTCACGGCCGGGAGCACGTATACGATGCCCACCGGCTACCATGCCAAGGCGATCGCCGTGGGTAATTTCACTGGCCATATCGACGGCACGCGCGACATCGCGGTGTTGCTCGCGCCGGTGACAGGCTCTGGTGCCTACGAGGTCGCGGTGTATGCGGGGTACGGCGACGGGACCTTCGCCAGCCCCGTGGTGACGTCCGCGGGGAACGGCATTTCCGCGGGCAACCTGCCCAACTCGATGGTCGCCGGCGACTTCAACGGTGATGGTCTGGATGACGTGGCGTTCACCACCGACGACGGCCTGGCCGACGTTATGATCAGTTCGAGCGGAGGAAGTTTTTCCGCCGCAACAGCGCTGGGCATCCCGACCACTCAGCTCGCGCAGAGCGTCGCCACGGTCGATTACAACGGCGACGGTCATCTCGACCTGATCGTCAGCATCAACGACACGCTCATCACCGAGCCCGGCGTGGCGGGTCAATACGACCACGCCCTCGAACTGTTCACCGGGAATGGATCGGGCGGCTTTACGTTCACCTCCATTTACATTTCACCAGGGGGGCCCGAGTCCGCCATCAACGGTTTCGCCGTGGGTGATTTCAACGGGCCCAAGGCCGGTCTCGAGGTGGCCCTCCCCATCCCAAGCTTCCCCAATGCGTATTCGCAGCAATACGTCGACATCGTGCCGCTGGCCAGGGACGGCACCTGGAGCCGTGGCGTCATGTGGCCGCTGCCGGGGTCGTCGTACGACGATACGCCCGGAGTCGGGAACATTGTGTCGGCCGACCTCAACGGCACCGGCAAACCCAGCATCGCCCTCACTGATGGTTTTGGCAACATCTGGGTCCTTCTCGACGATCCCAACTCCGACCAACTGCTTCCCCCGGAACGCATTTCGATCAACCTGGGCTCCGGCTCGGGTTCGGGAAGTGGCTCCGGCTCGGGTTCGGGAAGCGGTTCCGGCTCCGGAGGCGGTTCGGGTTCCACCGGCAGTCCCACGCCCGCAACGGGTGTTCTCTTGCTCACCGTCGCCCCGTTCGATGCGGATCCGGCCGCACCTGTCTGGGAAGGCCCCACGAGCGACCCATCGACGCTCGTCCATAACACCGATGGCACCTGGACCCGTAGCTACCCTGACGGTACGGTCCTTCAGTTCAGTGCGGCGGGTCGGGAGACCTCGCAGACCGACCGGAACGGCAACGAGACCTCGTACAGCTACGTACCGACCGGATCCCCCGGCGCCGGGGCGTTGCAGACGATCACCGATCCCGTCGGGCTGGTCACCACGCTGACCTACGACTCCTCCGGCCACCTCAGCACCATCACCGATCCCGCCGGCCGCGTGACCACCATCACGATCGACTCGCACGACAACCTGACCGAGATCGTCGACCCCGACGGCGCCATCACACAGTACGGCTATTCCACGCCCACGAACCACGAGGCCACGTCCGAGACCAGTCCGAACGGCCACACGGCCGTCGCGCACTACAACAGCTTCGGCCAGTTGACCAGCGAGACCCTCTTCGACGGCACCTCCACGACCTCGATCGATCCCGCCCAGAGCAATGGCCTGCTGGCGCCGGGAACTCGTGGCGTTCTGTCGGTCGCCCACGCCGGCAGCGTCACCGACCCCGA
>DAIDJG010000542.1 GCA_027451445.1 Singulisphaera sp.
GAGACCCTTCAGTGGCCAAATTTCGCCGTGTCATCTCATCGACAGGCCGCAGGACGCTGCAAGTTGCTTCCGATTATGGTCTGACCGGGAGAATCGATGCTTGGGCCAAGGAGATCGTCGAGGCCTCCAGCTGCCGCAGGCGTCTCCCCAACGATCTCGATCTCGAGGACATTTTGGAGGAAATAAACGACATCGCCACAACTACCGAGTCTGATTGGAACCGTTCGGTTCGACGATTCCGTGAAGCGGGCTGGCTGGAGAAATTGAACGCCATCCGCGCGACCGTCATCCAGAGAAAGCCTCCGTACAGAATTCGGGTCAATACCAGGATTCTCCATGGGCTCAGCGATGGTTGTGTCCCCGTGCAGGTCCAGATCGTCTATGAAATCAAGTGTGCGTCCGCTGAACCCCGTTCCCTTCGGCGGCCCGGCTCGGCCCGGCGCTTCGGGGGCGGCGGACTGACATCCGGCCGTCGCCAGGTGGCCTGCTCACGGCGTCACCCGCCCGCCCTGAAATGACGCCGGCCCCGGGGACGCGCTCGTCGTCGCACGTCTCCGGGGCCACACCGCCGATCTCACGACCTACGGCCGTTTACTCGTGAGTCATAGGCGCCTCGGCTGGAGCCGTCGCCACATCACCCGTCGGCGGCGGCGACCAACGGTCCGGGAGGAGCTCCGCCAGCCGTTCCTTCGGCAGGCCGGGCAACCGCCCCAGCACATCCCGCAGGTACACGAACGGGTCATGGCCGTGACGCTGGCAGCTCGAGACCACGCTGGACAGGATCGCCATCGTCCGGCCGCCTTCCTCACTCCCGACGAAGAGCCAGTTCTTTCGGCCGGTTGCGATTGTCTTCATGTGTTGCTCAGACACGTTATTGTCGATCGCAAGGTAACCCGAACTCGTGTAACGGATCAGCGCCTCCCAGTGGTTCCGGACGTAGCTGATGGCACCGTTGATCGGGCTCTTGGGCAGCACGTCCTTCTTCTGCTCCTCCAGCCACTCGCCGAACCGCTTGATCACCGGCACGGCCCGTTCCTGGCGGATGCGCAGCCGAATCGCGGCTCGCTTCGACTCGTCGGCCTCGTCCTCCGGCACAGCCTCGGCGATCTCCTTCCTGATCGCCTTCTCGATGGCATACAACTCGCGATAGAACGCCAGCGCCGCCGCGGCGCGCGCCGCATCCGTCTTCTGCGCCTCGACGAACTTCCGCCGCGCATGCGCGTTGCATCCGACCTCGATCACGCGGCCGCCGGCGTAGATGCCGTCGTAGCCGCCGAAGGCGTCGGCCTGGAGGAAGCCGCGATAACCCTCGAGGAACTGACTCGGCCCGTCGCGCGACCGGCTCATCGTGAAGTCGAAGACGTTGTACGGGTGCCGGAAGTCGCCCCGGTAGATCCAGAGCCGGGCCGTGGCCTTGAGCTTCCGCTCCGAGTCCCGCAACTTCACCGAGGTGTCGTCGGTGTGGATCGTGCCGCAGAGCAGGATCAACGTCTTCATCAAGTCGTACAGCGGCTCGAGCATCCTGGCCGCGCCGCCCATCCAGTCGCAGAGGGTCGAGCGCGTGATCTCCACACCCTGCCTTTCCAGCCGGCGCTCCTGGCGATAGAGCGGGATGTGATCGGCATACTTCTCGGTGATCACATGAGCCATCAGCCCCGGACCGGGCAATCCCTTGGGGATCGGTTGCGCGGGCTTCTCCGCGGTCGTGACATGACCCTGGCAATGGGGGCAGGCGTAGGTACAGCGCCGGTGCTCGACGACGAACAGGGACGCCGGCTTGTAATCGAGTTGCTCGCTGCACTCGGCACCGATCTGCACCCGGGTCTCGCCACACTCGGGACAGCGGCGTTCGGCCTCGGTCAACTCGTAGAGGACCGGGACACGAGGGAGATCCCTGGGCAGTCCCTTGCGCCCATGGCCGCGTCGCTTCTCCTTGGTGCCGGCTTCCTCCCGGGATCGCGGATCGACGACGGGCGGGGCCGCCGGCGAGGCGTTCGCCGATGGATCGTCGAAGGCATCGGGGATCAACAGCGGCTGATTGGGGTCGAATCGCTCGGTCCGCGGGCCGTAGAGGCGTCGCAAGAGGAGATCGATCCGATGCTGGAGTTGCTCGTTCTCGTGCCGAGTCTGTCGCAGCGCGTCGAGCAGTTCGAGGACCATCTGCCGGAGGATGACGGGGTCGTCGGGCAGCGCCGCCGTGGCGTCGGGGTGGGGCGGAGCGGAGGTGGGAGGGAGGTCCGTGCTCATACCCTATTAGACGCACGGACCGATCAAATGATTCGCTGTTTGTCCGAGAAATTCGAGGGGATTTCGCTCGCCCTCAGGCGGTGCGCCGGGGCACCGGGCGGTGATAGCGCCGCGATCGCCTCACGCTGGCGAGATCGACGCCGGCCAGGAGCATGACCAGCTCGGCGGAGCGGACCTCGATCTGCGCGGCGCCGTCGGCCGCGACGGGGAAGCGGTAGCTCCCTTTCTCGAGTCGCTTGTACCAGATCGCATAGCCATCTTCCTCCCAGAGCAGCAGCTTGACCCGGTCGGCGGACTTGTTGCGGAAGACGAAGATGTCGCCCGAGAGCGGATCGCCGCGAAGTCCGTCCCGCACGAGGGCGGCCAGGCCGTCGAACGACCTTCGAAGATCCGCGGGTCGAGTCGCCAGCCAGATGCGGACGGTCGGAGGCAGGCTCAGCATGACGGGCCTCCTCGCTCGAGCAACTCGACGACGCGCACGAGGGTGTGGGGATCGAACCCCATCCCGACGCGCACCGATCGCCCGTTGGCGAGGACGACCTCGATGCCGACAGAGGACGGCTCGGTCGCCTCGGCGAGGACGTGCACCGGGAGAAAGGCAGGCTGGGGCTGGTCGCGTCGATCCAGTTCGCGACGCCACCAGTAGAAGGTCATCGGGTTGAGGCCCTCGGCCCCACAGAACGCCCGGACGGACAGACCACTTCGCTTCCAACGAGCGACGACTTGCCGCCAGTACGACTCGCGGCTCGGTCGGCCGTGCATAGTCTTGGCCATGGTTCACCCCCTTTCGGCCATGCCGCGATCGTAGCATGGGCTGCAAGAAGGGGTTCACCGGACGCACACGAAGGATTTCAACTCTTAAAATTTAAAGATGTTGTACTTGAACATCTAGAAAAAGGCTCACGCGAGCATACTATCATTGCATTCTGGGAATACCTGCTGCTGCTCGAGACGTGCAACAAGATCATCGAAATCGATAGCGAAAACCACCTCACCAATCATAATTTGTACGAGTCTTATCAAGAACTCGCTTCGGCCTACGACGGCGATCCGTTCATCTCCGAAGGTGACTTCGCGGAGCGAATCCTCAGGCTGACGGATCGGATTGCTCGCGATTCTCAGAGTGTTTTGGGGAAAAACGGCGGCAAGAACCGGCTGACTCAGCAGGAAATCACGCGACTTTTATATAAGCATGATGTTAGTAGGCTGCGAGAACAAGTGCGTGACTATCTATTATTGAAAGATGGGCTTTGGATTCTTTTTGACAATCTCGACAAAGGTTGGCCGCCGCAGGGACTCCAAGAGGACGACCTTC
>DAIDJG010000543.1 GCA_027451445.1 Singulisphaera sp.
TCCCTTCCTCGAAGGGGTGGGCGCCGTTGTCCTTGACGAGTTTCACGAACGGAGTCTCCACACCGACTTTGCGCTCGCGCTTCTTCGGGAGGTGCGCCAGAGCGTGCGTGAGGATTTGCTCATCGTTGTCATGTCGGCCACCATGGACGCCGAGCCCGTCGCTCGATTCCTGGACGACGCGCCGATCGTCCGCGTCGAAGGGCGGCCGCATCCCGTGGAGATTCGGTACCGCCCGACGGTCAAGCCGAGCTCGGCGGAGGCCATTCGCGCTGCGGTGGAGGATGCGCTCGTCGCCGACTCAGGGGACCTGCTCGTCTTCTTGCCCGGCGCCGAAGAAATTCGCCGCGCTGGCGTGGCGCTGGAAACCGTTGCGAGGATGCAGAACTTGCTCGTGCTCCCCCTGCATGGGTCCTTAACGGGTGACGACCAGGACCTTGCTCTGCGGCCAAGTGATCGGCGAAAGGTTGTGCTGGCGACGAACATCGCGGAAACGTCCTTAACGATTGACGGCGTTTCGACCGTGGTCGACAGCGGCCTGGCACGCGTGGCGAGCTACGATCCGTCGCGAGGGCTCGATCGGCTCGAACTCGAGCGGATCAGTCGAGCCTCCGCTGCGCAGAGGGCAGGGCGAGCCGGCCGGACCGGTCCTGGGCTCTGTATCCGACTCTGGTCCGAACGCGAACAGCGAGGACTGATTGAATCCGAACGACCCGAAGTCGCGCGCGTTGATCTCGCGTCCACCGTGCTCGCGCTCCAAGCCTGGGGCCAGGCGGACCCCGGCCGGTTCGGTTGGTTCGAGCCTCCTCCCTGCGATCGGCTCGCGTTGGCCGAAGACCTGCTCGCGATGCTTGGTGCCCTCGACGAGCCGGGAGGGCGAATTACTTCTCTCGGCCGTAACTTGCTCGAATTGCCGGTCCACCCACGCCTCGCGCGATTGTTGTTGGCCGCCGCCCACGACGGGTACCCGCGCGAAGGCGCAGCGCTCGCCGCTCTGCTTTCGGAGAAGGACCTGCTCATGCATCGGGGCAACGAGCCAATCCGGGGCAGGGGGGCCTCTGACGTGTTGGTTCGGCTCGATGTGCTGGACGACGCCGAACGGGCTCGTTTCCCGCAACATTTGCGCGACCAGGGCGTAGACCCGTCCGCCGCTCGCCGGGTTGTGCGTGTCCGTGACGACCTGTTGCGCCTCGTGCGTCGTAGCGCCCGCGACAGCGCAGGTTCCGAACCCGATGAGGACCAGATGCTGCGCTGGCTCTTGCTTGCCTATCCCGATCGCGTCACTCGGCGGCGAGGGGGCGAAAGCACCGGCGTCATGGTCGGCGGCCGCGGGATCCGACTCGCGCCGGAGTCCGTCGTCCGCGACGCAGAGTTTTTCCTCGCCCTCGACCCCCGCGAAGACCGGCGCGGAGGTACGCTCGAAGCACAGGTCCGGATCGCGAGTGCGATACGGGTCGAGTGGCTCGAAGGTCTGTTTCCCGACAGTCTGCGGCGTGATCGAAGCGTTCGGTACGACGCAGGACGCGGGAAAGTTGAAGCCGTGAACTTGCTGTTTTACCGCGATCTGGCGTTGCGCGAGGACCGCCACGTATCGGTTGATCCGGCAGACGCGGGGGCGGCTCTTGCGGAAGCGCTGCGCCCCCGTGCACGCGCTCTGTTCGAGGCGGACGAGGCCGCTTCGGCCTGGTTGTCCCGGCTCGATTTCCTGCGCAACGTGCAGCCGGAGCGCGACTGGCCGGAGTTCGGGGATTCTGAGTGCGCCGCGCTGCTCGACGACGTCTGCAGCGGCAAGCGCAGTGTCGACGACGTCGAAAGGACACCGTTGCTCCCGTTCCTGAAGTCTCGCCTGGGTTACGACAAATGCCGACTGCTCGATGAACTCGCACCGGAAGCGATGACCGTGCCGAGCGGCAGCCGCATCCGTTTGCGCTACGAATCCGGGCGTCCGCCGGTTCTGGCGGTCCGGCTCCAGGAGATCTTCGGCTGGACCGACACCCCGAAGGTGGCTGGAAACCTCGTGCCAGTGCTTTTCCATCTTCTGGGTCCAAACTACCGGCCGGTTCAAGTGACGGACGACTTGCGCAGTTTTTGGAGCAGCACCTACTTCCAGGTGCGGAAGGATCTCCGCGCACGGTATCCCCGTCACTCGTGGCCCGATGACCCTCTCCATGCGAAACCAGAAGCCAAAGGGGGACGAAAGCGCGCGGAATAACGAACCAACCGCGGCTGAAATCAGTTTCGGATCGCGCCGCACTGCGCGAAAAGCACGCCGGGGTTTCGGCCTTGCGATTGTCATCGAGTCGGAGCGGACTGACGGTCCGTGCTTGTGGTTGCGCACATCGTTTGTTACGAAAGCCACTTCGGGATCGCTCCTTGTCGGCGAACCACGATGAATCCGGGTTCTGAATCCAGCAGGGGAATCATGCTCGAGTTGCTTGCCATTCCGGCCTGGAACACGCCTCCGAAGACCGTCGAAGATTGGACCGAGGCATTACAGAGTCAGGGGGCTGTCGTAACGCTCGAGCGCGAATCGCCCGCCGCGGTCTGGCTGGAGGTTGGTGCGCTCCGGTTCCGTGGTTATGCTCTGTGTGAAGGACGTAAGCTCGAAGCGATCAACTTCGAACTCGCCGATCCCGATCCCGCACCTGCGCTGAAGCTCCTCGAAGCCGCTGCCGCGACCCTTGGCTGGGAGCTGCACGCGGATGACGACGAGGATTCGGACGATGACTGAAACACCCGCGAACCCCACGCTTCTCAAGGGAGAACGACGCATGCCCCGACCCCTTCTCGCCGTTTTGACGGTCGTTTGTGGCTCGACGCTCGCACTCGCGGCCGAGCCGAAATGGAAGAAGCACGATATCAACCCCAAGAGCGAGTTCGAGGCCGCAAGCGCGCTCGACGTCGACGGGGACGGCAAGCTCGATATCGTCGCGGGGGGCTCCTGGTACAACGCGCCGGCGTGGACGGAGTACAAGGTCCGTGACGTGGTCAAGCAGGGGACCTATTACAACGATTTCGCGACCCTGCCGTTCGACGTCAATGGCGACGGCAAGATGGACTTCGTCACCTGCTCGTACTTCGGCAAGGACGTGGGCTGGGTCGAGAATCCGGGAGAGAAAGGGAAGCCCTGGACATATCACGAGATCGACAAGCCCGGCAGCAGCGAGTGTGCTGTCGCGGTCGACCTGAACGGTGACGGAGTGCCCGAGGTTTTGCCGAACTCCGTGCAGAACGTCGTGTGGTATGAGCTGAAACGGAATGGGAGCTCGCAGGGCGAATTCAAGAAACATGACTTCGGTGCGCTGAGCAAGTCGTCGGCGGGTCACGGTGTGGGTACGGGTGATGTGAACGGCGACGGCCGCGTCGATCTGCTCACGCCGAAGGGGTGGTTCGAAGGCCCCGAGCAGCCGGCCAGCGGGGAATGGGCCTGGCATGGCGAGTGGAACCTGGGCGCGACCGGCATTCAGATCCTGGCCCGCGACGTTGACGGCGACGGTCTTTCCGACGTCGTTTGGGGCAACGGCCACGACTACGGCCTCTTCTGGATGAAGCAGGAAAAGGGCGCCGACGGTAAGCGCGCGTGGGGCCCCCGCCAGGATATCGACAAGACGATCGCCTCTGTTCATACCTTGCTCTGGGCCGACATCGACGGCGACGGCAAAGCCCAAGAGCTCGTCACCGGCAAACGCGTTTATGCGCACGAGGTTGAGCCGGGGGCGACCGACGGCTCGGTTATTGCGTGGTATAACTTCGATCCGGCCGCGAAACAGTGGGTCCGCCACGTGATTTTCCAGGGAGAACCCGCCAAGGACGCCCCCGCCAAGGGACGGCAGGCTCAGAAAGACTTCCCCCCCGGAACGGCGGGTACTGGCCTGCAAATGACGGCGATCGATATGGACAATGACGGCGATGTCGACCTCGTCTGTCCGGGGAAGAGCGGGCTGTACCTGTTCGAGAACCTGACGAAGTAACGCCGTCGGAACGCTCGTAAAGCGTTGTACCGTTGACTACAATCAAGTCGTCTGGCCTCGCCGTGCCCGGTGCCTGAACATGGTGCCATGCATGGCGAGCCCCTACGCTTAGTCACCTGAGTGGCCTGGCGTGTCAGGGACGTTCGTTAACAAAGAGGAGGACCCATCGATGGCAACCGCAACCACAACCACTCCCCTCGCTGCGCTCCAGGCGCTTGGCCAAAGCGTTTGGCTCGATGACATCAGCCGGAAAATGCTCGACGAAGGGGAGCTTCGGAGGCTGATCGAAGAGGACGGTCTGCAAGGCATGACCTCCAACCCGAGCATCTTCCACAAGTCGATTACCTCGAGCACCGACTACGACGCGGCGATCCGTTCGCTGGTCGCGGAAGGCCGCGACGCCAACGGGATCTACGAGGCCCTCACGGTCGCGGATATCAAAGAAGCCCTCGATCTCTTCCGCCCGGTCTACGATCGCACCGGCCGCGGCGACGGCTTCGTCAGCCTCGAGGTGTCCCCACTCCTCGCGCACTCGACCGCAGAGACCACGGCCGAAGCCAAGAAATTGTGGGGCCTCCTCGGCCGGCCCAACGCGATGATCAAGATTCCCGGCACCCCTGAAGGGCTCCCGGCCATCGAGGAGTGCCTGTTTTCCGGTATGAACATCAACGTCACGTTGTTGTTCAGCGTCGAAGCCTACGAAGCGGTTGCCCACACCTACGTCAAGGCGCTCAAGCGTCGCGCCGAGGCCGGGTTGCCCGTTGACGGAATTGCTTCCGTCGCCAGCTTCTTCGTCTCGCGGATCGACACCGAGACCGACAAGCGCCTTGAAGCCAAGATCAAGGAGACCAAGGACGCCGCCACCAAGGCGCAGCTCGAGGCCTTGCTCGGCAAGGCGGCGATCGCGAACGCCAAGAACGCCTATGCGGTCTACCAGCGGATCTTCGAGGGGCCCGAGTTCGCTCCCTTGAAGGCGAAAGGTGCCCATGTCCAGCGCGTCCTGTGGGCTTCGGTCGGCACCAAGAACCCGAACTACTCCGACACGATGTATACCGCGGGATTGATCGGTCCGAAAACCGTCAGCACCATGCCGCGAGCGTCCTACGACGCGTTCAAGGATCACGGGCACGCAGCGCCGACCCTTCTGGACGGCATCGACAAGGCTCCCGAGACCATGAAGGCCCTCGCCGCAGCCGGGATCGATTTCAAGGACGTGACTGACCAACTGTTGCGAGAAGGTGTTGACCTCTTCGCCGATGCGTTCCACAAGCTGATGGCGGCCATCGGCGAGAAGGTGAAGTGAACCACTCTCCCCGCTGCGCGGTCTGAGACCGCGCAGCGATGGGCGCTCATTGCTTCCGCAGGTACCGGCCGGTGTGACTCGTCTTGACGTTCGCGATAGCGTCCGGCGGCCCCATCGCAACGACCTGGCCACCGGCCTCGCCCCCTTCGGGACCCAGGTCGATAACCCAGTCGGCCGTTCGGATGACGTCGAGGTTGTGTTCGATCACAACCAGGGTGTTTCCCAGGTCGGCTAACTGGTGAAGGACCCCAAGGAGGCGGGCGACGTCGGCGAAATGGAGACCGGTCGTGGGCTCGTCGAGGATGTAGAGGGTGCGTCCCGTGGCCGAGCGGCCGAGCTCCGCCGCGAGCTTGACGCGCTGGGCTTCGCCGCCGGAAAGCGTGGTACTCGACTGACCCAGAGTGACGTAGCCGAGTCCCGCTTCGTGAAGGGCTTCGAGCCCTCGACGCACCTTCGGCTGGGAATCGAAGAACGCACGTGCTTCGTCTACGCGCATCTCCAGCACGTCGCCGATCGATTTGCCTTTGAACCGAACTTCGAGGGTCTGGCGATTGAACCGCTTCCCCTGGCAGACATCGCAGACCACAAAAAGATCGGCCAAAAAGTGCATCTCGACCCGTCGCACGCCTTGACCTTCGCACCCTTCGCAGCGCCCGCCCTTGACGTTGAAGCTGAACCGGCTGGGTCCGAAACCGCGGATCTTGGCCTCGCGCATCTGAGCAAAGACCTTGCGAATCTCGTCGTAGACCCCCGTGTAGGTCGACGGCGTTGAGCGTGGTCCTCGACCGATCGGTGACTGGTCGATCTCGATTAGCTTATCGATTGCACTGAGCCCGTCGATGCGTGCAAACGCTCCGGGCCTCGGCCCTATCTTATCGAGTGCTCTGCGGAACGCGCGAGCAATGACCTCGTGGACGAGCGTGCTTTTCCCGGATCCGCTCACCCCTGTGACGCACGTCAAGGTGCCCAGTGGGATCTTGACGTCGATCTCCTTGAGGTTGCGTTCCGAGACGCCGACGACTTCAATCACCCCGGGACTCCGGACCAGTCGTTGCCCGCTGATCGGGGCACGCGCGGCATGTTCCGCGAGGTAGCGGGCGGTGAGCGACTCGGCCGAGCCATGAAGTGCGTGAGGAGGCCCCGACGCCACGATCCGGCCGCCGTCGGGACCGGCTCCAGGTCCGAGGTCGATTAGCCAGTCCGCCGCGCGGATGACGGCCTCATCGTGCTCAACCACGATGACGCTATTTCCCTCGTCGCGCAGGTCACGCAGGCTGTCGAGCAGCCGGTCGGTGTCGCGAGGATGGAGCCCCGCGGTCGGCTCGTCGAGGACGTAGCAGATGCCGACGAGCCCCGAGCCAATTTGGGTCGCCAGGCGGACCCGCTGAAGCTCGCCGCCCGAGAGCGTTTCGGCGGTTCGTGCGAGGTTCAGGTAACCCAGCCCGACGCGTTCGAGGAAATCGAGCCGATGGAGGATCTCCCGAGTGAGCGTGGGACCGACGAGATCGAGCGGCGTTTCGAACACCAACCCGGAGAACCACGCTTTTGACTCCGAAATGGCCAGTGCCTGCGCTTCGTGGATCGGTCGTCCCGCAACGGTAACCGCCCGAGCTTCGGGACGCAGCCGCGCGCCGAGACAGGCAGGACAGGGGGATTCCGCTCGGAAGGACGAAAGCGACTCGCGCTGACGCTCGGTTTTCGCTGCACGATACTCATCGTCCAACCGGGCGAGGGTTCCCATGAATTCGTGCTCGGGCTCTCCGGACAGCAACTGCTCCAGCGTCTTCGCCGCCCACTTCGTGAGAGGTGTGTCCGCCTTGACGCGATGGCGCTTCAGGAAGGCGTCGAGGTTCGGGAGGTGGGCAAGGCTGTCACGTCCCTTTGATTTATTCCAAGGGGCGATCGCTCCAGCGGCCAGACTCAGAGAGCGGTCCGGGATGACGAGCTCGGGATCGAAGGAAAAAACGCTCCCGAGCCCGTCGCAGCCTGGGCATGCGCCATAGGGGCTGTTGAAGCTAAACGTGCGGGGTTCCAGTTCCTCGAAGCCCGCTCCACACGACGGGCAGGCGAAATGGATGCTCAGGAGGCGGTCTTCCCATTCGGTGTCGGACTGAAGCGAGAGCAAGACCGACCCGTCACCCAGTTTCAAGGCCAGGTCGATGCTCTCCGCGAGTCGCGGGCGAATGCCTGCTCGGATCACGAGGCGGTCAACGACGGCCTCAATGTCGTGCGGCTTTGTCTTCGCGAGTTTCGGGTCTTCCTTGAGTTCAATGATCTGGCCATCGACACGGACTCGGATCAAACCCGCTCGGCGCACGGCCTGGAAGGCATCGCGATGCTCGCCCTTACGGCCACGAACCAACGGCGCAAGGACGAGTACCTTGCGGCCTTCCGGAAGTGCGAGAACGTTTGCGACCATTTGCTCGGGGGTCTGACGACGAATAGGCTGACCGCACTTCGGACAGTGTGGCGTGCCGGTGCGAGCGTAGAGCAAGCGGAGATAGTCGTGGATCTCGGTGATTGTGGCGACAGTGCTTCGCGGATTCGCCCCTCCGGAACGCTGATCGATCGCGACGGTCGGCGGCAGGCCGTCGATCACGTCGACATCCGGCCGTTCAAGCTGATCGAGGAACTGCCGCGCGTAGCTCGAAAGACTCTCGATGTAGCGGCGCTGGCCTTCGGCGTACAGTGTGTCGAACGCCAGCGTGCTCTTCCCAGATCCACTCACGCCCGAAAGGACGAGAAGCTGATCGCGGGGCAGATCGACGTCAATGTCGCGGAGGTTGTGGACCCGCGCGCCCCGCACGCGGATCATCGGCGCTTCGCCTTGGACGCCGTTTGAACGCTCAGTGATGGGATCCGCCATCGGGCGGGCTCTCCCTTATATCGTTGGAACCTCAGCATCGAACCTCCCAGGGTAACCCCCCAATGAGAAGCCAGGCAAGGTGTCCGGCGGCCCCTTTCGGTCTTACGACATTCGTGGTAGATTCGACCGAGACCAAGTTCACGACCCATCTTGATGCTGGGCAACACGTTCGCCCGCACCCTGGTTTGCCTCGCCGGAGGAGGTGCCCTCGTGCTCGCACGTATGTCGTTTGTGAGACGAGTCGCGGTCGCCTGGGCGCTGGGTTGGCTGCTTGTTCAACCGCAGTCCCAAGCCCTGGCACAGCTTTCTCCTGCGGAAGAACAGCTCCAGCGGCTGATGTCGGACAAAGAGGCCCTGAAGAAGAAGCTCGACAAGGAAAAGGCCAGGCCTCCGCTGGAGTTCTTCCGGTCGCAGGTGCTCCCGCAGGATGCGTTGCCCTTTGCGAAGGCCAATCAATGGTTCTCGCTCAACGTCGAACTGCGTGCGAACCATGACGACTACGATGGCTTCCTTGAGACACAGGCGGTTCCCTTGCTCGCGATGCCGATCGAGGTCGAGTTCCGCCGCGATGCCCGGCTTGTCAAAGGCCAACGCACGGCGATTGCGATGCAAATGATGCTGCCCAAGATTGCTCGCAGTTTTGGCATGAGCCTGATCCGACCCGAGAGCATCCGTGCGGACGAAATCTGGCCGGCGTCGTTGCGCGTACTCGAGCCGCATCAGATGCTCGTCGTGGTTCTTACCAAAGGTTCCAACGATCCCTACGCCCCATGGGGGCGTTTCCAGGCTTGTAATCCTACGATGGTGGATCGCGGCGATGTCAACGAAGTCGATCGTCAGCGGTATTACCGATTTGTACTGCCGCTGGAGCCCGATCGCCCGTTGCTGCCGAGCCATCCGCTGACGTGGACCTCGATCAGCCACATCATCTGGGACAGCATGCCGCCCGATCGGCTGAAGGTGCTCCAACGGCAAGCGCTGGTCGACTGGCTTCATTGGGGGGGCCAGCTCATCTTGGTCGGTGGGTCGGCCGAATCGTTCGAGTTACTCAAGGACAGTTTCCTTGCCCCCTATCTTCCGGCCGAGGCGACGGGGGAGAGCGTGCTGCTGAAGCAGTCAGACCTGGAACCGCTTTCGACATCGTATCCGCCGCCGACTCCGCTCTCGCAACTCGACGCCGCTCTGCCCGAACCGTTGAGTATGCAACAGGCGGAAGAGCGATCTCGGCGCTACCATGCGCCGGAGCCGATCGTGCCGGCCTCGAATCGGCCGGTCTACCTCGCAAAGCTTCGACCATTGCGGCCGACGGCCTCCGTCATTTCTTTGGGAGAGGGGAGTCCGCACGTCCTTGGGATTGAAGAACGGGTCGGCCACGGTCGTATCCTCATGCTTGCTTTGAGCCCCACCGATCCCGCGCTGGCAGCCTGGCCCGGGATCGATACCTTCGTGCGCCGGGTGGTATTGCGCCGCCCTGAGGAGCCGAGGTTCGGCCGGGCGGTTCTGGACGAGGGAGGCTACCACGCGCCCGCGTCGCAGCCATTGGGGGGGACGCAACTGAGTTGGTATCGCCTGATGAGCCGAGATCTCGGTGCATCATCCCGGCGGCCGCTACCGTACGAGCAACGCAAAGAGGCGGTCATCGACGAAGACGAAACCGCACCCCCCAGCATCTCACCCGCTGTGAGGGGTGGCGTTGATAAAGAACTCCGACCGTCGCCCCAGCCTGTCGCCGAGTGGGTCGACTCATCGACTCTCCCCGTGACGAGTCGATCGCTGCTCGAGAATGCTTCGGGGATCAAGATCCCGAGCGCAGGGTTCGTGCTGAAAGTGATCCTCGCATATTTGATCGCGCTCGTGCCTCTCAATTGGTTGATTTGCCGTTATTTGTTCGGACGCCGCGAGTGGGCCTGGGTGATCGTTCCGGCGCTCTCGCTGGGCTTCGCCATCGTCGTCGAACGGGCCTCCTCGTACGATGTCGGCTACAACTCAGCCAGCGATGAGATTGACGTCATGGAGTTGTACGGCGGGTACCCTCGGGCCCACCTCAGCCGGTTTGCGTCGTACTATTCGACGGGGCGCGTTCGCGTAACGATCTCCTACCCTGATGACCCAACAGCGCTCGCGCTCCCGATGGACACCGGGCACTTCCTTCGTGGTGAGGACGTCTCAACGGCCGTCTGGCGCTCGTCGCCGATCCCGGCCCTCGAAGGGTTTCAGATCCAGCCGCGCAGCCTGGCGATGTTTCGCGCCGAGCAGATGATCAACCTCTCCGGTACGATTCGCCTCGAGACCGACAAAGGCCCTCGCAAGGTGGTGAACGAGACCGACTTCGAGGTCCGAGACGCCGTCGTGATTGACATGAGCGGTGAGAAAGACCGCAAGACCACGTACGTGGGGACACTGGGGCCCGGTATGACCGTGGAAGTCGGGTCCAGACCGGCGCCCGCCGAGGCGCCGAAATCCGAGGCCATCGACGTCGAGCCCGTGCTGAAGAGTCTGCGGGAGCATTTCGAGAACCTTCCTGAGAACAGCGGTGAGATCCGGCTGGTTGGGTGGTTATCCCGTCCGCTCGGGGGGCAAAAGCTGGAGCCGGACGTGGACCGGCATCGCGGCTTCACTGCGGTTGTGGTCCACTTGAAGGCCGGACCGGCTCCGTCGCCCGATGCGGCTGTGTACAACGCATTGGCACGCACTGACGGCTCGGAGGGCGTGGAATTCAGGCCGGGAGACGGTGAAAGGCCGCCTGGAGCTCGACGGCGTGTCCGGGGCCGATTGGTTCCCCGGGTCATTCTGAACTCGGACCTTAGCCCATCAGTCCCAGTTCCTCCGGGGCCTCCTCCAGCGTCCGTCCCGGTCCCGGCTCTCCCTCCAGCGCCCACACAGAGTCGTTGACGTGTTTCGGTTTGGAGCTTACGGCACGCCAGGTCGCATGATGGGACGAAGGTTGTCGAGGGAGATTGTTCGGACATGATTGAAGTGCGGAACTTCACCAAACACTACGGCGACTTCGTTGCGGTTGACGACCTGAGTTTCACGATTGGGCGTGGTGAAGTGTTCGGCTTCATCGGTCCCAACGGGGCCGGGAAGAGCACGACCATCCGCTTCCTGGCAACGCTCTTGCGCCCCACATCAGGTTCGGCGACGATCGGGGGGCACTCGGTCGTCGACGACCCGATGGCCGTGCGCCGGGTGATCGGGTTCATGCCCGACGACTTTGGCGTGTACGACGGCATGAAGGTTTGGGAGTTCCTTGATTTCTTTGCCGTCGCCTACGAGATTCCCCAATCTTATCGGCGGAAGATCATCGGCGAAGTTCTGGAACTCCTTGATCTGACCCACAAGCGGGACGACTACGTCAACGGTCTGTCGCGCGGCATGAAGCAACGTCTCTGTCTGGCGAAGACCCTGGTTCACGATCCTCCGGTCCTGATCCTCGACGAACCGGCATCCGGGCTCGACCCGCGCGCCCGTTTAGAGATGAAGGCCCTGCTGAACGAGCTGCGCGGGATGGGGAAGACGATCCTGGTTTCCAGTCACATCCTCTCGGAGCTAGCCGACTTTTGCACGTCGATCGGCATCATCGAACGAGGCAAGTTGCTGGCCGCAGGTTCGATCCAGGACATCCAGCGACAGCTTCGGGCGCATCGAGTACTCAAAGTGAAAGTGCTCGACTCCTCCGTCGACCGTGCAGCGTCTATTTTGCGAGACGACGAGGGTGTGCGGCAGGTTGAATCTTACGATCACACGCTCTCCGCGGAATTCGAGGGGCAGGACGAGGACATGGCGCGTTTGCTCGGCCGGCTGATCGGCGAGGGAGTCACCGTGCAGTCGTTTGCCGAGGAACCGTTGAGCCTGGAAGAGGTCTTTATGATGATTACGAAGGGAATTGTGAATTAACGTCCGACAACTTCTTTAACAGTTTGTTGCTCGTGGTTGCTGAGTTTGCTCATCTGCGTCCTCAGTTATCCTTCGTCGTCCAATAGCGAGTGTGCGCATGTTTCTGCGCGATAATCCGGTTTTGACCCGCGAGCTGTTGGTGAACCTGCGCTCCAATCGCGCGTTCATCCTTCTCTTTGTCTACGTGATCTTCCTCTCTGCCGTCGTGTATTTCTACTGGCCGAGTGGTGAAGAAGGCGCGAGGCAGGTGGGATCGGGGACAGCTCGGCGACTGTTCGAGTTGTTCTTCCTTGGTCAGTTCTTCCTGGTTGCGTTGGTGGCTCCGACGTTTGCGGCCGGGACGATCACCGGTGAGAAGGAGCGCCGGACGTACGAGATGTTGTTGGCGAGCCCTTTGCAGCCGTCGACGATCCTGGTGGGCAAGCTCCTGAGCTCATTGAGTTACCTCATTTTGTTGATCTTCTCGAGCCTGCCGCTCATGATCCTCTGCTTCTTGTTGGGGGGGATCATGCTCTCGGAAATCACACGCGCGTACCTTGTTCTCATGCTCGCCGCCGGGACGTTCGGGTTGTTGAGTGTCGCATGTTCGAGTTTCTTCCGACGGACCAGCTCGGCTCTCGTCGTCAGCTACCTCGTGATCTTGCCGCTGGCGGTCGTATGCGTCCTCCTTACACGCACCGAGAACACTTTGCTGCGAGACTTCATCTCCATCGCCGTCCTGCCGCCCTGGTGCCTGGCGATCTGGGCGATCCTGGCCATCGTGATCATCAGGCGCCTGCTGCGCCCGCCCGACGTGGGCTCAGAGGGTGAAGTGGTCGTCGACGAAGAGCAGGAGATGAAATACGCGATCGGGGTCGTGATTGACCGCGATCTCTTCCCCGACAAACTGTTCGCGCCGGCCAAGCGCACCGACCTGATGCCGGACGGAACGAACCCCGTTCTCGATAAAGAGCTGCGGAGCGAGATCTTCAGTCAAGGGACGCTCATGCTCCGCGTGGTGATCCAGGTGAGCATGCTGCTTTCAATTCCGCTCATGGCCGGTCTCTTGTTCTTGCGATCGGACAAAGCAGGCTATTATGTGGCCTATGTGCTCACGTTTAATCTCCTTGTTGGACCGGTTTTCTCATCGGGCAGCATCACGCAGGAGCGCGAGCGCCAGACGATGAGCCTGCTGCTCACGACGCTGCTGCGTCCGGGCAAGATCCTGAGCGCCAAACTGCTCGCGGCCCTTCGCGTGTCGACAGTGCTCACATTTTTGCTCACGGAGCAATTGCTGCTCGCCTATTTCCTGCTTCATGAGTTGCGGGGCCGGATCTGGACGCTCGGCGTATTCCTCCTGATCATCGCGACGACATGCCTGGCGACGTCGACGATCGGCCTATTGTATTCATCGCTGTCGAGGCGGACGTCCGCGGCGCTCGTGCTGACGTATATGACGCTCTTGATCCTGTTCGTCGGTCCGATCGGACTGGGCTGGTATTTGCAGGGATTCGGCTCGATCACGCCGGAACAGTTAGCGGCCTTCACCGTGACGAGTCCCTTCTCCGCGGCGTTTAGTATCCCGATGCATGTGACCAAGTTTCAGGAGAATCCAAACGAGACCGTGGAGATTTCGAATGCCGTGCTCGTCTCGTTGTATCCTGGGATGAGCCTGCCGGTGTGGACCTGGTTCCTGGCGATCTATCCGCCGTTGTGTGTGATTCTGTACGGAGTCACTTACCTCGCGTTCCGCTGGCGCTGGTGGCGTGCCGGAGGATTGGGGTAGGACCGAGGACCATTAGACGGGCCTCAATCGCCTTCGAGCGGCTGCTGGAAGTACAGCTTCAGATAGGTCTCGTAGCGGCCGAAGTGAATCTGGCCCCAGTGCACGGCATCCTTCACTGCGCACGAGCCTTCGTGGGTGTGCGAGCAGTCCGGGAACTTGCAGAGCGGAACGTACGGCCGGAATTCGACAAAGTAGCCGCCCACCTCGCGAGGATTGACCCCCCAAAGCTCAAACTGACGCAGTCCCGGCGTGTCCACGACGTATCCACCTGCGTCGAGCCGGATCAAGTCAGCATTGGTTGTCGTGTGCTTGCCCTTGAATGTCCAGTCGGACACCTCTCGGACGCGGAGATTCAGACCGGGCTGAAGTGCGTTGAGGAGTGAGCTCTTGCCGACGCCGCTTTGGCCCGAAATCGCGGTCGTCCCCGTCGCGAATAACGATCGTAACCGCTCCAGGCCTCTTCCATCCTCGGCCGAGGTCAGAAGGACCTCGTAACCGAGCTGCGTGTAGAGTCCGATGATCCACTGGTATTCGGCGGCATCGACCAGGTCGGCTTTGTTGAGAATAATGACTGGTCGCACTCCGCCTCGTTCTGCGGCGATCAAATAGCGGTCGACCAGCGGGAGCTTGATGCCCGGCTCCTCGAACGCCGATACAATCAACACTTGATCGACGTTGGCTACAAGGATATGTTCGCGACGTCGATAGCCACGCGTGATCGTACCCGCACGCGGTTCGACCTTTTCGATCAATCCCTCATCGCCCCCGGCGCCGCCAGGCCGAAACCAAACTCGATCGCCGACGGCGACGACGTTTCGAGCATCGATCGCCAGCGTTTTCAGCAGCCTGCGCACATGGCAGGGATACTCCACGCCATCGTCGGTCACGACGATCGAGATCAGGCCGTGAATGCGCACGACACGACCCGCGAGGCACGCCGTGAGGTCGATCGCCCGATTCGAGGCGAGGGCCTCCGGAGAAGAGCCAGCCTCGGTTGCAGCACCACTCTCCTCGGAGACCTCAGTCATGATTGTCCGGTGCCGCGAGAGGTCCCCCTTGGCGCGGATCCGCTCGCCGGTCGGGGCTTCGGGAGCCGTCGATCCTCCGTCCTGATAGTGGCGCGTGAAGTCGTTGCCGCGCGTGCGCTTCTGGCGATTTTTCCGGAACGCGACCCGCACTTTCTTTTTCTTTGACACGGCGCAGTGTCCTCGCTCGCGGTATCGCGTACATCCAAACGACCAGCCGCGCTCAAGGCTAGCGCGCGGGAGGTTGTGGTGTCAACGCGCAATGTAATACGTGGCTGGGGCGCACGGGCACGCCCCAGCGATTGAGAGTCGAGTCTCGGATCGACGAGACGTTATGCAAAACGGCAACCCGTCACCGTGAGTGGAGCGGGCGGCGACCGCCGGCGCGATCGACCCCATTGGCGGAGGCCGTCTCGTTCAGCACTTGCAAGGCGCGTTTCGGATTCGACGTGTGAAAGATGCCCAGCGCCTTGCCCGGCGCTGTTGCACTTGATGTGTAGGCATAGTCAATGTTGATATGGTCCTCCGCGAGGCGCTCCAGCAAGCGGGCAAGCGCTCCGGGGCGGTGCTCCATCTCCGCGGCGATCACCTCGGACGTGGTGAACTCGGTGCCAAGTGCTGTCATGACGCGCTTGGTGGTTTCGAGGTGATCGGTCACGAAACGGAGGACGCTCCGGTCACCGCTGTCCATGACCGAGAGCGCCCGGATGTCAACTTTCTCGTGCGCCAGCGAGGAACAGATCTTGGCCAATCGGCCGGGTTTGTTTTCGAGGTAGGCAGTCACTTCGTGGACGAGTTCCATCGAATCGCCTCCGATCATGCAAGAACGGGCACAGGGGCAAAACACGGACCCGCGTTCTTCCGGGTCGGCCGACGACCAAGCGAATCGCTCACGATGGGCGAGAACCCTGTTGGCCGTCGACCCGGCCGCGGGTCAACCTCTTCACTGATCCTCTGAAAAAGCGGCGGGGTGCGAGTGCACCCCGTCCTGGGTTCTGTCGCTCATCGTGATCGTCCGCCGGGAGCAGCCGGCGTGGGTGCTGATGAAGGTGAGGATCCGGTCGGCGGAGCGGATGCTCCACCTGCGGGCGGAGCGGATGCTCCACCTGCGGGCGGAACCGCGCCAGGCACTGCGGGAGCCAGTCCGCCCTTGCCTTGCGCGTTCCGTGCCGCCGCGTCCATCGCTGCCTTGCGCGCTGACTGAATCGCGGGCATCAGCAAGGCCATAAACATGGGGTTCGTCACTCCGGCGCCGATGGTAAAGTCGGGGAACGCCTCCCGCGTGACAAAACGGATCTCTTGATTGGTGACGCTGAGTGCGGCGTACCCCGGGAAGAGATGGGCCTTCAGACTGTCGGCCGTGGGCATTTTCGCCGCATCGATATTGAACACGAGCGGAGGCGGGGCGCTGGCAGCGCCTCCTGTGCCCCCTGGTGCTCCTGGGAAGCCCGCTGACGAACCCGGAGCACCTGGGTTGTAGCCGCTCGACGATCCCCCAGGTGAGGTTCCCGGTGCACTGGACGTCCCCGGCGCACCTGCGGAGCTTCCGGAAGCCCCCGGATAGCCCGGCGCTCCGCCAGGAGCTCCCGGCGCACCCGCGGAGCTTCCCGGAGCACCTGGGTAGCCTGGTGCGCCGCCCGGAGCACCCGCTCCCGGAGGTGCCGACATCGAGGCGACCACGGCGTTCACCGTCGTCTGAAATGTGCGAGGCAGTGAGGCAAGCCCTTCGGGCATCGTTTTCGTCGGGTCGCTCACGTTCACGAAAAACAAGTCCGATGGGAGACTTGCCAGCGCCTTGCTGTAGTCGCCGGTAGGCTTCCATGGGTCTTTGATATCGAGCGCGGCGGTGGCAGCGGAGGAATTGATTGCCAGCACGAGGTACTTGTCGCCGAGCTGGATGGTCGGTTTCACGCCTGGCGGAAGCTTGCCCAGTTCGGGAGGGATGGCCAAAGCGTACGCCTTGGATTTGCCCGTGACGGCCTCAAGCTTGGGGACGGGCGCGGGCGAGCCATTATCCTTTGCGTCCTTGTCGTTTGGAGGTGTCATCGACTCCCGCAGGTTCTTGTTCAGCGCAATGATCAACTCATCGAACTTCTTCGTAAAAGCCGCTGGATTCTTCACTTCAGCGACAAGCACGAATCGGGGAATCTGCGCTCCTCCGAACATCATTGTGAGCGGATTCGGCGGTGCAGAGCCGTCGCTGCTGGACTTCGCAGCGGCCGAATTCTTTCCTGGTGCCGCGTAAAACGCCACTTTCGGGCCGATCTGGGCAAACAGATCCTTACGCAGGTCGATTCGCGATTTCGATTTCAGCTCGTCCAACGTCTTGGTGATTTTTTCGCTCGCCGCAGGGTTCCCCTTCGAAGCCGCGACGAGTTGGTCAAACGCCTGCGCGAAATCGACAGAAAACGTTGTGAACCCCTCGATACCAGCGGGCATTGGGAGGAAAGCCTTCTGGTCGAACTTGGGTCCATCGAGCAATGCGAGCGCCCCATCGCGAGGTCCCGAGACGATCGCGCGGCTGATGCTCATCAGCCCCTCGCCCTCGAAGCCCCACCGATAGTCTATGCGCTGGAGTCCTTTCAGCGATGGCGGCGCCTGAGCCGTTTTCGCTCCCACTTCGGAAAGCCCGTCGATAAACGCGAGACCGACGGGTAGGAATCCGTTCTCCTCCTTGGCCAACTCCGCGCGCAGCGGCTGCTCAATCGCGTTGGGTCGCTTGCCATCAATCGTGTCGATGAGAACGTCCGCAGCGTCGGGCTTGGTGAAAGCGATAACGACGTCATCCTTTTCCGCCCACCACGCCCACGATTCGGGCTTTGTATCACTGGGCATCACCACGATCGACCGTCCACCCGCCTTCGTGGCGAGCTTCGCCTTTCCCGCCTTTCCCTGGAACGACAAAAGTGTCTTGGCGAACACGGCGCGGGAGTCCTTCCGGGCTGCATTCCGAATGACGAGTGCAACGGAGATCGGCTCAGGCTGTTCGTGCTTGGCGTTGACCGCGAACACGAAGCCGTGGTGCAGGGCGTGCTTGATGAGCGTCACCACCTCAGCGCCATTGACCTTACTCCCCTGCGCCTTCGCTCGGCCGTAGTCGACCAGTTGGGTGCCCATTTCCTCGAGCATGGCGCCGAGGTTGGTATCGTTGAGCATCTTGTACGCCGCCGTCTGCTTCCAGGCATCGGCACGCGAGTCGACACCGGCGAACTCCACGTAGACGACCAGATCATCACGCGGAATAAACCGGGCCAAAGAGGGTTGGTCGGTTGGGCTCGCACTCGCGGGATTCGGGGTCTGCGCCTGGGCCGCTGCGGTCAGCGCGAGGGCCAGGCTCAGTCCCGCGCACCACGCACAAACAAGGCGCGTGCTAGAGAGCAAGAATCGCACGGCGTTGGTCCTTTCGGATTTGACAAAACGACGAGTGGAGTCCGACGCGGAGGATAACGTCACGCGGGGGATCGTGAGGGGAAAGGTTGCGTCCGGGGCCATGGTGCACTCCCGGGTTCAGCATGAGGGCGCTAGACCGTTCGGATCGGTCGCATCATCCAACTGGCATCGTAAATCCCCGAAAGCCCCGCGCCAATCACCAAGATGCGGTTTCCGGGAGACGCCTCACGCGAGGATCTCATGGATCACCTTGCCGTGCACGTCCGTCAGGCGGAAGTCGCGGCCCGCGTAGCGGTATGTAAACGTCTCGTGGTCGAAGCCGAGCAAACGGAGGACCGTGGCGTGAAGGTCGTGAACGTGAACTTTGTTCTCGACCGCCTGGAAGCCGAGCTCATCCGTTGCGCCATGAACGTGTCCGCCCTTGACCCCACCGCCGGCGAGCCACATCGTGAAACCGTAGTGGTTGTGGTCGCGGCCGTTCATCTTGCCTTGATTGGATCCCGGCGTCGGCAGCTCAACGGTGGGAGTACGGCCGAATTCTCCTCCCCAGATCACGAGCGTTTCGTCCAGTAGTCCACGCTGCTTCAGATCTTTGAGGAACGCGGCGATGGCTTGGTCGCACTGTTTGGCCAGCTTACGATGCTCAGTCTCGATGTCATCGTGGCTGTCCCACGGTTGCCCCTGTCCATGCCAGAGTTGGACGTAGCGCACACCCCTTTCGAGCAGCCTTCGTGTGATCAAGAGCTGCCTTGCATGGACACCGGGACCGTACATCGCACGGACCGTTTCCGGTTCGCGCGTGACGTCGAACGCGTCTCCGGCCTCCGTCTGCATGCGAAACGCCAGCTCGAACGATTGGATCCGCGCTTCGAGGGCAGCTTCGCGTTGGCGCTTCTCCAGATGCGCCTGGTTGAGCTGGCCGAGCAAATCGAGCTGTGCTCGCTGGGATTCGCGTGTGACGGAGTGGTTCTTGATGTTCTGGATCAGCTTCTCGATGTCGGTGTGCTGGCTATCGATGTACGTCCCCTGGTAAACCCCGGGAAGGAATGCGGACTGCCAGTTCTGCGACTCCGCGATCGGGTACCCTCCCGGGCACATCACTAGAAAACCGGGCAGATTCAGGTTCTCGGAGCCCAGGCCGTAAAGCACCCACGACCCCACGCTCGGCCTCGCCTGTCGCGCGTCGCCGCAGTTCATCAGCATGAGCGAAGGCTCATGATTCGGGACGTCCGCCTGCATGGAGCGAATGACGCAAATATCGTCGATGCACTCGCCGACGTTCGCGAACAGCTCGCTGACTTCGATGCCGCTTTGACCGTACTTCTTGAACTTGAACGGCGAAGCGAACGCTGCACCCGTCTTGCGTTCCGTTGGCAGATGGGAAGGGACGGGCTTGCCATGCTGCCGCGTGAGCGTGGGCTTGGGGTCGAACGTATCAACGTGCGACGGTCCCCCGTTCATAAACAGGTGGACGACTCGCTTCGCCTTCGCCGCGAACTGAGGCAACTTCGGCGTGAGCGGATTGAGGCGGTCGGCACCCGTTGCCGCCTGAGCGCGCGGGGCAAGCAGTCCGGCCTCCGCCATCAGCCCGCTCAGCGCGAGCGCACCGAATCCCATGCCGCCACGGCAAAGGGCCTCACGGCGGGTCAGCAACGAGTCTTCAATTCGTGATGCGTGGTGCGAACGTGACATGGGCGGGGTGCCTTCGGGCGGGAGTGTTAGCGTTTCGTCTTTATCATACCCAAACGAGCGTCTGTCGACCAGTTGCAGGATGATCGCTCAATTTGCCTAGAGTGTCTAAACTGAGGATGAGACGAGGAAAAAATTGGTGCTGGCCGTCGCCCGCCTCGGCCGTTTTACGACCACCCTCTTAGTGGGGCGTCGCGATCGGATCGCTCGTCCCGGGAGTTTGGTGGGAAGTGTGAGTTGCGGTTGACAGGTCTGCGGCTCTCTCCGATAGTATCGCCCCGGCCGAGCCCGGTTGCGACGGAAGGTCTCAGGCCACCAGCTCGGCTCCCGCGATACCTCCCTGCTCCTGAAGGCCGCAAGGATGAGGCCCGCGCGATCGTCTCTCGACCGCGTTCTGCTCCGCCTTGCCGCACTTCCCCACGGACGACGGTCCACTCGCCCTCGATGCCCTGGATCCCACGCTCACGAGCACAGGTGCGTCTCCCTCACCAAGGATGGGTCATACCATGCGAATTCTCGTTACCGGTGGCGCTGGTTACGTCGGCTCGACGCTTGTCCCGATGCTTCTTGAACAAGGGCATCGCGTCCGCGTGCTCGACTCGCTGAAGTTCGGCGGCCACGGATTGCTCCCTTGCTGTCAAAACCGCTTCTTCGAGTTGATCAAGGGCGATGTTTGCGACGAGAAGGCCGTCGGCAAGGCGCTTGACGGCGTCGAGGCGGTGATCCACCTCGCGGCCATCGTCGGCTACCCGGCCTGCAAGAAGGAGCCGCATGTCGCACACGCGACCAACGTCGAGGGCACTCGGACGCTGCTTCGTATGCGGAAACCCGACCAGCGCATCTGTTACGCCTCGACCGGCTCGATCTACGGTTCGGTGCCCGACTACATCTGCAACGAAAACACCCCCCGCGCTCCGATCACGCTCTACGGCGAGACCAAGGGCGAGGCCGAGGAGATGATCCTCAACGCCGGTAACTCCGTTGCCTACCGCTTCGCCACTGCCTTCGGCGTCAGCAACCGCATGCGGCTCGACCTGATGCCCAACGACTTCACCTACCAGGCCGTGAAGAACCGCAACCTCATCGTCTACGAGGGCGGATTCAAGCGAACCTTCGTCCACGTGCGCGACATGGCCCGGTCGTTCATCTTTGCCCTCGAGCGCTGGGATACGATCAAGGACGATGTGTACAACGTCGGCCACGAGAGCATGAACTTCACCAAGGAAGACGTCGCACGCAAGATCCTCGAGCACGTCGACTACTACCTCCACTTCGCCGAAGTCGGCTCCGACGCCGATCAGCGCAACTACGAGGTGTCGTACGAGAAGATCCGCGCGAAGGGCTTCGAGACGACCATCGACCTGGACCGTGGGGTCGCCGAGCTCGTTCGTGCGGCGCAGCTCATCGAGTTCCAGAACCCGTTCGCCAACGTCTAACGCCAAGAACCGTTCAAGTTGTCGTATGCCACGGGGATGGAGGAGCATAAGTACTCCCTCCCCCCTTGTGGGGGAGGGTCGGGGTGGGGGGTGTCGCACTACCCGTTGCCGTTCGAACCCCCCACCCCAACCCTCCCCCACAAGGGGGGGAGGGAGTTAAATCCGTCGCTCGTCCTCGCGTCGTCCGGCCGTAGGCAGTGTTTCGCCAAAGCGACCCTCTTTCAGGATTTCTCAACATGCGAGGTTTCTGGTCCGGCAAGCGCGTCACAATCACCGGAGGCGCGGGGTTCCTCGGCCAACATCTGGTCAAACGCCTGGAGTCTTACGGGGCGAAGGTGTTCGTCCCTCGCCAGCGCAACTACAACCTGACAGCGCTCGACGCCTGCGTGAAATGTCTGCTGGAGCAGCCGTGCGACGTGCTGATCCACGCGGCGGCCTATTACGGGGGCATCGGCATCAACCAGACCGAGCCGGGCACGCTCTACTACTCGAACCTCGTGATGGGCGCCAATCTGATGGAGGCCGCCCGGCTCGCGAAGGTCGGCAAGGTTGTGAACATCGGCACGGCATGCAGTTACCCGGGCTACCTCGAGGGCCATCTGAAGGAGGACGACCTCTGGGCGGGCCCGTGCCACGCGAGCGTCGTCAATTACGGCCTGACCAAGAAGATGCTGTCCGTCCAGGCCCAGGCCTACAAGAAGCAATACGGTCTCGATGCGATTCACCTGATCCTGACGAACCTGTACGGGCCCGGCGACTCGTACAATCCCGACCGCTCGCACGTCGTCGCGGCCCTGGTCCGCAAGTGGGTTGAGGCCGACCTCGCCAAGGCCCCGAGCATCGAGGTCTGGGGAACCGGCAAGCCGGTGCGCGAGTTCATCTACGTCGAAGACTGCGCTGACGCGATCGTCCTTGCCGCCGAGAAGTACAACGACGTGGCCACGCCGCTCAATATCGGCACCGGCATCGGCACGTCGATCCGCGAACTGGTCGAGACGATCAACGGTGTCACGGGCTACGGAGGCAAGCTCGTCTGGAACACTGACAAGCCCGACGGTGCCATGATGAAGGTGCTGGACGTGACCCGGATGAAGAGCGTGCTCGACGGCTGGACCCCGCCGACGACCTTGAAGTCCGGGCTGTCCAAGACCATTGCCTGGTACCGGGCCAACAAGGCCCAGGCGGACGCGAAATGGTGAACTGGTGGCGGCGGGTCAGGGAAGGCTCGCAAACGCGCTGGCGGGCCGAGGGCGCAGCATCGCAGGGCATCAACCCCCACATGTTGCGTCTCGGTCACAAGGATCGACCCCGGCGTCTGCTCTTCATCAACCAGTACTACTGGCCGGACCACGCTTCGACGGCGCAGCACCTCGCCGATCTGGCCGAGGCGCTCGCCGCTGAGGGTTTTGAGTGCCACGTCCTCTGCGGCCAGGGAGCGTACAAGCCGGGCTCGCCGCGGCTGCCGAAGCAGGAAATCCATAACAACGTCCACATCCATCGTGTACCCGCGACCTCGCTCGGCCGCCGCAGCACGCTGACACGGATGATCGACTACCTGAGCTTTTACGCCAGGGCCGTGGCACTCGCGTTGTTCCTCCCTCGCTTTGACGCAGTCGTTACGCTCACCACGCCTCCGATCATCGGCCTGGTCGGCACGATCCTGCGTCGTCTGAAGGGGACCCGGCACGTCTACTGGAGCATGGATCTCCACCCGGACGCGAGCCTCGCGGTGGGTCACCTTTCGCCCAATCGTTTGGTCCGGAGTCTCGCCTGGCTGAGCGACTTCGTTTATCGACAGGCCGACAAGGTCGTGGTCCTTGGCCCCTACATGGCGGACCGCATCATCGCGAAGAAGGCCCGTCCGGATCGTGTGACGCAGGTTCCCGTCTGGAGCCGTCGCGACGAGGTCTACCCGCTGGCACGCCAGGGGCACCCCCTGCGTGCGTCGCTCGGACTCTCCGATAAATTCGTTGCGATGTATTCGGGGAATCTGGGGATCGCCCATTCCTTCGAGGAATTCCTCGAAGCGGCCCGGCGCCTCCAGGTTCGCGAGGATATCGTCTTCCTGTTTGTCGGCGGTGGCCCCAGGCTCGCCGAGGTCCGCGCCGCGAAGGAATGTGAGGGTTTGGACAACGTCGTATTGCTCGACTACTTTCCACGCGAGCAGTTGCACGTGTCCCTGTCCGTCGCCGACGTGCATTTGATCTCGATGCGGCGCGAGATGACGGGGATCGTCGTCCCCGGCAAGCTCTACGGCGTGATGGCGTCAGGCCGGCCCGCCATCTTCGTCGGTCCCGAGCACTGCGAGTCGGCCGACACGATCCGCCAGGCGGATTGCGGGCTGACGATTCGCCTTGGCGATGTCGCGGGTCTGGTCGAAGGGCTCACGCGACTCGCGGCGGACCAGGCGCTCGCGCAGCAGATGGGTGCGCGGGGACGCGCGGCGTTCCTGTCGAACTACGAGAAGACCCACTGCTGCGCCCGCTGGAACGCTCTCATCGGCGATCTCGTCCCGGCCCCGGTTCCCGCGGCATTGCCCGAATCGCTGGGGTATGCGATGGGCGGTCCCATCGCGCACGAGTCGGCCTAAAGCCGTCGCATCGTTCGGAATCTCCATCATTCTCAACGCCTTATCCCGAGGTCGAATTGATGAAGCCCAGGACCTTCGCCTTGTTTGCACTGCTCGGCATCACGCCGCTCGTGGCGTGGGCCGACGGACCACCGCGCAGCGTTGCAGAACTTCAGGCGGCACACGACCGGGCGCTGTGCGTCGACCTGGCCTCCTATATCGCAGCCAATCCCAAGGCCGGCGATCTGGACCAGGCCTACATGGCCCTGTTCGATAAAGTGATCGAGCACGATTGGTTCGTCGAAAACGAGGCCTTCGCCAAGCAGTACATCAAGACGTATCCCGAAGGGCCGGTCGCCGCTCTGGCGCGGATCGTCGCGACGATGGCGCGTGCGCATGCGGGTCGCTACGACGAAGCCCTGGTTCGGTACAAGGAGCTGATGGCGAGCCTTGGCCGCGCCGAACAGGAGGAGTTCGCCTCGAACTTCGCCGACTCGCTCGCAAGCTCTGCCACGGCGGCCGGCGAGTATGCGGTGTCGCGACAGGTGTATGAAGTCTTGCTCAACCGATTTGCCGACAGCACCACGCTGCGCCAGAAGATCAAGGACGAGCTGACTCGCCTCGATTTGGTCGGCAAACCCGCGCCGATGGTTTCCGTCACGGACGTTAAGGGTGCTCCCGTACGCTTGACGGATTTGCGAGGCAAGTATGTTCTGATCGACTTCTGGGCCACGTGGTGTGCTCCGTGCGTCGGAGAAATGCCTCGGCTCCAGGCGGCATACGCCAAGTATCACGACGCTGGCCTGGAGATCGTCGGGGTGAGCCTCGACGAGTCCAAGGCCGCGATCACCGATTTTGCCAAGTCCCGCGGCATCCCCTGGCGCCAGGTCCACAACGCCAGCGGCGGGGCCGACCTGGTCGACGCCTACGGGGTCAAGACGATCCCCGCGACGTTCCTGATCGACCCGCGCGGCGTGATCACCCGCCTGGAGCTGCGAGGACCGGTGCTGGACCAAACGCTGAGCAAGCTGTTTCAGGATCCCGCCGTCCGGCGCACCTCGCGCTGATGCAACGTTCATTCAGACCCTCCGCCGCCAGAGGCGTTCGCTGAGCATCGCGGGAGGATGATGCTTGATTGAGGTGAGCCGATATTTTTGGCTCATCTTTTTCATGCGCTCTCCTGTCGATGTGCGAAGATTCGGAGTCAGATTCCGCCGGGAACGACTCCAAGGCCGAGTGGCCGACGCACCGCTCGCTCCGACTTCCGAGAGTCATCGTCACTTCCGAATTCCGAGTGACGGTTCTGCGTTTCGGAACCGTTCCATCTGGAAACGCGTAAGTCCCTTCGCGGTATGGGTCTATCGGGCTATTCGGCGGTTTTCCAGGGCACTATCTCAAAGACAGCGGACAGTTCGGTGTACGGTCCGGACAGTTTGCGTGGCAAAGCGGGCAAGGGCTGAAGCTCCGAAGGCTGGTTTTCAAGCAGTTTCGGGCCACCTACTGCCTCAACGTCCACCACTGAAAC
>DAIDJG010000544.1 GCA_027451445.1 Singulisphaera sp.
GAGTTCACTGGCCGTATGATGCCGGGCCGGCAGTGGCAAGATGGACTGCACCAGGCGATCCAGGCCAAGGAGAAGCTCGAAATCACTCTCGAGACGATCACTGCGGCTCGCGTCACGGTGCAAGACTTCTTCCTCCGCTACAAGAAGCTCGCCGGCATGACCGGGACCGCGTCGTCCGACGCCCAGGAGCTGCGCAGGATCTACAAGGTCGGGGTGTTCAAGGTCCCGACCAACCGTCACGGCCGTCGCGTGTGGGTGAACGATCGCGTCTTCTCGACCGAGGACGAAAAGTTTCAGGCCGTCGCCGATCAAATCGTGGCGTGGCACCACAAGCAGGTCCCCGTTCTGATCGGTACACGGTCGATCGAGAAGTCCGAAAAACTCAGCGCCTTGCTGACTGCGGCCAACATCGAGCATCAGATTCTGAACGCGAAGAACCACGAGATCGAAGCCCAGATCGTCGCGCAAGCGGGTCAGCCGGGCCGCGTGACGGTGGCGACGAACATGGCGGGCCGAGGGACCGACATCAAGCTCGGCGCGGCGATCGCCGAGGTGGGTGGGTTACACGTGATCGGGACCGAGCGCCACGAGTCGCGCCGGATCGACCGCCAGCTCGCCGGCCGCTGTGCGCGGCAGGGAGACCCTGGGTTCTGCCAGTTCTTTGTGTCGCTTGAAGACGAGATCATCGAGGCCTTCGGCGAGAAGCCGGCCAACCGCATTCGCAAGCGCTACCGCGGCAAAGGTGAGCTGACGAGCGGTCCCATGAGGCGCATGGTGCTGCGGGCCCAGGCGAAAAAAGAGCGACAGCATTTCCGCGATCGCAAGCTGCTGATGAATTACGAGAAGCAGCGAGCGGAAATGAGGCGGAATATGGGGCTCAACCCCGTGCTCGGTTGAGAGCCAGGCGGCGTTGTGTTTACCGAACGACGCACTCAACACGCCGTGAGTCACATTCCGCGCGCACGGATCGTACCTGAGTGACTGCGTTTGAACGCCGTCAGGCTCGGTGGTCCGCGCCCTCGCCTTCGCAGGAGCGGTGAACGATCCGTGAAGGATCGTGAGCGTGCGATCCCCCAAAGCACTCCGAGCTCCCCCTTCAAGGAGTGTGCGACCATGCCGCCAACCACACCGCTCGCCATGTCGGGCGCAACGCTTCTCGCGCGAACGCCGTCGACGGCCACCGTTTATGCGGATGGCGACCTGCTCTACATGGTGATGGCAGGCCAAAGCCGGATGTCGATCATCCTCAGAACCGCGGACGAACTGTTCACCACGTTCGTCGACCGCGAGGCGCGGCGACTCGGGGTCGATGTCGTCGTCAATGGAAACTACTACGACGTCAACCGCGTCGGTCTCGCGTTCGCCGTGCTCCAGACCACTGCGGGACCGGGCAGCCGAACGACCCCGGAAGGCCGGTTGGTTCAGAATCAGCAGATCATCGGAGGCATCTCTCGTCCGAATCACTTCTATTTTGCGGAGTCCGTCGGCCCCGAATACGGTTGGACCTTCGGGTTCGGCGACCCGCCGACCGATGGGCAAGCCAGCGCGATGGGCGGTGTGGGTCCGATGATCATCAACGGGCTCAAATACGGCGACGGGAACGTCTACCAACCCGGTACGCCTCCGGGTGCCCCAACCACCGGCGACCCGCCCCCTGGCCTGGCATCGAACTTAATTCAGCGCAACAACGCGACCTTCAAGTCGTTCAACGACATGGGTGCGAGACGCGGCAAGACCGTGATCGCCTACAGTTCGTCGGACGACAAGCTCGTGCTGGTCCATCAACCCGAAAACGCTTCCACCGGCATCACGCTCGAGGCTCTCCGCGACAAGCTCGCCGCCATCGGCGTTGATAACGCGGTCTTCCTGGACGGTGGCAATTCGGCGATGCTCATGGCCAACTTCAACTGGTATACCCGGCCAGGAGACAACAAGAACCGGACCAACACCATTGGTGTCGCGTTCGATATCGCGCGCTGAGCCAAGCGCGATTCGAGACTTCTCGCCAAACACCACCGCGGGTCGGTGGCATGGGACCTGGGGTGGCCGGGGAAAAGCGAGCCCAGAGGGCGAGCGTGCCCCGGAGGTTTGCGCCTCCGGGGCACGCCCGCTGCGCGGGCTTTTCCCCGGCCACCCGGGCCACTCCTCCACAACGCCGTGGTGGTGATGAGCGCGGAGTGTCTGCGATTCGCTCGTGTTCAGAATCGCTCCTGGATCAACCGCGACGCATGCTTCCGCACGTCGCGGTCGAGCTTGTCGAGATCGCCGAGGCATTCGGTGGCATCGTCCAGCCGTTTCTCGGCGTCTTTGCGATCGCGGATCTTGTCCAGGTATTTGCGGAACGCAGGAAGCTTCGCGGGCGTCCTGAGGAAGTATTGAACAAGGACCCAGCTCTCGGCATAGGCGAGCTGTTCGGTCTTCTCGTCGTTGAG
>DAIDJG010000545.1 GCA_027451445.1 Singulisphaera sp.
GCTGCCCGTAAGCTGGCAATGGTCCATTCTCCTCGAACGCTCATCCCCGTCGAAGAAGGCGACGGGGTACGCGCAACTTCAAAATTGGGAAGGGGGGTCAGGGGGGGTGGGTATTGGCATTCGCCCGTAGCCGAGGGATTCGACCGTCGCGACCAAGCCATTTCCCGGGTGTTGAGGTAAATATCCACACGCCTGGAGGCGCTGGGGTGATGGCGGAGCCTTCTCTCCACCCCCCCAACCCCCCCTTCCCAAGGGGGGGAGTTATGATGTTTTGTCCCTTTGTGAGGGGCGGGGGTACGCTGGGATGCGATGTGCGATCCGAACGTGAATCGCGCTAGCCGTCGATCAATCCCCGAAGCGTCTTGATATGCCTGGGGATCGCCTTCATCGGGTCTTCGGCGGCTTCGTATTCGAGGACCACGTAGCCCGAGTAGCGCGCCTCTTTGAGGATACTCACGACGCGGGCGAGGTCCGCTTCTTGCTTACCCTTACCCTTGGGGCTGACCTCGGTCTTGACCTGGACGTTGATGGCGTAGGGCGCGATCTGGGCGAGCTCGGCGTAGGGGTCTTCGCCGTGGAAGTTGCCGGTGTCGAGGTTCACGCCGAAATTGGGGGCGTCCACGCCCTCGATCAGCTTCAAGAGCTGCGCGGGGGTGGCGGTGATGCCGCCGTGGTTTTCGAGGGCGAGGGACACTCCCTTCTCGGCGGCGTAGGGCAATGAGGCCTTGATGCCTTCGATCGCCAGGGCGACGGCATGGTCCTCGGTGTCGCCCTTGGCGACGGTGCCGGCGAAGATGCGGATGACCGGGGCGTCCATTTCGGCGGCGCGGTCGACCCAGGTGCGAACGAGGTCCAGTTGTTTGTCGCGCGCGGGGCCGGCGGGGACGCAGAAGTTATTGCCGACCGATGTGCCGGAAACGTCGAGGCCGAGGAGGAACGCGTGTTGTTTCAGCCGGTGGAGGTAGTCGGCGTTGACGTCCGGCGGGAAGTAGTACGACGTCAGCTCGACGGCGTCGAGGCCCATGTCGGCGGCGAGGTTGACGAAGTCGAAGAGGTCCATCTTCGGGTTCTTGAGGTCGAGGAACTGGCGGTAGGAGTATGCGGCCACGCTCAACTTGAGATGGCTAGGCCGGGTCCGGCCGATCGGCGGGATCGCCAGAGCGGGGCGTGAGAGCACGAAGGGGGAGGCACCCAGGGCCAGGGCGGCCGACTTGAGAAAACCGCGCCGGGGGATCGAAGTCATGTGAGGCTCGCTCGGGGTGGGAAACGGAAGGTTGTTCGATCGGCCAAGCATAAGCTTCCGCTGGGGACAACGCCACCGGGGAGCGGAGGGCGGGCCGGGCCGGTTCGTTCTGGATCTCGGATCGCTACCGGAGGCCGCAGGCTTTGGAGTGCGGGGGCTTGCTCCCGCTTTCGCGCAGCAAAGGCGCTTCGCGATCGGGAGAGCCGGGAAGGCCGTTCGAAAGCCGGACCGGCCTTGTCGCAGCAGAAGGTCGTTCGAAAGCGGGAGCAAGCCCCCGCACTCCAAAGCCTGCGGCCTCCTTCGGACGACCGCTTTGGGTGCGAGAAGGAAATGGTCCTGGGAAAGCGTGGAATTCGGTCCGCAGCGTCTGTCTCCGCGCGCCGATCGGGGGCGTTACTGTCGGTAGAGGCCTGATACGAGTCGTACCGACGAAGTACTGTCCACGCTGGCTTTCACAGCGCCCCAATCGTTGTTGATCCCGACATTGATCAGGAGATCGTTCCTCCGATGAGTGAACTGATTCATCGCCCGAACCGCAGGTTGTTTCTGAGCACGTTCGCGCTGGGCGCGGCGGCGTTCACAACGCGAGGGGTGTTTGCCGAGGAACTGGCACGAACCCCGAGCATGACGGAGGGGCCGTTTTATCCCGACAGGCTCCCGCTCGATACTGATAATGATCTGATTATTATCAACGACTCCGTGACGCCGGCCGTCGGCGAGATCACGCATTTGACCGGCCGGGTGCTCAGTACGAGCGGCAACCCGGTGTCGAATGTCACCGTGGAGATCTGGCAGTGTGATGCCAAACAGGTTTACCTGCACACGTCCGACAGCAGGCCCAAGGCGAGCCAGCGCGACACGAACTTTCAGGGGTTCGGCCGCTTTACGACGGCGTCGACGGGCGAGTATCGCTTCCGCACGATAAAGCCGGTCCCCTACCCCGGCAGGCCCGCTCCCCACATTCACGTCAAGCTGAAGAAGGGAGACCGCGAGCTTCTCACGACGCAGTTCATGATTGCCGGCCATCCTGGTAACGATGTCGATCACATTTTCCAGGACGCGGGCGGGCTGATCGAGCAAGAGTTGCTGATGGTGGATTTCAAGCCGGTCGCCGGATCGAAGATCGGCGAGTTGGCGGCACGGTTTGACATCGTTCTGGGTCGTACGCCGGACGATGAGTCGATCAATCGTCGGGCTTCGCGACGCTAATGTACACGCGTACGTTTTCCCCTCACCCCGTTACGAGAGAAACCATGCACACGAGATCCTTGCTTCTCAGCGCGGTCTTAAGTCTGGCCGCATCCTATACGGCGGCGCAACCCCCGGAGGGCCGTCGAGGCGGACCGCCGGACGGGAATCCGGCGAGCTTTGTGGACCGGATGCTCGCCTTCGATAAGAACAACGACGGCAAGCTTTCGAAGGATGAAGTAACTGACGAGCGACTGGGACGGCTGTTCGACCGGGCCGATGCAAACAAGGACGGCACTGTCACCAAGGACGAACTGACCGCGCTTGCCGCTCGCGAGGCCTCAGGCAACGCAGGGCGACGGCGCCGGCCGGGTCCTCCCGGTTCGGATGGTCCTCCGCCTGGTGGGCCGGGCGGCTTCGGCGGTCCGCCGCCGGGTGGTCCTCCGGGGTTCATGGGACAGGTTCTGCCACCCCCGATTCAGGAACGCTTAGGGCTCAGTTCCGAGCAGCGGGCGAAGATTGCGGAGCTGCAAAAGGAGGTTGACGCCAAGCTTGAAAAGATCCTCACTAAGGATCAGAGCGAAGAACTCGCGCAGCTTCGGACGCGACGGCCGGGCGCGTTTGGGCGGCCCGGTGGCGGTCCTCCGGGTGATGGACCTCCCGGCCGCTTCGGGGAGGATGGTCCTCCGCGTCGACGTGGTCCCGGCGGCGGTCCTCCAGGGCGTGGGGGGCCTCCGCCACCGCGTGAGGATCGAGATCGGTAAGACGTTTCGCTGAGCACTTCGAGGGGCGGCCTCCGATCGTCGGAGACTGCCCCTTAACGGCGTCCTTGCCGGTTGGGCCGGGCGAGGAGGGCCACGCGCGTCCCTGAACCTGTCTTCGCCGGTGTCTTGGCCGCCGGTGTCGGGGCGAGGCGGCAGATCCGGTCCATGGTTTCGCGGAACTGGTCCAGTACGACCTTGTCCGGTCCGTTGGCGAGGTTGTGCGCGTCGATTGGGTCACCGATCAGGTCGTAGAGCTCTTCGCGGCCGCCGTGGGCTCGGATATAGACGCGATCCCAGCGGACGAGCGACGTGACCGGCCCCAGGGATGAGGGAACGCCCGGACTGGGGGCGAAGGATTCGATGTGCTGGACCTCGCAGAGGACCGGCGACGGCTCGCCAACAGCGGTGGATTCCTGCTCGAGGAAGCGCGTCAGAGAACGGCCGGGGAACGGACTACGCGAGCCCAGCCCCACGCACGTGGCGACCGTGGCGGGGAGCTCACGAAGGCTAATGGGTTCGTCGACGGTGCGCGCGATCGAATTGCGCGACGTTGGAATGATCACCAGGGGCACGTGGACTTCGCGGCGGTAGAGGCTGCGACCGTGGCCGAGGAGACCGTGCTCGCTGAAATGCTCGCCGTGGTCGGACGTGACGATCACGAGTGTGTTTGCGAGGGTGCCGCGGCGGTCAAGCTCGTCGAGAAGGATTCCAAGCTGGTGGTCGAGATAGGCGATGCAGCTCTCGTAGGAGTCACGATAGAGGTTGATCGCATCTCGTTCGATGCGCTCGGCCTCGCCGTCGCTTGCGGGGAGTTTGCCCGTCTTCCAATCCAGGTACTTCTGATCGATCGCGATGCGTTCCGCAAGCGGCAGCGCCCCTAGCCCGAAGCGAGGCTGGGGACCGTTGGGGGGAACAAACGGGGAGTGAGCGTCGTAGTAGTTGAGGAATGCGAAAAATGGTTGACCCGCGGGCCGTGCGGCGACCCAGTCGAGGACGTCCCGGTTGAGCATCTCGGCCGTCTTCCGGACTGACAGCACTTCGATCGGACCACGAATGGGGTGGCCGAACGCCTGGAGGAGCCGTCGACCGAGCCGGGAGCTTCGGGTGGTTTCAAAGAGCGACACGGTTTGGTTTTCGTACGCGTCCTCGTAGCGCGCGAAACCGCGGTCGAGACCGTAGAGGGCGTTACAATAACTGGTGTTGGCGACGAAACCCGCCGTGGCGTAGCCTTCGTGGGCGAGCGTTTCGGCGAGGGTGGGGAATGTGCTGTCGAGAGGCCGATCCGGTCCGACCGAAAGCTCATGCGGCCAACGTCCTGTGAACAGGCTGGCGTGTGTGGGCAAGGTCCAGGGGGCCGTCGCGAACGCTTGCGAGAAGACGATCCCGCGACGGGCCCAGCGGTCCAGGTTCGGTGTGGTCGGGAGGTGATGACCGTACAGACTGAGGCTCGCCGCGCGGACGTCGTCGAGCACGATCAGGAGCACGTTGGGTGTGCCGGAAGCGGGGGAGGGATTGCCGGAATGGGCGCGGCGCTCGGCGGATGTGATCCGCTCGTACGTCACAGCGGACACCACGAGCAACCCCACGCCCATCGCGGCAAGGCTTGCCCGTACGAATCGGCCGGAGCGTTGACGCTCGAGAATTGGCCCGATCACGGAAGCAAGTCCGCACGCCAGGATCACGCTGGCGAGCGCGTACAGACCTTCGATATTGAATAAAAGGGCCGAGCAGAGAAGACAAACGGGAAGTCGTAACGCCAGCCAGCGGCCCAGTTTCGGGCAAAACCGCGTGAGGGGGGCCAGCAAGAAGCCCAGGAGGATGAAGATCAGGACGTTGGAGACCGGAACCATCCAGACGAAGTGCCGGTTCGTCCGTAGCATGTCGGTGGACACGCGTGGGTCGAGCGCTCGCCACGAGAGGATCAGGCCGAGATCTAGCCAGCCGGTGAGCAGGCCGAACCACAGGAAGGTGACGAAGGAATCAGCGGGCTGCCAACGTGCTTCGGAGCCCTCTGCGCCCTGTGCATCACGATGGCGCTCGTGAGTGAGTATCCGCATGGACGGCTTCCCTGCAAGGATCGAATCCCTCAAACCAGCGCTGCGAGGAATGGAGGCGATGGGCTCTATATCAAAAGTCGGGCAAATCGCTAAGGCGAATCCGGCGGAGGCGTATGAGGTCTGCACGACTGGTGGAGGCCGAAGGGTCCGGGCACGGCGGCCACCGACTGTTTTCTCACGGACCTGTTCACACCCCAGCGCTCTGTGCGTTATTGATTTGTAGACAATCACGCGGAGGCCGGATCCTTGGCGGAACGTTTTCCTTTCCCGTGAGGACGTGAAAGCCGGATCCGTGGTAAGATTTAGGGATTCTTAGGACTCATCCGAGGGCTTTTTCCTTCACATTTCTTCCGAGAGTAGCCCGACATGGTCATCCCCTCCCCGAAAAGGACCGCGGCGGCCGGGTTCACGCTGATCGAGTTACTGGTCGTGATCGCCATTATCGCCGTCCTGATTGCGCTTCTGCTCCCTGCGGTCCAGGCGGCGCGTGAGGCGGCCCGTCGCGTTCAGTGTGTGAACAATCTCAAGCAAATCGGCCTGGCGATTCACAACTACGAGAACGCTCAGGGCGTGTTTCCGCTGGGGGCGGTGGAGTACAACCCGCAGGACGGCGTCACGTTTTGCGGCGGATCGAGCCTGGACGGACCGGGCGCCACACGCGACTTTGGCATGATGGCCATGATTCTCGGGACGATGGAGCAGACGTCCGTCTACAACGCGATCAACTTTAGCCTGCGGTCACACGGGATCTTCAATAACACGATCAACGCCGGGGCTGCCAACAGCACGGCCCTGGGTGCGGCGGTGTCGATTTACATCTGCCCGGACGATCAGCGGCGGACCCAGTTTTTCGATAGCGGACCGAACGCGTTTGCACAGACCTCCTACTTCCCATCGGGGGGGACGTGGAACACGATGGCGTACTACGACGGTCCCAATTGCTGGAATCAGGATCCGGGCAACGGCGCGTTCGACGACGCTGCGCCGTACGCGGCGTCCGCGTTTACAGACGGGTTGAGCTCGACCATCTTTTTCGGGGAATCGTCGCGATTCAAGAACGATCCTGACTGGGCGTTCAATACGTGGAGCGCGTTCGGGTATTTCTCGTCGGCGATCGGCTCCAACACAACGCGGCCGCAGGGGTTCGCGTACGAAGTGCCGATCATCAACGCGAACATGATGCTGGGCGACGATCCTCAATACGGATCGAACCCGCTACCGCCCGGCACGGCCTATCCCATCAATACCGACTACAAGGCGTGGCTACTCGACCCCAAATACTTGCAGTACGGTCAGTGGGGGTTCCGGAGCCAGCATCCCGGGGGCGTGAACTTCCTCTTCGGAGACGGTGCGGTGAGGTTCATCAAAGCGACGATCAACCCGACCACGTACCAGGCCCTCGGCACTCGGTTCGGTGGCGAAGTGGTGAGCGCGGACTCGTTTTAACGGTCGCCGCTTCCGAGTGTCCTCCGAAGCGGCGACTCGCGTGGCGTCAATTCAGGTCATCCAGGAGGTCGTTCACCTCCTGGTCCAGCATCCGGTAGCCGCCATATCCCGCAGCGACTTCGGCGGGCTCGGAGTCGTGCCCGACGAGTGAGCCTTCATCGGCGGTCGGATCCAGGGTGCGCGGCGCATTGGGATCGGACTGCGTGCGGGAGCGCATGTAGAGCTTGATCGGGATGTCACGGAACGGCAGTTTTTCGCGGAACACGTTCAGGAGGTAGCGCTGGTAGGTCGCGTCGAACAGCCGTGTGCTGTTGACGAACAGCACGACCGTCGGCGGCGCGGTGCTGACCTGTGTGGCGTAGTAGATGCGGGGGTTGCGGTTCTCTCGCATCGCGGGCGGGTGGGCCGCAACGGCCTCGCGGACGACGCGGTTGAGCGTGCCGGTGCCGACGCGGCGTTGCGACTGCTTGAACATCGCCTGCGACATGTTCAACAGGGCCTTGACGTTCTTGCCGGTCTGCGCGGTGATGAACGCCAGTGGCGAATAGGGCATCGCACGGAACGCGTGCTGAACCACATGCGCGTAGCGCCCCATCGCGGCCTGACCGTCGGACGCGGATTCGCGCAGCATCAGGTCCCACTTGTTCACGGTGAAGATGCAGGGCTTGTACTGCTTGGCGATGTAGTCGGCCAGTTGCTTGTCGAGCCGGGTGATCCCCTGGGTGGGGTCGAGAAAGAGGAGGGTGACGTCGGCGCGGCGGATCGAACGCTCAGCGCGGTGGATGGAGTAGAAGTCGAGGTTGTCGCGAACCTTCGCCTTGCGACGAACCCCCGCGGTATCGATCGCGAGGAATGGCAGGCCATCGAGCTCGAAACGCACGTCGACGGAGTCGCGCGTGGTCCCGGGGCGTTCGGAAACGATCACTCGCTCGGCGTGCGCCAGAGTATTGATGAAGGTCGACTTGCCGGTATTCGGCCGGCCGACGACCGCAATCTTCATCACCTCGTCCGCCGGCCGCATATCGTCGCCGGCGGGGAGCATTTCACCAATGAGTTTCTGAAGCGCTTTCTTGTTGCGATTTTGCTGGGTCGAGATGGCGATCGGCTTGCCCCGCCCGAGCTTGTAAAACTCCGCACCCCGGTGGTCGAAATCCGGCGTGTCGGCCTTGTTCATGACGAGGATCACGGGAACGTCAAGGTAGCGGAGCCGTTGGGCCACTTCGAGGTCCAGCGGCATCAGGTCGTCGCGGATGTCCACAACGAAGAGGATCAAGCTAGCGTCGTTCATCGCAACTTCGATCTGGCGATCGACATGATCCGAGAGATCGTCGCGATCCACCATCCCGATCCCGCCGGTATCGACGAGCTCGAAGAAACGTGGGTTATCGTCCTCGCCGATCTGGCAGAGTGCACCCAGGCGGTCGCGGGTGACGCCCGACACGTCGTCGACAATCGCGATGCGGCGCCCGGCGAGCCAGTTGAAGACCGACGACTTGCCAACGTTGGGCCTGCCCACAATCACAACTTGGGGAATGGCCATGAGACACCGACCTTTCTGAGGCGCCCGGTAAAGGCCCATCGGGGGGAGGGAGGGATGAAAACAATGATGGCGGCCTGATCACCGGTCGGACGCGGAAATTCTACGGAGCCAAGTCCGTCGCCCATAATTATAGAGGGGAATAAATGATCCGGCAATTTCACTCGGTCAATCAAGCGGTCGACGGCCCCGGAGAACGCTGCATCCGGTCTATATTACGACGTTTAGGGTTTCCTGGTTTACCCAATCTTCCGATTGTGTGTGAGACGGATCGAAAAAAACTGTGAAATCGGCTTGACCCTATTTGACGTTCGGGGTAAGACACCGCCTCTTCTTCTCCCCGTTCTTGGTCGCGCCCTTCTTGATGCGCACTTCTTGATCCAGCGGCGCCAGATTTTTCGGGTGAAGCAGCCGCGCTGCCCCTTTAGGGGGGTCTAGGCACGACTGAAGGCAGGCATACAGGTCTCCCGCTTCGGGGACACGTCAGAGACCATCGTCAGGGAAGTCGATGGTCGTCTCCGCGGGCGGCGAAAGGAGGTCGCGTTGGGAAGGCTTAGAACGCTCACTGTCCTCTTGATCGTCTGCGCATGGGGAGCAGCTACGGAAGGCGCGCCCCCTGATAGCGCGGCCCCCCCAGCGAGCTCTTCGGCTCGCCCGCCGGCTCCTGCGGAGCCGGTGAAGTACCTTCAGGCGGGGGCGCAGCTCTTCAACACGCAACAGTACGGGCTGGCGGCCAAGTATCTGCAGGCCGCCCAGTTGTATCGTGACCAGCTCACGCAGGAGCAGCAACAGACGCTCGATCTGTTCGCGGCGGAGATGGCGAAGGTTCCGGCCGAAGCGCTCACCGGGGGCACTGCCCCCGCGGCACAGCCGGCCGAGACCACGACCTCAGCGCCTGCCGTGACGGCGAGCCCGTCCGATGTGGCGGTGACGCCGGCAGTCGCTGCCGATCCCGCTCAGAACGCGCCGGCGATGACCGCGGCGGCGGGGGCGAACCCCTTGCCCACGCAACCGCCGGCCGATCGTGACGGGGGCAATCCCCGAGGACCTGGCAGCGACAACAAGCAAATGGCGCGCTGGAAGCTCCAGGCGGCTCGCGAGATGATTCGCCAGGGGAACTACGACGAGGCCGCCAAGAAGATCGAAGAAGTCCGCGGGATGGACATCAAGTGGGGCCTGTTCGACGAGACCCCGGCGAAGCTGACCCAGCTTCTCGAGAAGTCGCGTCCCAAGGCCGACGCGTCGGGCGCCCCCGGCGGCCAGGCCAAGGATCGCCGCATGGCCAAGGCCCGGCTCAAGGAAGCCCGCCGGTTCCTGGACGAACAAGACTACGACAAGGCAGAGGCCATCGCCCTTGACGTCAAGTCGTGGCACCTCAGCTATTCGATGTTCGAAGATAATCCGGACAAGATCGCCGCGGCCGCACGGGCGCTGCGCAGTCGCCAGGCCCAGCCCTATCGCGGGAGGGGCCCGCAGCCAAGCCTCGGCACCTACGAGGTGCTCGTGCGCGAATCGCGCAAGCTGATGTCCGAGGGCAAGCTCGAAGAGGCCAAAGCCAAGGCCCTCCAGGCGCTTCGGATGCGCGTGGTGCCGCCGGTCGAAGCCGATCGTGCGGACGCTGTCCTCGTCGAGCTCCAGGCAATGGAGCAGGCGAAGGCCGCGGGAACACCACTGGTCGCCACCGGCGCCGAGCGCGCCAGCACCGTGTCCGAGCGCGAGGCCAACGCGCTCCTGGCGAAGGGCGACAGGCAAGCCGCTTCGGCAAAGTATGCGGAAGCGGAACGGCTGCGGATGCAGGAGCAACAGCAGTCCGGCGTGGCGCTCACCGCTCCGGCCGATCCGTCGGTCCAGCGTGTGGACGGCGGCAGCGCCCCGGCGCTTCAGCCGCTTCCTGCCTCGGAAGCGCCCGTCATCATCAGCCAGCCTGCCGACGCGACCCCCGCTGTGGGGACCGCGGATTCCGGTCGTGGCGAGCAACTTCTGAGTGAGGCTCGCGCCCTCTACAACAACGGCAATTTCCCCGCCGCGCGGCAAATGGCCACGCAGGCCCGGACCGGTGGGTTTGGCGTCGATGCCAAGGCCGATGAGTTCCTGGCGCAGGTCGGGGTCGCCGAGCAGGGCGGTGCCCTCAGCATGTACGAGGCCGCGCTCAACGCCGTGCGGGCCAACGATTGGGACAAAGCTCGCGTTCTGCTGACCGAGGTCAGCACGTCGGGAGCCGCCGACGAGTCGCTCTCGAAGAAGGTGCAGGACCTTCTGGCGCGGCTGCCCAAGGACCCGGCCAAGGGCAAGGCGGTCACGACGGAACTGTCCAACATCCAGGACGCGGAAACCCTCGCCGCCCAGAAGCTGAACGCTGAGGTCGGCACCCGGATCGCCGAGGCCCGCCGGCTGCACGAGGTCGACCCGGACAAGGCCCTCGCGATCTACGCCGATACGATCAAGACCGTGAAGGCGGCGGACATCCCCGAAACCCTCGCCCGGCCCCTGGTCCGGCGCCTCGAGGTGGGCATCGAGCTCGCCAAGAAGGATAAGGTCGCCTTCGACATCAAGATGAAGGACAAGACCGCCCGCGCTGAGATCGAACAGAAGCGGCTCCGCATCTTTGAGGCCGACAAGGCCAAGCACGACAAGATGAAGGAGCTGATGGGCGAGGCCGAGAAGGCCATGGCCAGCGGCGACTACGACAAGGCCGAGCTCTTCGCCAAGCGTGCTCAGGAGGTCGACCCGAACGATGTCACTCCGGGCATCGTTGCGTGGAAGGCCAAGATGGAAAACCGCATGCGGCGCGAGAAGGACATCCGCGATCGCCAGGAGCATGGTGTCGTCGGTGAGTTCCTCGACATCGACGAGGCCGCGACCATCAACAATGTGGCTGTTCGAGGTGGCATCGACATGCCCAAGAACTTCAAGGAGCTGAGCGAGCGTCGCCTGAGATTGGCGAAGAGCCTGCAGCCCAAGAAGAGCCCTCGGACGCTCCAGATTGAGTCCAAGCTGGGTGACCCCGTCACTCTGAACATGGACAATCAGCCGCTGGGCGAGGCGATCGGCTTCCTGGCCAACTACACGGGCTTGAACATCGTTCTCGACCCGAAGGCTCTCAATGAAGAAGGGCTGACCACGGCCTCGCCGGTGAGCCTGACCGCGAGCAACATCACGCTCAAGACAGCGCTCAAGTTGCTCCTCAAGCCGATGGGGCTGACCTACCACATCGAGGACGAGGTGCTCGTCATCACCAGTCCGCAGGTGTCGCAGGACCAGCTCGAAACGCGGACCCACTACGTGGGCGACCTGGTGATGCCGCCAACCTCGAGCCAGGCGGGTCCGTACAATCCGGCCAAGCCGTCGAACCCGTCGAACATCCCCGCGCAGGCTGCGGCGATGGGAGCCGGCGCCATGCCTGTCAACGGCAGCGGCGGCCCGCAGGTGTCGCACAACGAACGTCCCAAGCCCGACATGGGGCCGCTGATCCAGCTCATCACGGCGTCCATCGCGCCGGGGACCTGGCGGGTGTTCGATCCGGAGCAGAAGGCCGACGTCTCCGCGGCGTATGGCATGGGCGGTGGCTTCGGCGGTGCGGGAGCCGGCGGTGCGGATGAGCCCGCGCAGCCGATCGGCTCGATCACGCCGTTCTTCCTCTCCATCAGCCTGATCATCCGCCACACGTCGGAAATTCACGAGCAGGTCGCCGACTTGCTGCGGCAGCTCCGCCGCTTGCAGGACTTGCAAGTGTCGATCGAGGTCCGGTTCATCACGGTCAGCGACAGCTTCTTCGAGCAGATTGGCGTGGACTTCGACTTCACGATCGAATCCAAAGCCCTCGGGAAGCATAGTACCATTGCCCAAACGAACCCCGCGGCCACGCTGTTCGTGGGCGGAAACGCGATCCAGACGAGCGGTACGACGGCGGGCGGTACCACGACGGGCACCGGCACGCTGGGCGGTACGGGCGGCGGCAACCTCGGCGGCGGCGGGCTTGGCGGCGGCGGGCTTGGCGGCGGCGGGCTCGGCGGCGCTGGCGGACTCGGCGGCGGTGGCAGCCTCGGCGGTGGCGGCGGTGGCAGCCTCGGCGGCGGTGGCGGCGCGTCCGCTCCGGCTCCGATCATCGTCAACACGATCCGCGACTACACCACGCCGAGCTCGGGACCGATCGTGGTCGGCACGTCGGCGGGCGGTATCGGCAACTTCACGCCTGACCTCACGATTCCGTTCAACCAAGCGAGCGCCAGCCTGATCGCCCCGTCGAACTCGTCGCCGGGTGCCGGTGCGACGTTCGGGATCGCGTTCCTCAGCGACCTGGAAGTGTTCCTCTTCCTGACCGCCGCCCAGGGCGACACCCGTACCAACATCCTCCAGGCACCCAAGGTGACCACCTTCAACGGTGCTGCGGCGTTCATCATCAATACGGAGCAGATCAACTTCGTCGAGTCGCTCCTGCCGATCGTCGGCTTCGGCTCGGTGGCCTTCGTGCCGCAGGTGCAGTCGTTCCCGAACGGCGTGCAGTTGCAGGTGACCCCGGTGGTCTCGGCAGACCGGCGCTACGTTCGTATGACGCTGTCGCCGAACTTCACCGCGATCGAAGGCTTCGACACGATCCAGGTCCCCGCGGCGGTCGGCGGCGGTGGCCTCGGCGGCGGTTCGGCGGCCATCAACGGCACGATCCAGCTTCCGCGGTTCACGGTCACCACCGTGAGCACGACCGTCACCGTCCCCGACGGCGGCACCGTCTTGCTCGGCGGCGTCAAGCGGCTCAACGAGCAGCGCCTCGAGTTCGGCGTGCCCGTTCTGTCCAAGACCCCGCTGCTCAACCGTCTGTTCCGGAACATCGGCATCGGCCGGATCACCTCCAGCCTCATGCTGATGGTCACGCCTCGTATCATCATCCTCGAAGAGGAAGAGGAGAAGCTGGGCATTCCGACGATCGCCCTCTGACCGCGATCGTCGAACGCTGCACAGCCTATCCGACCCAAACGCGACCGGCCGCCGGGGAAGCCCCTTTCCCCGGCGGTCGTTTTCGGTTTTGCTGGAGGTGCACCGAATTTCTTCCGCATCGTCCCGCACCGGGACTCCGTCCCGGGAGGACACTCGTGAGCTCCGCAGCCGGACTGTTGCTGGCGTTCGCTCTTGTATCCGCCCCTCCTCCGGACGGCCAGCCGCAGGCGCCGGCCGACACCTTTCGCCCCGACCCTGGCTGGAAGGCCCTGGGGCCAAGCCTCTGGTTCGACCCCGCGAAGCGGTCGTTGATCCTCCGCGCTCGCGTCGCGCTCCGGGAGGGCCCGCTCGAGCATCTGCTCTGCCTCAAGGGGACCAAGGAGCACGAGGCGGTTCTTGCAACCCCCGCAATCCCCCGGCAGATTCACGCCGGATTGCTCCTGACCGGGGCCGAACCCGGCTCAACGGTGCGCTTCCTCCCCGAATTCAAACCCCCCACAGGCCCGTCCATCGGCATCGAGCTCCAGTGGGAAGCCGATGGCAAGACCCATACGGCCGACGCGCGGCAGTGGGTTTTCGATGACAAGAAAAAGAAACCGCTCGATATCGACTGGGTGTTCGTGGGCAGTGGGTTGCTGGACGACCCCGTGACCAAGAAGACGGTCTACCTCGCGGACGACGGCGATCTGATCACCGTCGCCAACTTCGCGAGCTCGATCCTCGACCTTCCGTTCGCGAGTGCGGCCGATGACGCATCCCGCAGCTTCTCGGCCAACACGAGCCAGATTCCCGCCCGAGGAACGCCGGTCACGATGATCCTCCGCCCGCGCAAATCCAGGCCGGCGGGGAAGCCCTGATCGCTGGTCGCGTTCGAGCGGGCGCTGGGCAGGCTAGAGCGCTTAAACGTTGGGGTGCACACGATCAGCCAACGACGGTCGTTGGTCCACATTACCCCAAACTTCCAAACGTGCCTTTACATTACGGGAATGGAGAAAGCTTACTCCCTCCCCCCATCGTGGGGGAGGGCTGGGGTGGGGGGGCGTCGCACGGCAATGGGTTGCCCGGAACCCCCCACCCCAACCCTCCCCCACAAGGGGGGAGGGAGTTCTGATGCTTCGGCGTATTGATAGGTCGTCAACGTGCGCAATCCAAGCGTTGGGCGCTCTAGGCCCGCGCCTGGTGATCGGGTCGGGGCAGAATTGAGGCGAGTTCCGCCTCGTCGGACGTCATTCGTTCTGCTACATTCGAATGGGGAGGCCGGTCGGTTCGTCTTCTTGAATGAGGACAAGATCCCGCCGGCCATGACTTTGCGAAGGAGCGGGCCATGACGCGGAGAAGGCGTTTCGGGTTTCGGCTCGGTCTGGTCGTCGCGCTGGTGGCGAGCGGAACCTGGTTCGCGGCACAAGCCCAGAACTTCACGGGCTTGGTCCCGCCGGTGCCTTCACTACCTCAGGTCCCCCCGAGAGGGGCCTGGGGAGAAGTGATCATGGCCAACAGCAAGTGGCTCGTGGTCCAGAATCACAGCGGCCAGCAGTTCCCCGTCCTTCTCGATAATGCACACGTGAACCAATTTCTGGTGCGCTGGCCGACCGATCCCAGCAACCTGACGCCCGCCTCACTCATCGAGGCGATCGGTCCGAACCTGGGCTCGAATACGCTCCAGACGGACCACGTCGATGTGTTCGAAGGGGCCGATCAATTGCTGGTCACGCCCACGTACCGGAGCGTTTTGCCCAATAACATGGCCGCGACGACGATCGACCCGTCGTTCTCATCCATGATGAACACCTATCAAACGGCAGTTCAGATGATGTATTTCGGCTGGGCGTTCCCCGTGTCGCCGAATCTGCTGGGCACTCCTGGTGCGCTTCATGTGGTCGGCAACGTGGTGCAAGTGAGCCCCGCGTTCCAGCTCGGAATTCCCGGTAACAATATCGCGACGATCGTCCCCGGCGCTTCGGGCTCCATCAGCATGACGCAGGTGACGCAGGGCAGCTCGTCGTTTCTGGAAAAAGGGGATCTGGTGTTCCTGGTACCCATCAACCTGGATCAAAAAAGCCTGATTCTGCAGCAGCTCGTCCTCTACAAGAAGATCCCGCGGAACCGGTTTGGTCTCTAAATGGCAAATGCGAAATGGCAGATGCAAGATGCAGAATGGCAAATCCTGGAAGAGCCGTGAGAGTCTGATTCCGGAGGCTAGCACAATCGTCCGTGAGGCATCTCTGGCATCTGACATCTGACATCTGACATCTTGCATCTGCCATTTCCTTAGAAGTTATAATGGGGCGGATCACAGCCGTCCGGATTCGCCGTGGTCGATGAGTCGACCACAAAACCTCGATGTACGAGCGCTGCTCAGCGAGCGTGGAGAGTTCTCATGGGATGGAAGTCCTGGGGTCGAGTGTCCTGTGCGGCTTTGACCGCGGGGCTTCTGGCGGGTTGTGATCCGAACCCCGACGGTCCGAGCGCCCCGACAGTTCCGCACTCCGAGGACTCGCGCCCGACAGCGATTCCGAAGAAAAAATCGACCATTCCACCCCGGCAGGTGGGGCCGCCACTCAGCCTTATCAGCGTCCCAGGTTTCTGATCGCTGGTCAGAATCGGCATTATCCGCAGCCTGGACAAAATCGCGACTCAAGCTACGACCGTCAAAATACCGACATTCTTGGAATAGGAAACGCTGCGTCTCCTCACGCCGCGTGTGGCGTCCGTGCAAGCACGGGCCACGCTCTTCGCTCGAAGGGCGCCTTCGCTCTCTGCTATCAACACATGCCAAGAACCTGGCTCGCCCCCTCGGCCGCGTGCTGGCAGGCGTCCGGGACAGTGGCTCGCGACTTGCGAGACCACGCACATATTCTCATGGGCACAAGGAGTGTGACCGATGCGGCCGACCTGGAAGTCCGCCCTCGTGACGGGAGCTCTGGCATCGTCGGGACTGTGGGTGCTTGGTGATCATTCCGCCTCCGCGCAGTCCATTCCCGGCACGATTGTCCCGCCTCCCGACACGCGCGGGAGTTACCCCTATCCCGCGAGCCCGGCGTTCGTTCCCGGAGGCGATTCGGCGAGCTACAGTTCCACGCCGGCGATTACGCCTCCGACGCGCGGCACATCGCCGTCGTACGCGGGTCCGTCGATGAAGTTGACCGCGCCGAGCCGTATGGCGTCGCCTGCGTACGCCGGTCCCTCGATGAACGTGGCCGCACCAAGCCGTCTGGCGTCGCCTGCCTACGCGGGTCCGTCGATGAACGTGGCGGCACCGAGCCGGGTTGCTACGTCCACGGCCCCAGTCTCGACGCCGCCGATCCCGAGCGCCGTCGCACCGAGCGCGACGACGCCCACCGCCGGCCGTTCCGCCGGTCCCCAGTACACTTCCGCGGTGTATAGCGTTTACGGCGGCGCGCCATCGTCGAACGCCCCACAGACGTCGTTGACCTCGTACTCACCAGCCGCCAGCACGAACCCGACTCCCGCGCACGCCGAGACCGCGCGACGTCCGCACGCTCCGTCAGGCTCCGCCTTCGCCTCCGACACGCGCCCCTGGCCGACCCAGGCTCCGGCCAAGCGCCCCTCGGCGCTGCGGCGCTGGTGGAACCGTGTCACGGATGCCGATAAGGAGTCGGGCGCTGATAACAAGCATGCCTATATCGATCCCAGTACGGGTCGGACGGACCTGCCGCTCTCGAAGCCGTGGTTGAAGCAGATCTGGTAAACCCGCCGGTGTCAGGCGCAGAACCTACGGAAAGGCGGCCGTACTGATCGGGTACGGCCGCTTGCGTTATCAAATGCACCGAGGCAGGCCCCAGGCTTTCGGAACCGCTACGCAGAATTTAGGGTGCGACCGTGTTATTCGCCGCTCAGGGCACGCAGAACGCAGTGTCGTCGGCTGTTGAGTCCGGTTCTGGCCTCGCGTTTGGTAACTCGTTTTCACTGTCATTGTGAGCGACGTTTTTTCGCTCGAACAAATGCCAGTCCAGCCATAACTCCGCCGAAGAGCGTGACGGACGTGGGCTCCGGGACCGTTTGCGTAATTGGCGTCATCAAGAACGCTTCTTCCTGCCCATTGAACAGTCCTTGCCCAATGATCTGCCCTTTGTTGTTGATTCCCGTGGCGTAGAGATTACTCCAGCCGCTATTAGGGAGTAGGAAGTTCGTCAGGGGCAGGATCTGGCCACCAGTGTAGAGGAAGTTGTTGCCGACAATCTGGTCCGAGTCGTTTAGCGCTGTCGCGATTTTGCCCGCGCCGCCAGGCAGGCCAGTCAGGTCTGTCATGATATGGTTGACATACAAAAATGAATGCACTCCATTGCCGTTCGATCCAGTAATGAGGACGTCGCCGTTGTTGTTGATACCCACCGCGGCTGAGTTCTGAAGTCCGGTGGCTTGGCTCAGGTCTGTCGTCTGGCCATTGGCGTACATCGTTGCGAGGGAATTATGGGCACCGTTCGTAAGCACATCGCCTACGATCGCACCCGCATTGTTGATTGCCAGAGCGACTAGCGGAAGAGCTGTCGCTTGTCCATTTGTATAGACGTTCTCAACACCATTATTGTCGATTCCGATGTACTGACCCGCATTGTTGATTCCGAGGTAGAATCCCCCTACGACCTGTCCCGAGTCGTTGATGGCATTGGCCGGCCCGCCGAGCGGGTTGATCTGATTGACCTGACCGCCGCTGTAGAGGAACGATTTGGCACCCGCATCATATCCGTTGATGACATCATGGGTTGTGTAGGACACACCGACCACTTGGCCTTGCGAGTTGATCCCCGTAGCGATGCTCTGTGTGTTGCCCGGCATGACGCCCAGCCCCGTGATGTTGTACATCGGCGAGGCGTTCGCCCACGCCGGAGTAAGGCAGCACACGGCTACGGCGAAGAGAACTCGGCAACGCGTCCTGAACGGCTTCGTGGTCACGGCTTCATCCTTCCCTGGATTATCCGGTGCGCGCGAGGCAGGTGCGACTCGTATATGACCGCGTGCTAAAGATGGTAATTCGAGTGGGGATTATGTCAAGGCGTGTTCGCCAATACATCGCGGGCGTCGCTGGTCAAGCCGAAAGCGCGGCCGTAAGCCCCACTCCGCCATCAAGTTGGGTCCGCCCGCGAACCCGCGGCACTGCGAGATGACGCGATGAAGACACGACGCTTCGATGGCATTTCAGAGAACGCCCGTGGCATCGTCACCCGCGCGCTCACCGGGAATGGGAAACGCATGCGGTGCCACGAAATCGCGACGGCGGCTCGCGGAGCCAATCTCTCGCTCCATTCGCGTGTCTTGGGACCTGGCTCGTATCTGCCATTTTGTACCTATTGTCCTGCGCTTTGCCATAACCTATTGTCCCGCTTAATCTTCCGAATTGTCCGCCAACTCGGCCATTCGGTAATTCGGAACCCCTTGTTAGCCTTTGGGTTCCGAATTACCGAATGGGGGCGCGCACATGCGCACGCTCGTTTTGGGCTGTCGTCGCGACTGATGCGTCGTTGCGCACGCTCGTAGCCGGCACGACCTTCTTGTGAATGAAGGGCGTTCGAGCGCGGCGCAATGTGTCTCGAATGTACACTCTGTGCGTCCCCAATGGTTCGTCGCCCCTCGCATGTTTTGAAGTTGGGCGTATTCCGTGGCCTTCTGCGCCGTGGCTGAGCGTTCGAGGAGAATGGACGATTGCCGGCGTACGGGCAGCGAGAGTCGACTTTCGCTCCGCGAAAGAATTTC
>DAIDJG010000546.1 GCA_027451445.1 Singulisphaera sp.
TCGATCGTCAGCCCTTTGTGGACCAGCGAGCGGACCGGCGCGTTGTCCACCGGGTGATCGAGCGACTCTACCGACGATTCAATATCCGACACTCAGACACGACTCCTTCCCGACCCTCCAGGGTGCGAAATCCGGGCCGTGCCCGACGCCGATGAGTATAATCGACGGCAACGAACCGCGGAAAGCCAGGCTCTTGAGGGATGTGCGCAACGATGTCGAGACGAACCCATGTCGTAGGGCCTGCCTACCTCGATCGTGTCCTGCGGGTCGATCGTCCTCTGATCGCGCCGGAGCATGGTCCCCCACTGGATAAGAGCGTCGACGGTCGCACGGGGTTCGCGGGCCAACCGGGGACGCGGCTCGTGCTCAGCGATCCGCTCGGGCACAAAATCACCGTCACGCCGCCCCAGAGCTGGCCTGGGCCGTGGGGCGAGGTGTTGCTGAACCGTCCCATGGGAGAGTCTTCGGCGCCCTGGAGCCGGGAGGTCGAAGGGACAGACTGGCAAGACGACCTCGGCGGTATGGGGGCAGGCTACGCGGCCGCGTTGGAAGGTGAACTCGTCAGTGCCCTCGGGTCGACAGATGATGTGGTCAGCCGGGCGGTCTCGGCCCTGCTGGAACGCGCGGGTGTGGTGCACCGGCCGATTCGGGTTGCGGGACAGGCGGCGGACTGGACCTTGCTTATCACGAGTGGACCGCACGGCGATAAGCTTCCGGTCGGTTTTCGAGGTTGCCACGCGGCGCTCGGGGAATTGCCCCCGGAGTCTCTCGGGGCGTGCGATCTCCGCGTTGTGGCCTCCCTTCCCAACCGGCTCGCGGCCCAGGCGCTGCAGGCGCCGGGAGCGGGCATACGGATGTTTGCGCCCGCGATGCGGAACATGCTGGACCGGGACACGCCCGTCGCCTCTTTTGCGGGGGTGATCGATCTGATCTGCTGCAACCGGCAGGAGTGGGAAAGTCTCGAACATCGGGAAGAGGTAGCCTGGCGCGTGGCAATGCTCGCCATCACCGATGGTCCGAACGGCAGTACGCTTCGCTTCACGACCCCCATCGGTGAGCCGGGTACCCAACGGCTCGACGCCTTCCCGCGGTCTCATCCCCCGCAGGACACCAATCGCGCGGGGGAGGCTTACGCCTCGACGTTGGTGGCCACTCTGCTCGATCACGGCTGGGACGCCAGCGTCACCGATCCTGCGCTCGCGCTCCTCGCGGGCCGGCGCGCCTCGGTGGCCGCGGCGCTCGTGCTCGACCGGCGTGATTTCGGTTTTCCCTCGCCCGCCGAGATCGACGCCGCGCTCCTCGCCGGGAAGGTCGAGCGCTGAGCCGGACGCTCGCCCCCTGGCGCGAGGGACAAGTTCCGTTAGAATGACCCCGTTTGAAGGGGGAGGCGTTCGCGGGAGGAGACGGCGATGAAACGCAAACGACTCGCATTGATGCTGGGGGCGTCGGGGTTGTTGACGCTCGTGACCGCCTGCCTGAGCCTCTGGGCTCAGGACGATATTCGCAAAGGGCGTTCGCGACCCGATGTCGCGAGTGCGCCGGCCAGGTCGGAGCCATCCACCGGCTCGGCGTTGGATGCGCTGCAGCGACCGTTCGTGATGCCGTTCGAGCAGCCCACGACGCTCAACGACGTCTGCCGGCACCTGCGCATGATGCTCAAGATTCCGGTCGTGCTCGACCGCGCTGCGCTCGACCGCCAGGAGATCACCGGCGAGGACACGGTCGTCCTCTCGTTGCACGACGGCATCCGCCTGAAAACGGGACTCAAGCTCTTGCTTGACCAGGTCGGGCTCACGTATCGCGTGGTTCCGGAGGACAACCTGCTGGTCATCACCGACGCCGAGGGTGCGGATGACCCGCTCAACCTCGTCCTCAGCCAGTTGAAGGCGCTGCATCGCGATCTCCACGACGTTCAAGACGCCGTCGAGGAAATTCGCGCCGCCCTCGGCCTCGATGAAGAGGACGCCATGAAGATGCGCAAGCCTACGATCATCGAAGAGCTTCCCGAAGAAGGCGGAAAGGCGGCGGAAAAAGGGAAGGACAAAGAAAGGGACAAACCGAAGACGAAGGACAAGGACAGCGAGAGCAAGCCTGACGTACCGTCGTCGTCCCCCCGGTCGAGGCCGGGAATCTGACCCTAATAGGAGT